>CAZFCP010000062.1:0-2551 GCA_964517775.1 uncultured Candidatus Marinamargulisbacteria bacterium | reverse complement strand
TCTATGCTAGAAATCATTCTACATAAATTTCAGAAAAAGTCAATCGGTGGAGACAGATTTTTTATCCATTTCCCACTTCTATGCACCCATGTTTTTTCAAATGCTGCCGGTGCATCGCGCGCCCGTCGATATGTTCCCCTGTGACCATGCTGCGATAAGGAGCAATATCGGTTAACACATGCGGAGCCAGACAAGTCTTTTCGGAATCAATTTTTTTCAAGATCCTGCCGTTTTTATATACATAGGTTTTTCGCATCCCCTCTCCTTTTCTAAGCGTTAGGTATTTGACTAGGATTTTGCGGCGATGCCGATTGCGCCAGCACATCTTGCAATGACACTAGCTGGTCTTGGCCGATGGACTCTAAGACCGATTCCAATTCGCGCCCAACCCTGAAACCGCGCGCACCGAAAAGCAACATCGCTTTTGCGACCGGCAGAGGCACCGCGCCCGCCTGCACCAGCGGGGCGACTTCTTTCATAAAATTGGTGACAGCTGTTAAGAATTCGATTCTGGTCTGCTTTTCAGCCATTTCATCCGTCGCAATGGTGGAGTCGGTTTCAATGTCGATCTTCCATTTGCGCATTTGATCGCCGCGCAGCAAACCGACCATTTGCGGTGTTACGTCAAGGCCGGTCATATGATGCAATGTCGATGCTGAAAAATGCTCCGCGATCATTTCTGCCTGCAGACGGATCAGGTCCCGGCTGAAACGCGCAACGTCTTTTTGCCTTTCCGAAAGACGCAGCGTCGCAAAACGTCCTTTTATTTGCTGAGCTGTCGCGGTTTCCGAAGGCGCAGACGCCCCACGAATAATATCGGCGATGCCGGTGATTTCATACAGATCGTTCTTGACCCTTTCGCGCGCCATGTAAAGTTGCGATAGAACCTGCACCATGCGCTCTACCGGCAACCAGGAAACTATTCCATCAAGACCGCCCTTCTGCGCCAGCGCAGACCATTGGTCGACCGGGATCAATTGGCTTTCAGCGCCATAATCGGATAACAGCCTTTGCAGCGGTTCTGCGGACGCGTCGTATACGCCGCGCAGGCGGATGATTTTTGCAAGCGATGTGATCCGTGAGGTCAATATATCCAATTCTATGGCTTGATCTTGATACAGCAGATAATCCGGCACCGGCGTCAATTGATCGTTGGTCAATGTGGCGAATAACGGCTGCGGGCAAGGAAAGAATCCGCTTAAATGCAACGGATCTTCTTGGGCCTCCAACAAAATTGATTCTTTGATATCCCCACCTTTCGCGATCCACAAAACCTGTCTTGTGGTTTTGTCCCAAATCTCCCATACTACGGCTTTACCCGTCATCTCCACCCAATCTTCTGCCGCGTTTCCAGGCTGCCAGCTTAAATGCGCCGCTGCCGCCTTGTCCGCCCCAAAACGGGAACGTAGCTCGTCGCGCGATAAATAATTGCGGAACGCCACCCAGTTGACATCCGCCCATCGTCTAGCCGGAGCGTGCAAAAAATCTTGCCAATGCACATAATCGCATACGACTTTTTCCGCCATGAATTGGATTTCTTCGGAAAAATCATTTTGCTGTTCCGGCTCTTGCGGCACTTCCAGCAGTTCCGGCACATAGCGCACGCGGGCAACCGCTCGGCCTGCCAACAAAAGATCCTGCACACAAGCGCGCATCACAAGGTCAAAATCGCAAAGATCTAAATTTACTTGCAATGCTCTTTCCAGAACTTGCGAGGAGGCACGTATCAGCGGGTTATAATCCTTAAACCGCCTTTCAATTTGCGGCTTTGGTTGTGAACTATAAAGCGCGGGTTTGAGCGTTTCTACATTCGACCAGAGTATATTCAGGCGGCTAGAGCGTTCGGCGTTGGATCTTTCGTCGCGGTAACGATCGATTATCTTCTCAACTTTTGTTTGATAGACATCATCAGATCTTTCTGCCTTTTCTAGCGTTTGAATCCAGTAAGACAACAATGGATTATTGGTAGCGTCAGTCATATCGACTCCTTTGTTAGTATGAATTTAAATTCTTTTCGGTGTTGTTTTGTCAGCAACATCAGTGGCTTTGTGCAAATCATCATAAGTGTATGGCTTGATATCCATCAGCTTCTCGGCAGGTTTTGGCTTGATATAAGGCCGGCTCATGCAGGCATAGCGCCATTCATCTGCCGCATGGTCTTCGCAATTGGTATCGACATCTTCCGAAGAATTGCGGTCATGCATCAATGCCGGGATTGTGCGCAGAGAATCCTTGCAACTGCCGAAGCAATAGATCAATGGACCGCGCCCGTCGCCGCGCAGGCGCGCGCGCAGTTGATCCCATCCTGCAATGCGCGCATTGTCAGCCGGTTGAAACATCAAGCCCTTACGCGCCATGCGCTCTGCGATACTTGGGCCGCCATCGACGCGGAAAATGCTTGGGTCTGCAATCGCATACGTCAATTTTTCTGACGGACTCATCTGCATCAGAATCCGAGCCGCCACTTCTTCGGCGCTTAACTTCAATCCTTCCCCAGAAGGCGTTGACCCATATAACTCCCTGTACCGCACCAATGAGCCGCGCGGCAGAA
>CAZFCP010000061.1:0-2553 GCA_964517775.1 uncultured Candidatus Marinamargulisbacteria bacterium | reverse complement strand
ATATCCCAACCTATATTATAATGCAGGAAAATTTGGCTTTCCTTGGGCTTTCCGCCCTGGCCGGACAAGAGAATTAAAATGCGCCTCAACCCCGCTTTGCTGAAAACACAAGCCTTTATTGACGGGCAATGGACCGGCGCGGCCAAAACATTTGCCGTGAACAACCCATCGACGGGAAAAGAAATCGCGCAGGTTACGGATTGCGCCGTCGCAGAAGTGAAAAGGGCGATTGATGCGGCGCAGGCCGCCTTTGCGTCATGGCAAGCTTTGCCCGGCAAGGAACGATCCAAAATTTTACGCAAATGGTTCGATTTGATGATCCTGCATCAGGCGGACCTTGCCGCGATTATGACGGCAGAACAAGGCAAGCCGCTGGCCGAAGCCCAAGGCGAAATCGTATATGCCGCGTCTTTCGTCGAATGGTACGCCGAAGAAGCCAAGCGCGTGTACGGCGATATTATCCCAAGCGCCAAGCCCAATCAGCGTATTCTGGTGATGAAACAGCCCGTGGGTGTCGTCGCCGCGATCACGCCTTGGAATTTTCCGTCGGCGATGATTACGCGCAAATGCGCGCCCGCATTGGCGGCGGGATGCACCGTTGTTTTAAAACCGGCGGAACAAACGCCGCTTTCGGCTTTAGCGCTTGCGGAATTGGCGTTGCAGGCGGGTATGCCGAAAGGCGTTTTGAACATAGTGCCAAGCCAGGATCCGGTTGCGGTCGGCAAAGAGTTGACACAAAACCCGATCGTAAAAAAAGTCAGCTTTACGGGATCGACTGAAGTCGGCAAAATCCTGATGCAGCAATCGGCAAGTACTTTGAAAAAATTGTCTTTGGAATTGGGCGGCAATGCGCCTTTTATAATCTTTAAAGATGCTGATTTGGACGCTGCTGTAACAGGTGCGATAGCCAGTAAATTCCGTAACAACGGCCAGACTTGCGTTTGCGCCAATAGGATATTGGTGGAGCGCGATGTCTATAACGAATTCGCCGAAAAGCTCCGCCTGGCCATGAGTAAATTAAAAGTCGGTGACGGAACGGAGCAGGGCGTGCAGCTTGGCCCTTTGATCGACAAATCGGCTTTGCAAAAAGTGCAAGACCTGGCCCAGGACGCCGTGCAAAAAGGCGCAAAAATCGCGCTGGGCGGCAAGCAGCCTGCGCAGGGCGGTCAGTTTTTCGAGCCGACATTGCTGCTAGACGCCGGAAAAAATATGCGTCTTGCGCAAGAAGAGATTTTCGGGCCGGTTGCTGCGCTTTTCCCGTTCCAAGGAGAGGACGAAGCGGCGCAAATCGCCAACGACACGCCTTATGGGCTTGCGGCTTATGTGTATACCCGCGATTTGGGGCGGACATTCCGCATGGCGGAAAAATTGCAATGTGGCGTTGTCAGCATCAACGAAGGCGTTTTTTCCTCCGAAGTCGCGCCCTTCGGCGGCGTAAAGGAATCCGGTTTTGGCCGTGAAGGGTCATTTTACGGCATCGAGGAATATGTGTACACGAAATATGTGCTGGTTGGGGGATTGAGTGAATAAGAATAAAAAATACTTGTCATTCCCGCGAAAGCGGGAATCCAGAGTGGCAGCATCCGGTTTTATAACTACTGGATCCCCGCTTTCGCGGGGATGACGAATTTTGCATGAAACTAGCATCCATCCAATTCAACCCAACCGTCGGCGATCTTGCCGGAAATGCCGAAAAAATATTTACGGCATGGCAATCGATGCAGGATTGCGACTTGGCGATAACGCCGGAATGTTCCTTGTCCGGCTATATGTGCGACGATCTGGTTTTGAATCCGGGATTTGTTGCCGCCAATAAAAAACATGCCGAATACCTGGCAAGCAAGATTGTCGGCAAAACGCATTTGCTGATCGGCTTGCCATGGGAAGAAGGCGGAAAAGTCTATAACGCAGCCGCCCTGCTTGGGCAGGGAAAAATCCTGCAAGTGATTCACAAATATGAATTGCCGAATTACGACGTGTTCGACGAAAAGCGCACATTCGCGCAGGCCGGCTCCATCCGGCCGATTGAATTGGGCGGGAACAAGATCGGCGTCATGATCTGCGAAGATAGCTGGTTTCCGCATGTCGCGGCACAACTGAAAAAATCAGGGGCGCAATTGCTTATCGTGATAAACGGCTCGCCCTATGAGCTAAACAAGCTTGAAATCCGCAAAAGCCATATATTCGACCGTGCCCGCGAAGTCGGGCTGCCCATGATTTATCTGAACATGATCGGTGGCCAAGACGAGGTCGTGTTTGACGGCGGATCCTTCGCTTGCAATGCCCAGGGCGGCATGATCCACCAATCCCCGCAATGGGTCGAGGATATTTCTGTTTTCGAATTCGATGGGAAAAATATTGCTTATCTCCCTCATCCCAACCTTCTCCCGCAAGCGGGAGAAGGGGCGCATAACCTCCCTCTCCCGTTTACGGGAGAGGGCAGGGGTGAGGGATATAACGAAGATTGCCATGATATATATCTGGCGCTCTGTCTTGGCATCCGCGATTACGTCCATAAAAACGGCTTTCGGGATGTTTTGCTGGGACTTTCGG
>CAZFCP010000060.1:0-2590 GCA_964517775.1 uncultured Candidatus Marinamargulisbacteria bacterium | reverse complement strand
CTCGACTTCAAAAAGATTTACAAAAATTAGGCATTAAAAAGAACGATCCCGTTGTTTCTTTCTGCCATCATGAAAACTGTTGGTTGTCTGTCAATTTAATTTTGCGCCTGAAAAAATTGGGCTACACAAATATTTTATGGATGCGGAATGGATATGATGAATGGATGAACTATCGTTTGCCCGTAAGTGCTCTGAAGCCAAGCCCCAGTTCAAAGAATTGATTGATTTTTGGAAGGCTCCGCACCGTGGAGCCTTCCCCCTCATCCAGCAGCCCTGAATCTTTTATCTCCACCCCCGGTGCGAGTGGTTGCTTTTTGGATGAACATCCCCTATAAGTTGCCATCCCCCCAATATTGCCTTCGGGTGAAAGGAAGTCTGATGGAACCAGTTGAATTGCTGATGCCTGCAGGATCGTTAGAAAAATTGAAGTATGCCTTTGCTTATGGAGCCGATGCTGTCTACGCCGGAGTTCCCCTGTTCAGTCTTCGCGCCAGGGAAAATGAATTCAATGAAGAGGACCTACGTGAAGGGCTTGCTCTGGCTCGGGCTCAGAATAAAAAAGTTTATCTGACAGCCAATATTTTTGGGCGAAATTTGAAACTGAAATCCTTTCAAGAACACCTTGTACGTTGGGCAGAGTTAAAGCCCCATGCCATGATCATGAGTGACCCTGGTTTGATCATGATGGTGCGAGAAAAATATCCTGAAATTCAAGTGCATCTCAGTGTGCAGGCCAATTGCATGAACTGGCAGAGTGTGAAGTTCTGGCAACAAATGGGAGTCACACGCATCATTCTTTCCCGTGAATTGCGTCTGGAGGAAATCAAAGAAATTCGTCAGCGCGTACCAGATATCGAATTGGAGTCCTTCGTTCATGGATCTATTTGTATCGCCTATTCAGGTCGATGTTTGCTGTCGCATTATATGAGCCACAGGGATGCGAACCAAGGGGTTTGCGATAATACCTGCCGCTACAGTTTTGGTGTGCACAAGGCGGAAGCTCCCAAGCCAGATGAAGAATTTTATTTGGAAGACCTTCGCGACAAAGGGAAGTTTTATCAAATCGATGAAGATGAGCATGGGACCTACATCATGAATGCGAAAGATCTTTGCTCGATCGAGTATTTGAAGCAAATGAAGGATGCGGGTGTTTGTTCTTTCAAAGTCGAAGGGCGTACAAAATCTGTTTATTATGCTGCCATGATTTCTAAAATATATCGTCGCGCCATTGATGATATGGAAGCGGGTCGCCCTTTTGATCCTAGCTTATGGGATGAGTTGCATAAGATTGCCCATCGTGGTTATCACCCAGGTTTTATTGCAGGCTCTCCGGATCATTCGGGTCAGAATTATGATCATTCTGTCAGCCGTCACTACACTCAATCCTTTGCAGGCCTTGGTGAGCAGTTTGATCCTGCAACTCAAGAGTTAGCATTTGAGGTTCGTGCCCAATTGCGCGTGGGGGCTGAGGTCGAAGTGATCGGACCAAAAACTTCTTATCTGACGAGGGTTCAGGAGCTTTACAATGGTCGACATGAAAGAGTTGAAGTTGTCCATCCAGGAACAGGCCGAGCCTACATCCGTTTGCCGCAGGACCCTGGAAATATGCCCTTATTGAGCGTGAAAAAAACTGAGCCAGTGAAGGAAACGATCATTGTCCAGTCCGACCTTGTTCAGGCCTTGAATTCTCAAATTCAAGCTGCAGATACGTCTGTGCCACTAGGACCTATGTAGACATCTTTTTTCAAGATGGTTAATCGTTGCCAGTCCATGAAACGACTGGCAACGTGAGAAGGTATGGCAAAAAAAGTCGAATTAAAAATTGATGATCAAATTTGGCCCATGGAACGGGATATCTTGTTCCGCCCTGATCGATTGAAATATGTGCGTCGATTGGTGAAGCCCAAAGGCTGCGTCTTTTGTACTGCAGCCAAGGCCAAAGCTTCTGAAAAAAGTTTGGTTTTATATCATAGTCGTTATTCCACCGTCATGTTGAATAAGTTCCCCTACAATACGGGTCATCTTTTGGTGGTACCCAAAAACCATGGTGGGGATTTTCTGAAATTATCAAAAAAAGAATTTCAGGATTTGCACCAGACATTGCAAATGTCGATGCGTGTTTTGAAAAAGGCCTATCAGCCGGATGGTTTCAATCTAGGAATGAATCATGGCGCTGTGGCAGGAGCTGGAATTCCAGAACATTTACATTACCATTTGATTCCTCGCTGGAAAGGGGATTTGAACTTCTTTCCTTTGATTGCGGAAACTAAGGCAGTGATAGAAAGCCTTGAACAAAGTTTTGATCGTCTGATAGGATTTTTTGAAGAGGAATAAATCTATGTCGTGGATGCAAGGATTTCGTCGAGTCACAACTCCGGTCGTACGTCGGTTGATCATTATCAATTTGGTTGTTTGGGCTGTTTTTCAACTGATCATCGAGAGAATTTTTCATGTTTCGTTCACAGGCATCTTTGCTTTGCGACCATCCATGGCTCTTTATGATTGGGCAATTTGGCAACCATGGACCTATATGTTTCTGCATGCGAAAGAGCTGACCCATATTCTGTTCAATATGCTGATGCTGTGGTTT
>CAZFCP010000059.1:0-2612 GCA_964517775.1 uncultured Candidatus Marinamargulisbacteria bacterium | reverse complement strand
TTAATTAGATTTGGTTAAATTGATAGGGCGGGTTTACCAGACGCTTACGATTTAAATAAAAACAATTTTAAACAAAAACTTATGTCACTTAACGAACTATCATCAAGGGCAATTATTGGTCTTTATTACAAAAGACTTGAACAAAAAAGCGGTATGGATTGGGTCGAAGCAATTTCCAATTACTTCACCTCTGATCAAGAAAGCGAAACTTACAAATGGCTAGGACAAGTTCCGGCCATGAGACAATGGATTGGTGGCAGACAAGCTAAAGGCTTTACCACTAATGGCTTAACTATTGAAAATAAACATTTTGAAGGAACCTTAGAGATTCCAACTAAAGATTTGAGACGGGATAAAACCGGACAAATTGAGGTTAGGATTAATCAACTTGCTGATCGTACTAATTCTCACTGGGCTCAGTTACTTTCAAAGTTGATCATTAATGCTGAAAGTTCGATTTGTTATGATGGGCAATATTATTTTGATATTGATCATCAAGAAGGAAGAGGCGCAGCTCAAAGCAATAAATTGCAACTGGATTTAACCAGCTTTGCTGATCAGATTGATGGTGGAAAGGTTGGTAATGCTATTGCTCCAAGTGAAGCGGCGATAAGATTGGCAATTCTTAGAACGATTCAGCAAATATTGTCATTTACCGATGATCAGGGTGAGCCGATGAATGAGAATGCCAGTAAGTTCTTGGTAGTGGTTCCAACTTCCTTATGGTACGCAGCAAAAGCTGCAATAGCGGTTCCATTATCGGTTGGTGGCAGTACTAATGCCATCAAAGTTCTTAACGAAGTTGATATTTCAATTGCTCAGAACCCTCGTCTTAACTGGGTAGATAAATTTGCAGTTTTTAGAACCGATAGTTCAATTAAACCATTTATTCGTCAAGAGGAAGAAGGAGTGAAGCTCAAAGCAATTGCCGAAGGTTCAGAGCTAGAATTTAAAGAAGATAAGCACTGGTATGGCGTTGATACTTGGAGAAATGTTGGTTATGGATTCTGGCAACATGCTTGTCTTACCAAATTAATTAAATCTTAATGGAGGTAAATCATGCAAAATTATGAAGTAATCGGTAAATTTGTTAGTTTTGGCATTGGTACTGAGTTAAAGCTGTCTGAAGACCAAGCTTATATCAGATCTCATTCTTTGAAGAAGAAAAGAAGTGATATCTACGAAGTAATCGAGACAGTATATTTTAAACAAGGGGAGAAAATTTCGATCTCTGCTGATGGCTTAAGTAAAGTGCTACTTGAAAGGCTTAAGGTAATTTCTTCTGAAGATGATTTTGATGAAGAAATCGAAAGTAATGGGCAATATCCATGCATCCAGCATATAAGCTTTGGCAGGTATAATGTGTTTGACGAAAACAAAAACTTACTAACTTCAAAACCAATTAAAAAAGATGAGGCGGAAAAAATGCTTGCAGAAATTTTGGCTAAAAGCCAAATGAATAATGACAGCAATACTGACGCTGACAAACCAGAAGAAACCAAAAATCCAAATGTTTGATTTTGATAAATTTGTAAATCAGCCCTGCATCGCAATTTTTGGCAAAAACACCAGATACATTCCAGCAAATAGTAATTTTGATTCTTTTGCAATCAAAGGCGATTTCCACGAGGATTACCAAGAGGTTAAAACGGACAGCTCTACCTCATCTATAAGCTCCTGTGAAATTGTTTTATTTGTGCGGGATGTGGACATGGCCTCACATTATCCAAAAGCCAATCAAGGCGATTTTATCGAAATAGAAAATCTGCGTTATCAAATCATCGACATTCAGCCATATTTGCCAGGAAGTAAAAAATTGATTTTACATGAATCACCCACGAACAGCAATTAGAGATGCTTTAGTCGATAGATTGAAGACAAAAATCAATGATATTTTTTTAACTGATGCAGAAGACAAAATCTATGGCAGCAGATCAAAACCTTTATTTGATCAATTTCTACCGGCAATTTTAGTTTATGCCAGAAATGAAAATATCCTTGAAGAAAGATTTACCACTGATGGGCATGGTGCAATAAAAAGAGAGCTTGATGTTGCTATTGAAGCAGTGATGCTTGGCGATCAAGAAATTGACAATGCTTTGGATAATATCGCCAAACAGATCGAAGATGCGTTTGACGGATGGGAAATGCCAACCAGAAAAGCTGATGTAATAAAATTGAAATCTACCGAAATCGACATCTCAATTGATGGCAGCAAAATCTATGGAGCTATAAGGTTAACTTATAACATCACCTATTACACTGAATAAAACTTATGAAAAACAATATTAGTACAATAAAAATTCAAATGGTTACTGACCACCTCACCTACAAAAAAGGACAGATTATTGAACTTGAAGAAAAACAAGCTATCAACTTTTTAACCAATGGAAAAGCGTTAAAAATTCATCGCAAAAAAGATGAAGTTATTACAGAAGAAACTGAAGAAAAAACCCAAGAAAAAGAAAATAGAAAACCAAAAAAATGATCAATGATCTTCAATGAAACAGACGGATTTAATTTAAACGATCTTGCCAGAAGACTTGCCAATATCATTCGCCTTGGTCAGATATTTGCAGTTGATTATGAAGCAGCAAAAGCAAGAGTAAAAA
>CAZFCP010000058.1:0-2650 GCA_964517775.1 uncultured Candidatus Marinamargulisbacteria bacterium | reverse complement strand
CAATAGGAGCAACGGGAGGAAACGGCGACCGATTAATCTTATGGCCCGGAACGGGAAGTGTTCATCCGTATAGCTTTGGTATCAGCAACTTAGTCATGTGGAGTTCGGTGCCAGCGGGATCCATCCATGCATGGTATGTAGGTGGGTCAGAAAAGATGAGATTGGATACAAACGGCTATGTAGGAATAGGAACCACAGCGGGAGTAAATATGTTAGGCGTAGCTGGCAATGCGGCGATAGGCAGCGGCTATGCGGGAACAGCAGCTCCAGCAAATGGAGCGATTATCCAAGGAAACGTAGGTATTGGAACCTCAAGTCCATTAGCAATTTTATCAATCGGAGCAGGCTCGTTATCGGATGTGAATGTACCGTTACAGTTAAGTACAGTAGCGTCTGGCGAGAAATGGGTAGGTATTAACAAAAACGGAGGCTACGGACTTTTATTAGGCTATACCGGAAATACAGCAGTTGTGAGACAAACGACATCGGATCCATTACAGTTCTGGGTGAATAGCACAACGGCAGCAATGACGCTGTTATATGATGGAAAAGTGGGAATTGGCACAACGACACCAGCGGCGTCATTATCCGTAGGAAATAGCAGTCAATTCCAGGTGAATAGCTCTGGAGCAATCGCAGCAGCAACCGGACTTAGTACCAGCGGAACGGTAACATTCAGTGGCTTGAAAAGCGGTGTGTTAAGTGTAAACGGAAGCGGAGTTGTTAGCACCGCAACAGTAACGGTAGCCCAAGGCGGAACCGGAGCCACAACGTTAACGGGAATTTTAAAAGGAAACGGAACGAGTGCGGTAACCGCAGTAACGGGAACAAACTCCTCGATTGCGCAATGGTCATCAAACGGACAAAGTTTGGGATCATCAGCGTTGTTAACAGATAACGGAAACCGAGTGGGAGTGGGATCAGCAACACCGAAAGGACGGTTGGCGGTAGTCTCTCCATCAACGAACGTGTTGTATTTGGAAAACTCATTAAACACAGGTCAAATTGCGATGATACAAGCGTTAAATCCTAATTTGGGAGTAGGTTCAAATACTAACGCAGTGAGATTTGAATTGGGAGTAGCCGCAACAACCAACGATGCAGGCCATATGGGATTCCATTCAATGGGAACTGGATTGAGTACAAACTTCTTAACCTTTGGGTTACAAGGAGCAAACGATTTGATGACCATATTAGGAAGTGGTCGGGTGGGTATGGGAACAACATCACCGACAGCGAAATTGACGGTTATCAAAGACAACACCTCCAATGCGATAGAAGGAACGGGGCATGCTTTAGAGTTAAGAAGTGTGGGAACCGGAACCGATATGGTGTTGTTGATGGGAGCTGATAACACTGGCCAAACGAGTTACATTCAATCCATCAAATATTCAACAGCAAAAATGCCGTTATTGTTAAACCCACAAGGTGGAAACGTAGGTGTCGGATTAACAAACCCAGGCAGTATCTTGGGTATTAACGGAAACCTTGCTGTAGGTGCGGCGTACGATTCATTAGCAGCGCCAGCGAATGGAGCGATATTCCAGGGCAGTGTGGGAGTGGGAACGACAACTCCAAGCTCATTATTCTCAGTAGGATCGACCAGCCAATTCCAGGTGAACAGTTCGGGAGCGATTGTTGCAGCGACAGGAATTGCATCAACAGGAGCGATCAATTTTGGAAGTGCAAGTTCAGTGACAATGCCATTGAGAAGCGGCATTTTGAAAGTGAATGGTAGCGGAACACTGGCAACCGGAAACATTTCCATCAGTGAAGGTGGAACAGGAACAACGACAACGTTTACACAAGGATCAGTAGTATTTGCTGGGGCAAGTGGTGTGTACAGTCAAAACAACGCTGGTTTATTCTGGGATAACACGAATAGCCGGTTGGGAATTGGAACAACGACTCCGGGAGCTTACTTAGATGTGTATTCAACCATGTATCTACGAGATGCAAGCTCTGGATTTAAAATTACAACACAAGGTGGAACAAACTTTATTGAAAGTGCTTCATCAGGTATGGCCGGAAGTGCGGATCTTAAATTTACAGACATGAATGCGGCAAACACATTTATGACCATTAAAAGCACAGGTCTGGTGGGAATTGGAACAACAACCCCAGGTAGCAGATTATCAGTGACGAGCGGGTTATCTGTAGGTGCAACCTATGCAGGAAGCGCAGCTCCATCAAATGGATTACTTGTTGAAGGAAACGTGGGTATTGGTCACACAAATCCAAGTTATCCATTGGCTGTAAAATATAATGCCGGCACAGGCCAAATTGCGTTGGCCAGATCAGACGGCGGCCAAAATGCGCGACTTCTTGTAGATTCAAGCAGCAACTTCTGGGTGGAAAACGGAAGCGGCAGTCAACACCTTTATTTAAGAACCAATGCCGGAGATGCGATTTTTCACACCGATTTCAACAATAACGCAGCCAGCGAAAAAATGAGAATTACAGCTGCCGGAAATGTGGGAATTGGAACCTCTTCACCCGCTGCGAAACTGGATGTTGCGGGCGATATGAAAGTAAGTGGAAACATTTATGCACGGTATACCTCATTTACGCCTGGCGGATCAGGTTTGAAATGGGTACGTATTCCGTTTAACAATCAAAACTCTGGTGGATTACCGATTCATTTGTTTGT
>CAZFCP010000057.1:0-2811 GCA_964517775.1 uncultured Candidatus Marinamargulisbacteria bacterium | reverse complement strand
CAGTAGGCGACTTCTGCCTGAAAAACATCCCCATTACCGGCACTTCAGCAAGCCAGGGAAATTTGCGCAGCTTTTCCTCGGTCTTCTGCTTAATCAACCCGCCGATAGCCATAGTCTGCCCGTCATCCAGATATAGTTCTGTGCTGGCTGTGCGCTTGCTAAAAGGATAAGCCAACGCATAAGAAGTCGAAACCGCCGTGCCCACCTCGCTTACCTCCACCCCTAAGTTAAGGTAAATGCGATTATTATCCTTGACCGTCGGCTTTATATTCAATATGATACCGTATTCCTTGTACTCCACGTTACCCGGAGTAGGAGAAGTCCCGCTAGTGCCTCCTCCGGTTACGGTTGAACTAAGTATAGGCACTTCGCCCCCAACTAATAATTTTGCTTCCTTGCCGCTCAAACAGGAGAGTCTCGGGCGGGAAAGCACGCGGGCCTTTCCTTCCTGAATCAAGGCGTCTAATTTAAGTGTGTAAGAACTCCGCGTCATATTGCCTAATTCAAATAATTTTGCGAAGGATTTTGTCCCGATCAGGCCCGGCGCAGAACTAGCTACCTCCGTAAGGCTGATCGATCCGGGCCAGGTAAAACCTAACGTATCGGCCGAACCTTTATTCAACTCCAAGACCTGGACATCAATCTCTACTATCGCTTCATCTTCTTTGGTAGTGGACAAATCGACTACCTTATCTTTTAACGCGCCCATAGCCAGAAATGCCCTGTCTTTATCGCCTGCCGTATCAAACTCACCTAAAAGAAAAACCTTGCCCTCCTCGTCTTCTGCCTTGGTAGAAACCCCCGGAAGCTTCAGCTTAGCGATGGCTTTGTCTATCCTCTCTTTTATCTGCCTTGTGTCTTCGGCAAAGACCTTAACTACATATGACTGTTCACCGAAATTATCCCAAAACACAAGAGTAGTATGCCCCGGGGCCTTCGGCGCTAAAGTCATCTCCTTCTTGCTTACCTGGACAACATCCACTATATCAGGGTTACCTATAGCGATGCGCGTAGGGCTGCTTACGGAGAGGACCTGGTTTGTGCCCATATAAATCTTAATTACCTCTTTTTCTGTCTCGCTAAAAAGCGCACCGGTTGAGACAAAGAACAGACTCGCCAAGGCTAAAACAATAATCCTAAGGGTTTTTTTCATAATTCTCGCTCTCTTATTTAGATATTGTGATTTTCTCTTTTTTCAAACCGCGGTAAATATCTATCGTTTCTTCGTGGACCTCTTCCGGCTTTAAAGCAGGGATCTTATCCAAAACTGCCTGCCAGGTAATCGGTTCGACATCCTCAATCTGGGCGTCCTGTCCGGAACGCAACACTACGCGGATCTTACCCTGGTCCTGTAAAAAAGAAAGGATGTTCGCTTCAGTTGGGCTTAACGCTACGGTTATCTGGTTTATCTTTTCTTTTCTCCCTTTGCCTGACGACTTAGGGTTCGGGTCTGTGTCCTGCCCTACGGCCAGGACAGTAACATTCTGAAAGGCAGGGGCAATACGCTGCTGCATTACCTTTTTCCCGTCCGCTCCGTCAATAGCCACGGAAATTATAGCTATAAGATCAACGCTATCGCCCGGCTTTATTAAGCCCGCGATATCGTCTATATTCTCCGCGATAACGCTAACCGCCCTTTTGCCGATCGGCGTAATGGAAGATAAATCATATTTCTTGGTGACCTGGCTAATCGAACTAAGCTTTGTAAGGCTGATCTGCTCCCCCCTTGAAATAGGGGCTACCGTCGTCATGCCGCTTACATTATCCAGAGACGAAGCTGCCTGCGGCTGCACATATTCCCTCGGGACAATAGCGGCCTCTAACATCCCGGCCTGGATTAACGTATTAGCCGGTATATCCTGACGTGCGACCAAAACCGAAGTTTGACCCTGACGCATCTTTTCCAGCGCCCGGGCTGCCTGCTTTTTGGCGTTCTCATCCATATCTTTAAGGTACATCTTAAGCATTAATACCGCAATTAAACCTACTGCAACGCCTACGATTAGAAAAATTATTTTTTGTTTTTGCACTAGCGTATCTCCCCTTCGTTAATTTCTATTTTATTGGTTTTAGAAAGCTTGCTAATAAGATCCTCAATCTTCTGCTCTCTCTTTAAGAAGAGGAGCAACCGTTTTATATCCTCATAAACCTCCGAAAGGGGCCTTTGCTTGCCTCCCTTTTTCGCCTCCAGCTTTAATATATAGTATCCATCCGGACCCTTAAATATATTACTCGTTTTTCCTACTTCCAGGGTATCGGAGAAAGCAACGGCATCAAACTGCGCAAACTTTTTACCTTTGCTGATAAAACCAAGGTCTCCGCCATCCTTACTGCTGGCAGACTTTGATTTCTCCTTGGCCAGAGTAGCGAAATCCGCGCCCTGCAAAAGCTGCACGAGCAGTTTGCGGGACGCGGGTTCACAGTGATGGGCTTATCCTTGGCCCCCTGCTCGGAACCTACCACTATCTCCCGCACATTCCTTTGTTCCGGCTCTTTAAGCTGGTCCTTATACGTGTTATAGGCGTCTTCTATCTCTTTGGGGGTTACCTCTGTCTTCTCCGTCTCGTCTTTCATCAGCTTGATGACGCAAAGCTCCATGCGCGTCCTCTCTAACGCCGAGGCAACTTCGCTGTCTTTATCCAGCCCCCTGTTTAACGCCTCCTGGTAAAGCAATGCCTTCCTTACCATCTGATTCCTCGCGTAATCGACTTTTTGCTGACGCGTAGTGATCTTCTTCTCCGGCTGGTCTGCGGGGACTATTTCATTATAGTTCTCCACGTCCTGGTTAAGCTCTTCCATGGTAAGAGGTAT
>CAZFCP010000056.1:0-2890 GCA_964517775.1 uncultured Candidatus Marinamargulisbacteria bacterium | reverse complement strand
TAATGAAAGAAGCTGGATTAGTTTGTCAAAGTAAGGGTAAATTTAAGGCTACAACTAATTCTCGCCATAATAAGCCAGTAGCACCTAATTTATTGGATCGAAATTTTACTGCAACTGCTCCAAATCTTTGCTATGTAGGAGATATCACCTACATCTCAACAGATGAGGGTTGGTTATATTTAGCAACAGTACTTGACCTTTATTCAAGGAAAATTGTTGGTTGGTCTATGAGTAATAATATGAAGGCAGATCTAGTTAATAATGCGTTATTAATGGCTATCTTTAGCAGAAAGCCAGCTAGAGGATTAATTTGGCACACTGACCGCGGCAGTCAATATGTTGCTGAGAGTCATTTAAAGATTATCGCTCAACATGGGATTATCCAAAGCATGAGCCGTAAAGGCAATTGCTGGGACAACGCGGTTGCTGAGAGTTTTTTTGCTACCTTGAAAAATGAGTTAGTTTACCAACAAAAATTTAATACTAGAGAGGAGGCAAAGCATGCAATATTTGAATATATAGAAGTATTTTATAATCGGATTAGAGTTCATTCAGCTAATGATTATTTATCACCAGCTGACTATGAAGCCAACCAAAAATGTGCGTGACTATTTGTCCGGAAAAGTGTTGACAGTCCAAAGCTAGTTCAAATTTTACAAATAGCTGAGTTAAATAAGAAAAGCCGTGGAGGCAAGCCAAACGCTTTAACAATAGAAGATCGTTTGCTAATGACTCTTGAATACATAAGAGAGTACAGAACGTATTTTCATGTTGCAGCAAGCTATGGTAATGTGGCTACACTAAACCGGACAGATAGTTTAAATTAATTACGAGTTAAACTAGAAGGAAGGAATTGATGTCTAGAAAATTAAACCAATATTCATCAGAATTTAAAGAATCAGCAATTAAGTTGGCTTTAGAAGGAGACAAATCAATAGGACAAACAGCCGTTGATTTAGGAATTAAAAAGAGCACTCTCTATACCTGGATTAGCAAACATGGAGGCCCTAGAGTGATTGTCACTAAAGCCACTGATAATGAGCATATTTATGATGAGAATAAACGCTTAAAGAAAGAGTTAGCCAGAGTAACTCAGGAGCGTGATTTACTAAAAAAGGCCGCAGCGTACTTTGCAAAAGAATCTCAGTAAGGTACGCTTGGATAAAAGAGCATCAAACAGAGTTTTCGGTGTCAGTTATGTGTAAATTCATGCAGGTAACTCGTAGTAGTTATTATGATTGGCTAAGCCAGGCTGAGGCTGAATCTGCGAAAGCTACTGCAGATAAGTTATTACTTGAGCAAATCAGTTCAGTATTCGTAAAAGGCAGAGGTAATTATGGCTCTAGAAGTATTAAAAAGATTTTATTCAAAGCCAATATAATAGTGAGTCGTCGCCGGATTGTGAGGTTAATGAAAGAAGCTGGATTAGTTTGTCAAAGTAAGGGTAAATTTAAGGCTACAACTAATTCTCGCCATAATAAGCCAGTAGCACCTAATTTATTGGATCGAAATTTTACTGCAACTGCTCCAAATCTTTGCTATGTAGGAGATATCACCTACATCTCAACAGATGAGGGTTGGTTATATTTAGCAACAGTACTTGACCTTTATTCAAGGAAAATTGTTGGTTGGTCTATGAGTAATAATATGAAGGCAGATCTAGTTAATAATGCGTTATTAATGGCTATCTTTAGCAGAAAGCCAGCTAGAGGATTAATTTGGCACACTGACCGCGGCAGTCAATATGTTGCTGAGAGTCATTTAAAGATTATCGCTCAACATGGGATTATCCAAAGCATGAGCCGTAAAGGCAATTGCTGGGACAACGCGGTTGCTGAGAGTTTTTTTGCTACCTTGAAAAATGAGTTAGTTTACCAACAAAAATTTAATACTAGAGAGGAGGCAAAGCATGCAATATTTGAATATATAGAAGTATTTTATAATCGGATTAGAGTTCATTCAGCTAATGATTATTTATCACCAGCTGACTATGAAGCCAACCAAAAATGTGCGTGACTATTTGTCCGGAAAAGTGTTGACAGTCCAAAGCTAGTTCAAATTTTACAAATAGCTGAGTTAAATAAGAAAAGCCGTGGAGGCAAGCCAAACGCTTTAACAATAGAAGATCGTTTGCTAATGACTCTTGAATACATAAGAGAGTACAGAACGTATTTTCATGTTGCAGCAAGCTATGGTGTATCAGAAAGCTCTTGTTATCGTAATGTTCGTTGGATTGAGGATGTTTTAATTAAGCATCCTGATTTTAGATTACCTGGACGTAAAGAGTTGCTAAAGAGCGATATTTCATATGAAGTCGTGTTGTTGGATGCCACTGAAACTCCAATAGAGCGCCCAAAAAAAGACAAAAACACTTTTACTCAGGCAAGAAAAAAAGACATACTTTAAAAAGTCAGTTAGTAGTGGATAAAAATAGCAAGAAGATTATTTGCACAGCCTTCACTAATGGTAAGTGTCATGATTTTAGACTATTCAAAGAGTCCAAAATTTATATTAATCCTAAGATTAGAGCTATTACTGATACTGGCTATCAAGGTCTAAAGAAGATCCATGCTAATAGTGAGTTACCAAAAAAGAAAACGAAAAAGAATCCATTGACCAAGGAAGATAAGAAAAATAACCAAAAATTAGCAAGCGAACGCGTACTAAATGAGAACGTTATTGGCTCAATAAAGCGCTTTAAGATCATCTCTGATAGATATAGAAATAGAAGAAAAAGATTTACTCTAAGATTTAATCTTATAGCTGGTATTTATAATTGGGAATTGGATAATTGAGGTTATGCAAGAGGTCTATTACCAAGCAATGGAAGCAATTTACTCCAGTTGATTAACTTGCTTAACTTAACCAATTGATTCTCTGAACCTAAATG
>CAZFCP010000055.1:0-2945 GCA_964517775.1 uncultured Candidatus Marinamargulisbacteria bacterium | reverse complement strand
CATCAGCAATCGATGCCTATGCGTTGGTAACCGGAATGAATATTATCGGTGATACGTCTCCTAACCTGTATGTAGCAGGAAAAGTAGGGATTGGAGACACAAACCCTGAAGCTATTCTCGATGTAAAAGGTTCTGCAGTTATCGGTATCGGAACAACCGCTCGATCCAATTTAGGTTTAAGTTTATTAACTCTGAATGATAATACCTTTGTGGCCAATACGGATTTTGGTGATGCAAACAGACAATTGAGTATTGTGAATAATTCCATTGTGACAAATGCGTTTGCACCATTAAGTTTTAGAGTGAATCCAAATGGTGGTGCTGGTAATGCGATGTTGGATATGAAATTTGTAAATATCAACAGTAGTAATCAAAGTAAATTAATTTACACCTTCAATGAAGGCGGTATGAATGATCGATTCACAATGACATCAGCCGGAAGCTTTGGTATTGGTACAACAAGCCCTTCATCTCGTTTGGAATTGAGAGGTACAGCTGTCTCAATGAATGATTACGGATTTTTCACCGCTCAGGATGCCAGCTTAAAAGGGTTTTCCATGGGCTATGATAGTGGCAATAACAGATCATGGATTTATAGTAGAAACGTTGGGGTCGCCGGAACTCAGTTCGGTATTAACGATGTACTCTATGTTGGGGCTCCAGGCGGTAACGTTGGTATCGGAACAACAACGCCAGGTTCAAGACTGAATGTAGTTGGCGGTCTTTCTGTTGGGAATGGCACCTTCGCTTCTGCTGCAACGACAGGATTAGTTGTGTCTGGTAACGTAGGTATAGGTATAACAAATCCGCCTACAGGATTGTTTGTTTCCAGATATAAACTGAACGATCTAGCTACAAATTTCAACTCGACAGCTGCTTTTAGTGTGAATGGTTCCGATGTGAATCTGGTATTGGGAGGCTACTCCAACGGTGTGAACGCCGCTGTTATTCAATCTCGTAATAATGGAAATACCTCAAGTATTGGGGCCAGCAACTACACCCTTTTACTTAACCCGTTAGGTGGTTTTGTGGGTATCGGAACGACAAATCCTCAAAATACATTACACGTGTATGGAACTGGTGATCAACGGATTAGAATCGAAAGTACAAATAACAGTGCTGTGTTTGAAGCCAGAAGCGGAGCTAAATCCAGCTACATGTTTACAAACACTTCCGGAGATTTACGGATGTATCCAGGTACTAATGCTGGTATTACGCTTGTAAATTCAACAGGGTATATGAGTTTAGGTTCAACATATGCGCCATCTGCCCTATTAACTATTGTTAAAGATAATGCCTCTACAGGTATTGAAGGTTCTGGCCATGCTTTAGAGTTGCGAAGTGCGGGAACGGGTACAGATATGGTGTTGCTAATGGGCCCGGATAATACAGGTCAAGCCAGCTATATCCAATCTATTAAATATGCAACAGCTAAAATGCCTTTATTACTAAATCCTCAAGGTGGAAATGTGGGTATTGGTACAACAACTCCTTTAACTGGTACAACAGGTTCTGGTGGTGGTAGCTTTGCAACAACCGGATTAGAAGTAAATGGATCTGGACGTACAGCGTTAATTGTTAAATCCAATTCAAATCTTTCAACTATTGTTATGTCTCCAGATAGATCTGCCCATGATGTTCATATTAATACCTCTACTACTGGTTCTTTTGGTATTTACCAATATACAACTGGAGCAGAAAGTCTTTCGATTAGCAGTACTGGTAAAGTGGGTATTGGTGTGACAAACCCTGCAGCCGCACTTTCTGTAGGATCAGGCAGCCCGTTCCAGGTAGATACAGCCGGATCTGTTACCGCTGGATCTATCACAGGTGGATCTATTACAGCCCAAGGCGGTACCATATCGCTGACTAATGGTTCATCAAACCTTTTGTCCTTTAATACAGCAGGTGTTAGCGCTCCTTCTTTCACATCCAGAAGTACAGGTACAAAAATTGTGTTTTATCCTCAAGTGACTGGTACGACTGTTGACTATGGAATGGGTGTTGAAGGTAATGCCTTGTGGTACTCTGTTCCACAGGCAAATTCTACCTATTCTCATAAATTTTATGGTGGTACTACTGAAGCGATGCGGATTCGTGGGGATGGTAACGTTGGTATCGGTACAACAACGCCATCTGAAAAACTGGAAGTTAACGGAGCCATTAAAATTACAGGTCAGGCGTCTGGAGGTGTTGTGCCTCCGGGAGCGGTGTTCTTCTTTGCCATGGCTACTGCACCTGCCGGCTATCTTTATTGTGATGGTTCAGCAGTTTCACGAACAACCTATGCCAACCTGTTTGCAGCCATTGGAACAACCTTTGGTACTGGTGATGGGTCTACAACCTTCAACTTACCTGATCTAAGAGACGACTTTGTACGGGGTGCCAGAACAACTCCAACCGCAACTCGTCCTGTAGGTACAAGGGAAAGTTTTGCGATGCAAAATATTACGGGTACTATCACATCAGACTCTAACTCTTACACAGCTAACGGAGCTTTCTATTTTAACGGTGGTGCCGGTAGCCAATCTGCCAGTGGGGGTGGTGGTGCGAACTATGTTAGTTTTGACGCCTCAAGGCAGGTTCAAACGGCTGCTGAAACCCGTCCTAGAAACGTGGCATTATTACCTTGTATAAAATGGTAATTGGAGACGTGTTGTAATAAGGATACTCTTTTTATTTTAGTGTATTTGCTTTATGTTTAATGCTCCTTTTTCTTTTTGAGTTTATCCTGTGTTTTAATTTAGGTAAAAACGGGTATTACTAATGAAAGAAAAGGGGCTTACACTCTCACTAAAAAGGTATCCTCATGAATTTAATAAACGCATCTGCAAAAAAAATAGTGTATATGTTGATTGCATTGCTGTTGGTTGCCAGCGGTAGTGCTTTTGCCATCCCCCAACGCATCTCGTATCAGGGAAAGTTGCTGGACGCCGAGAAAGCGC
>CAZFCP010000054.1:0-3138 GCA_964517775.1 uncultured Candidatus Marinamargulisbacteria bacterium | reverse complement strand
CGAGGCAATACCGCATTCGGTGTAGCCATACCCCAATGGAATCCTCTTCCCGGAGCTTCGGATGCTTTCGCAAACGGAGAACCAATCATTACCGCATCAGCACCACAAGCCAGTGATTTACAAATGTCGCCGGAATTTACAATACCGCCGTCAGCAATGATAGACACGTACTCGCCAGTCATTTCAAAATGAGTTTGGCGTGCTGCCGCTGCATAAGAAATAGCGGTAGCCATTGGTAGTCCGATTCCAAGAACACCGCGGGTTGTACAGGCTGCACCTGGTCCAATTCCAATAAATACAGCTTTTACACCGGTTTTCATCAGATCAAGGGTTACATCATAGGTTGTTGAGTTGCCCACCATTACTGGGATTGGCATATCTTTACAGAATTGAGATAGATTTAAATTTTTCTCTGGAGTTTTAGATTTAAATTGTGTTGAAACAACAGTAGATTGAATCATGAAGGCATCAGCACCAGCTTCTACGGCCAGTTTTCCAAGACGCTGAGCACTTTGAGGTGTAGAGGAAACAACAGTTTTAACGCCCTGAGATTTAATGGCACGGATTCTTTCCTTTACCAATTCATCTTTTACAGGATTTTTCTGATAAATATCCTGCATCAGTTCAACATAATGTTCTCTGCTTACAGACGAAATTTTTTCCAAAACTTCATCCGGGTTTTCGTAGCGTGTTTGTACGCCTTCAAGGTTAAGCACACCAACTGCGCCATGTTTTCCGATAATACCAGCTGTTTTAGGGCTGACCACAGAATCCATTGCCGAAGCAAAAATCGGAATATCAAGCTTTAAGCCTGCGATAGTCGATGAAATATCAACCAATTCCGGATCAAGAGTATGATGAGAAGGGACAAGAGCTATTTCATTAAGACCATAGGCTCTTGTAAAGGATTTAAAAGCATGGGGCGTCATATGTGATAACTCCTACAAGATAATTTTGTGAATCCTATCAAAGTATGCGTGGTTTAGCAACCTTTTCATTACAAAATTGACACAAAATACAAAGCAACAGAAAGAATTTTATTGACAACCCTTTAAAATTCTTGGTAACCTCTAGTTTTTGAATGAGACTGAGTCTTAGTCCTTATAAACAAAGTGAGAAAACACAATGAATCCATCCCAGGTTTTAATCAGACAACCGCTTAACAATGTACAGCTGCTGAAAGAAATGGTTATTACGGATCTTGAAGGCGAAGAAGCTACATTAATACGTCTTCATGAAATGGGATTTATCAAAGGATCAGTCATCAGTCTTGAAAACAAAACCTCATTCAATGGCCCCCTGGCATTTCGGGTTGGTCAATCGAAAATTGCGCTTCGACATCAGGATGCAGCCTGTGTGTTTGTCACCGATTACGCTGCGTAAACATCTAATCCGTCCCCATGATTGAAAACTCTCATGTTGTTGTATGTATAGGCCAGCCAAACTCCGGCAAAACCACTTTATTTAACCATCTTACAGGATCACGGTTTAAGGTTGTAAATTATCCCGGAGCTACTGTTGACTACGCTTTGGGGAAAATAAAAATCAACTCTAAAACCATTCATATTATGGATACTCCGGGCATTGTATCCATCATCCCACGATCTGATGACGAAAAAGTTACGCTCTCACACCTTACAACCATAAATGATCTCATTGAAGGACACAGCCCCTATCCTGACCTGCTTGTTGTGGTTGTAGATTCCACTCAGCCAACCCGACATCTTATTTTAGTCAGACAATTAAAAGAAGCCGGTTTTAAAGTTGTAGTTGCCTTAACCATGATTGATATTGCCGATAGATGTTTTGGCATATTTAACATCGATTCCTTATCTGAAAAACTGGACTGCCCTGTTATTGGCATCGACGGAAGAACAGGACGCGGGGTTGAAGAACTCAAACACACTCTTTATCAGGAATGCCAAAAAAATCCACATCAAAACCCTATACAGATTCCTACGGTAATTGCCATGGAAAAACTACATCAGTATTACCAGTGGGCAGATGCCATGATTAAGGAAACCTGCGACATTTTACCAAAACAAGCTCAGAAAAATGGGTTTGACTGGGACAGGATTATTCTTCACCCAACGCTGGGGCTACTGATTTTTTTAGGTATTATGTTCACACTGTTCTGGAGTATTTTTACCTTTGCCACTCCATTTATCGACACTATCGACAACAGCTTTGCAGCACTGGCCTCAACAACCTCTGCACTACTGCCAAAAACCTGGTGGTCGGCCCTGTTAACAGAAGGCATCATCAAAGGGTTTGGCTCGGTACTGGTGTTTGTTCCTCAGATTTCCCTGCTTTTCTTTTTTCTTGGATTACTTGAAAGCAGTGGTTATTTAGCCAGAGGGGCCGTTTTAATCGACAAACCTCTGTCTTTAATCGGACTTAATGGAAAAAGCTTTGTACCGCTTCTATCAGGCTGCGCCTGCGCCATCCCCGCCATGATGGCTGCCAGAACGATCCCTACTAAAAAAGAACGGTTAATTACCTTATTTATTATTCCACTTATGAACTGCTCGGCCCGGCTTCCGGTTTATGGACTGTTATTATCACTGCTCTTTTTTTCGGACCCTGTAAAAGGGGGTATCGGAATGACCTTGATTTATATCGGCAGCATTTCCATCGCATCGATTGTGGCCGCAATTTTAGGACGGGTTTTACACCTAAAAACGGTACCTTCAAGTTTTCACATCGAACTACCCAGATGGCATCGCCCTATTTTAAAACACGTACTGATTTCCACTTATGACCAAACCATGTCGTTTATTAAAAAGGCCAGTTTTACAATTATTATCATCAGTATTATTTTATGGTTTGTCTCTACCTACCCATCGCAACATGCCTCTTATGTGATGAAATTTGGAGAATTAATAGAACCCATGCTTCGTCCTATGGGTGTGGACTGGCGGGTTGGAGTTGCACTTCTTCTGGCCTTTGCCGCTCGTGAAGTGTTTGTCTCAGCATTAGCCTTAATGTTTGCAGTGGGAGAAGGTCAGGACGAAAGGCTGCTGCACGTCCTGCATCAGGCCACATTTTCTGGGTCGCATCAGCTGATTTTCTCTATCCCAAGTATTGTTGCACTTATTGTTTTTTTCATGATCTCGATGCAATGCGCCTCAACTGTAG
>CAZFCP010000053.1:0-3157 GCA_964517775.1 uncultured Candidatus Marinamargulisbacteria bacterium | reverse complement strand
CGATCCCAATGCCGGTAATCCCCGTGATTATCCCAATGCCGTTTCCCATCCAAAACCCAATGACGATCCCAATGCCGGTAATCCCCGTGATTATCCCAATGCCGTTACCCATCCAAAATCCAATGACGATCCCAATGCCGGTAATCCCCGTGATTATCCCAATGCCGTTTCCCATCCAAAATCCAATGACGATCCCGATGCCGGGGTAGAGACGCAAAATTTTGCGTCTCTACGTTGGGGTGGGGGAATATCGCGGGTATGTGAAAATATCCCGCCGGGGCGATGGTCATCGCACAATCGGTTTGGGCCGCAATCCCGAAATTTGGCATCCATCGTTCGTGGGTTTAAAATCGGTGTAACAAAATATGCCACCCATCATTCATTACCCTTTGCCTGGCAGCCCCGATATCACGATCGAATCATTAGAACAGAAAAAGAATTAAACGCCGTCCGCCTTTACATCACCCATAATGCCGCAAAACATTCCCGACAGCGTTAACACGGAAACAACAACCTAAACGTCGTTCCTTCCTTCAATTTTGTATCAATCGTCACCGTCCCGCCATGCCGCTCCACAATCTCAAATAAAATAGACAGCCCAAGCCCCGCATTTTTGCCTCCCGTCACATTTTTTGTGGAGAAAAACGGGTTGCTCAATTTCTCAATATTTTCTTCCTTAATCCCACATCCAAAATCCTGAACGGAAACCAAAACCGCTTTTTTCGATTCACCCGTTTTCAATATGATTTCACTGTCTTTCGTATGAACAATAATTTTCTGAGGTTTGTCGTTCGAATTATCCGCCATAGCCTCCATGGCATTATTAAACAGGATAGAGAAAACCTGAAAAATCCGAACCTGATCCGCCAAAATTTTATACGAATGGTGAAGCCGAGTTTCGTAGGTAAATTTGTTTTTCACGACCTTCAGGGCATCAAACAGAGGCCCGTTAATATCCAATGGCGTTTTAGGAATGCTTTTGGATTGTTTGATGATATCAATAACCGCAGGCTCAAAAGCCTGAAGCTCGGGCCTAAGTCTGAGCATGAAAGAGGGATCCTGAGGTTTAAATTGTTTTAAGGTCCCGCCGTAAGGATCTAAAAATTCATTCTTCATGAGGTCTTCAAAAATCTGTTCGGCCAGCTCAAGATTAACGCCTGGGATGTTTAAAAAATGATCTTTATTAATGGCATGATTAGCCCCATATTGCATCATGGACGAGGTAATACGGATAACTCTGTCACAACAGGTTTTGGTGTCGGCCAGGTATTCTAAAATCAAACATTTTTTGGCAGTATCACTAAAATAATGTGTGATGGCTTCCTCAAATACATTCCAGGGTTCCGGCCAGTTGAATGCGATTGTACTTAAAAACGGATTGTAATCGTTGATATTGGGATTAGATTCTGAATCAATATAGCGCTGCTCTAAAAGCCAGTTCCAAATGTCTGTTGCCGCCTTGTGATCCCCAGTGATCTTCTTTAATTCCTCAATTTCGATAGTAAACAGCCACGGATTTTCATCCACGCCATCGTGACCCTTCAGCATGTCCAACAAATCCTCAGCCCCGGCATTAATAACGGTAAGAGGATTGCGAATTTCATGAGAAACCCCCATGGTCAATTCCGCCAAAGCGGCCCTATGAGACAACTCCTTCGCCTTATAAAGCGCCATTTCGGAATGATGCCGATACCGTTCCGCAAGCCGTTGGTAGCGTTGTCCAAACTCTGAAATCTTCAACTGCGCCTGCCTCAAATCATCTAAGGTTTTCATCTGCCTCACGTTAATGTCCTGAAGCTGCATCTGTTTATCCAACAATTCCCGAGTTCTGGTAATCCTCTCAAAAATGATGATGGCTTGATTTACAACGACGTCAAAAAGGGCCTGATCTTGATCGGTGTAGTCATCCTCTGCCAGTTTTTGGCCCATAATAAACACGGCCTGAAGCTGCTTAAAGGAATGCACAGTCAACACAATACTTTTAGGATGGATAGAAAAAGCTGCCAGTAATTCCTGAAGGTGAGAAGATAGCTTAGAAAACAGTGTCACAGAAGACGTATGATTAAAAAACGCAGCAATCAACGGATGATTGATATTTAGAGACGAAACCTCAGTAGAAATATTGGAAGTCTCTCCCGTCTCAGACTCGGTATGGTTGATATGATAAAAATTGAATGTGTTACTTTCAGGGTTACGAATAAACGCAAAAGACAGGCCAATTTCGAGATTGGCTTGAAGAGAAAAGATGGCATCGATAACGTTTTTTTCTGAATCGGCATAGACCAGCTCGGAAGAAGCGGCTTGCAAGGCTTTTTCGAAATTGTAATCGAGCTTGAGGAATTTTTTGGCGGCAGAGGTTTGGATGAAACGTTGAAGTTTGTGGAAGTAGAGGCCGACGATGAATCCGCCATAAGCGATAGACAAGAGGAGGAAGGGGGTGTCGATAGCGTGTGAAATCCACCGGTAATAAGGCCAAACAATGAGGGTGAGGTATCCGAAAGCGAAGATGGCAAGGGTGATTACAAAAGATCCACTTTTGTTTAGGACGATTTTTATGCTCATTAGTTCGTGTTTGGTGATTCCGAAGAAGAGGATTAGGGAGTATGTTATCTCAAATCCATAGATTCCAATGTAGCTGTATGAACTAAAATTGGTTAGTATTGCAAAGAACGCAAAGCAACCGCAGAGTAAAGCAAAAAATAAGGCTACAAAGAAGTATTTTGCCTTGATTTTCTCTGCTTTATTTGTTGAAAATAATTTTTTTGATAATCGATATAAGTTGTAAACGAATGTTAACGCAAAACATGCAGAAAATATATTGTATAAGTTTCCGGGGTATTCTTGAAAACTTCCGTTATAAACGACAGACTCTATAAATAGGTTTGATGGGAGTATCAGAAGTAACCCCAGCACAGTACAGAAAGCCAATTTGAAAAACATTTTTTCAAACATTGTTTCTTCTTTTTCAAAAGAATAAGAAACCATTTTGAAGAAGGCAAGTATTAGAGTTAGTCCTCCCAAGTAGCTAAATCGGTAATAATTGAGCATGGTTTCAGGCTCAAATGCTAAAAATGGCCCGATAAAATCTGAGCTATTCCAAAGAAAGATACTCAAATTAAAAATAAAGAAGTATAGGTTTTCTTTCTTATTTGGATTT
>CAZFCP010000052.1:0-3326 GCA_964517775.1 uncultured Candidatus Marinamargulisbacteria bacterium | reverse complement strand
CCCGTTCGTGTCTATGACGTGCTGAATGGACAAGACGCCATTTACAAACGCCATGCCGTCGCCCTCCTGGAAGGACGGAAAGAGACAGAGACGATAAAGGATTTTTTCCTTGCCGTCCTGCACCTCGAACCGTCCGCGCTGGGATCGCACATCAAGAGGACCTCGGGACTTTCCCGCGAAAATCTTTATATGTTTCCGATTCTGCACTGACCTTCTTCCTTCCCCCCCCCCGATGGGGGGGGGATTGTTTCGGACCGGAAAAACGTTTTCCCTGTCTGCCCCCAGACCGGACCCAGAGACCCCCGGAACCCTGCCCAGGGAACCGGGAACCCAGGGACCGGGGGAAGGGGGAACCGGAGGAACCATGTCAAGAACGCTGGAACTTGTCATGCCAGGGAGTCCAAGGGCTCGTGCCTTTGTCTTCCTGCATGACGGAAACAAAAAGAAGATGGTCTTCTCTGCGCCGGCTACGCCGCGCGGAAAGGATCTGGTCTACGAGACGGTAGACCGCCTCAAATGCCTCTACAATGCAGAGGTGTTCGAGTGGGACGGGCGCATCCGCGCCTGATCCCTTCTCCGGGGTTATTGATTACAAAGGAGAACGCTTATGGAAGGGACGACAGTCCTTGTCCAGGACCGGGTAGCCGGGGATGAGCTTGATGTTCTGATGCTGGAGCACCAGATTTTCGAGTACTTCCTCGCGCGCGCCGAGTCTGGGCAGTGCATCTGTGAGGGTGCAGGGAAAGACCCCGAGGGGAACAAGGTTACCGAATATACGGTGCCTATTCTCCCCGAGGACATCGAGCAGTTCCCTCTTTTGAAGGGCGCGGACACGTACATCATACGTGACATCGCGGGCCTGCGGACAGAGGGAAGTATCCACACCTTTTTCAAGGAAGGATACGAAGAGGTGGCCCCGTGACGGGGCCGCTATTCGCCCCGGAAGAGAAGAAAACGAAGGTTGTGGGCATTGCGCTCACGCCTTCAATCTCTGAGCGCCTGGCCAGGGCGGCGGAGGCGAACAAAATCACCATATCTCAGGCTGGACGCAAGATCATTGAGAAGTTCTTCGCCGACCTGGATGCGACAGACGACAGTAAAAAGGAGAAAAGCCATGCGGGATCACCTGTTTTTAGGGCCCACCCCAGGCGCTGAGCCGTGCCTCCAACTCGGGAGTCCGGACTTCACTATGGAAAAGGCAAAACTGGAGTGCCGACGCTATATCGAGCTTCTGGAACAGAAGTTTCGCCCTGTGCCGGAGGGAGCGTATTTCCGGATCAAGACTGAAACACACGAGTTTGGGTCATACCCCGAGGTTGTCGTGGATTTCGACTCCGAGAACGAGGAGGCAGTTGACTTTGCGTTCCATGTAGAGAACAACCTTCCCGGCACCTGGGATGATACTACACCGTGTCCTGGGGGACAACCTGAGAAGTCTGTTCTGCGCGCGCATCTTGCCGCAAGGGGGATGTGAGTATGCTGAGGATGCTACCCAAACACGTTGAGCGGTTTCAGGAAATCGTGGCCCTTCTTGTGGACTTCGATTTCAAGACGGGAAGATACAACCGGTATCGGGACCAGGAACACCACTGGCTTCGGAAGGCTATCTCAGTTTGCGATCCGGGGTGCTTGCGCGTCACCGCGCTCCCGTTGCCAGAGTCTGACGGGGTGTACAATGTGACTGTCACATACTCCTCTGAGCGCTCGCGCTTCAGGACAAGCTGGATACATGAGGACGGTATCTACCAGGAGAGAAAGACTGCTCCCCCTGAGCACCCTGTGCATGGCATTGTGTGCCTCACCGATTTGCTTCGGGATGAGTTGCCTGAGAACCCTGTCGAGACTGTTCACGCATCTTTAAGTGTGAAATCGTAACTTAACAAAAAACTTATAGGTTTATGAAAAATGCTTGACAACACTTACCCCGGATCGAGAAGTATCCATCGCCTCGCGCGAATTACTGCTCCTCGGTCCCCTCGGAGCAGGCTGAGAAGACTCCTGCATGTTCACTTCACGCCGAGAGCTGAAAGCTCGACGGCGCAATAACCAAAAACAGGAGTTTCTTATGAGTAACAACCCTCTGCATCTTCTGATGCAGGCTCTTGCCTCATCTCTACCCACACCCACAGTACAAGTGACAGTGTATACTGAGGAGAACAACGAAAGGAGGGTTCTATCCGAACACTCTTTCGATGCCTTCGGAGGTGCCATCTTTGTCGCGCCCAAGCTCATTGGGGCACGGAAGGTTCTCTCTCTATTCGAGGGTAAACCTCTGGGTGCGGAGCACACGCTCGCGGAATGCGCGCAGGGTATTATCGCTCTCCGGGTGCATTCCGATCCAGGAATCAGGCTGGCGGCCGCTACCGTTATGATCCTTCTCGATTCTCTGATTCAATCGACTGGGACACACGAGCAGGATGCTTTCAGGAGACTCACTCCGGAGAGGGTTCTGGCCGCATTCGAGCACATGAAGGAAAGATTGACTTACGAGCGTTTGTCGGCTATTTACGACCGCGCCCCTGCGGACATGTTCGCTGAGCCACAGCAAGGAGAGGTAAAATGACTAAGGGTACTCACAGTCTTTTTTGGCGCGTCTTCAAACCTCAGGGAGGGGTTACTGAGGAGAATAATATCTCTCCAGAGGATCTCTTCAAATCTCCGGATGCGGTTGGTCCGAAGGAGCCGTTTATCCTGGATGCTTCATACATCGTGATGATCCGGGAGGGGTATAAGCCTGTTGTGATGCCTTCCCACACTCCTGTTGCTGTGAATGATGAGTTTCAGGTTAAGCTGGGGACTGCCCTGCTGTTCTCTGTGGTGGATGATAATGCTGAGTTATTGGAGGAGGCTGACCAGCTTCAGAAAAAGATCCTCCGGGCGCTCCGGGAGAAGAAGGGGTAGTTTCGATGGAAATCGAGATGGGTACTGTAGTCCAGAAAAAGCTCACATTCCTTGAGATCATGGGGATGGGGGATTATGCCTTTGAGAGGCTGATGCGGAGGACTTTCGAGTCTGACCTCAGTCATCTCACGGCGCAGGAAAGACAGGAAATCGATTTAAGGATAGCTCATCTTCAGAAGGGCTATATGAGGGGCATTCATTCATTTTGAATGATTACGTCATATGCTCCGAGGCGGGCATGTCCGGCGCTCTCGAAAGGGAAATCTCAGTCCCTTAAATAGAAAAGTCTCATTTCCTATGGGGAATATGACTCACAAGTGGCTGGCGCGGCCAAAACACGCTCTAACTCTTAAATAGGGAAGGGACAGGGTGAGTCTTAGAAAAGGCCCCCCCACCTTCCCTTTTTCTTTTGAGTTTTGTATACC
>CAZFCP010000051.1:0-3426 GCA_964517775.1 uncultured Candidatus Marinamargulisbacteria bacterium | reverse complement strand
AATATCCTATAAAAACTGGCTTTTTTTCTTTTCCACTTGCCAGCTATGCGACCTTGAATTATATATGGCGGCAACACAGAGTTTCTGTGGTTCAACGACTTTTCATGAAGGAAAACGTGATGGCTGCTAAAAAAACCGCTACCAAAACCGCCGCTAAACCAGCTGCCAAAAAAGCTGTAGCTAAAAAAGCTCCTGCTGCTAAAAAAGCTCCAGCAGCTAAAGCGCCTGCTGCCGCCGCTGTTAAAAAACCAGCTACCAAAACCGCTGCCATCGCAGAGCGTTTTAACAAAACCCAAATTCTGACTGAAATCGCAGAAGCCACTGAACTGAACAAAAAACAGGTTCAGGCTGTTCTGGACGAGCTGTCAAACGTGATCGAACGCCACATCAAAAAACGCGCCGTAGGTGAGTTCGTTCTGCCAGGTCTGCTGAAAATCAACACCGTTAGCAAACCAGCCAGTAAAGCCCGTAAAGGTATCAACCCATTCACCGGTGAAGAAACTACCTTTGCAGCAAAACCCGCTTCTACTTCTGTAAAAGTACGTGCCCTGAAAAAACTGAAAGAAATGGTTGTTTAAGCAATCGTTATTTCGTGAAAAAGGCGGCCATGGCCGCCTTTTTTTATGGCCAGGGATGGCCGGTATCCTGAAAATGCAGGAGCAATTTTCAGGGTATGGCCAGGGATGGCCTGTATCCTGAAAATGCAGGAGCAAGTTTAAGAGTTAACAGCCCGAAGCCTGAAGCCGATAGCGGGAAGCACAAGCGCTGGGTCTGATTTCTGAGTTTTTAGGGTGAAGTTTTTTTTTAATATGCTGATATTAGGGATAAAAGATGGATGCCTATTTTGGGTTGTGGTTAATTCTAATAGTGCTGTTTTTGGTTTTAGCTCACATTTTTATTGCATATAAAATTGTTGGGCGAACGATGTATTTGAAATCATGTATGGCCGATGTTTTTGATGGTAATAATTCGGTTTGTGATAATAATTTTAATGGAAACTTGATAGTTGCTAGTGTTTTTTCTGTTGATATGTGCATGGCATTCGATTCTTTTAGGTTTTATTTGGCCCATGTGAGAAATACGAATGGCCCTGCAAAGGTATTCTATATGGTTGCTGAGATTCCAGATGTTAGTAATCTCGATGGTATTTATGGCGGTTTTTTAATGAAATTTCGTTTGAAGAAAGCAAGGAAGTCTTTTAGTGAATATTCAAGGCAGAAGTTTCAGAATCCATGGTTGCCCAGTCATATCAAGAAAGACATAGAGTTTATTGAGGTTTGTGACGGTAAAGCGTTTTTGTTTATTCGTGAAGGGATGATTTTTGGGTGTTCAGGTGTAGATGTATTAAGGGTTTTGTATGAGCTAGCGAGACAGTAGTGTCTTAGGGTGACTGTCCCGGTTGTGTTATGCTCAAAACACTGACCGCTGGTATGATCTGTGCCGCATAAAAACGCGCGACGCACACAGCGGGAAACGCAGTGGTAATAGGGTGTGGCGGCGAGAGATACCAGTTCCTTCCTTGGTTTTGGCATAATCGGCTCCTGTTGAGATTGCTGCTGAAGCATAGCCATTGACGGGGAAAGTGGTATCAGGCATTTTGCTGATCAGATTTTTTTCTTAGGATGACTGATGGGATGGACGCTCCCCATTCAGTAACAGCGTCATACGCGCTAAAGTTTTATTGCGACTAAAACTTAAAATGAGGAGCGTCCACATGAAAAATACTAATACAATCGCTGTTGATTTGGCAAAGTCTGTTTTTCAGATTTGCATCCTATCCGCCAACAATAAAGTCACCAAGCATTTGCGCCTTAACCGGGCAAAGTTTAAAGAGTTTTTACTCACGACTAATGCATCCACTGTTTATATGGAAGCCTGTTACTCAGCCCATTATTGGGGGCGGTTTGCTGAGCAGGCTGGTCATACTGTGGGTTTGATTCCAGCGCAGCATGTCACACCTTTTGTGCGGGGTAATAAAAATGACCGCAACGATGCACTTGCAATCGCCGAAGCATCCCGGCGGCCAGGTATTAAATTTGTGCAAGTAAAATCCGTAGCGCAACAAGATATACAGGCATTGCACCGCATCCGGGAGCGTTGTGTCGCTGCACGTACTGCGTTGATGAATCAAATGCGTGGTTTATTAAGTGACTACGGACATGTTTTTCCGGTTGGCATTAATGCTTTTTTAACCGAACTTAAAAGTATCGATTTCTCCGAGGTGATGTCTGAAATAATTCAGCGCGAAATTTCGCGCACACTTATGGAATATGATTTTCTGACACGCAGAATCGAACACATCCAAAAAGAACTCACAAGTTATGCAAATAAGAATGCTGAATGCCAGCGCCTGCAAAGCATTCCTGGTATTGGCCCCCATATTGCCAGCGCCATTGTTTCTTCAATCGGCAAGGGAAATTCATTTGAAAGTGCCCGTTGTTTTGCCGTTTGGACAGGATTGACACCTATACAAAAAGCCAGTGGTTTTAAATCGGTTATGTCGGGCATCACCAAGCGGGGGGATGGGTATATCCGAAAATTGCTTGTGCAAGCCGCAAGGCATACCGTTTTATGGGCAAAACGAAATCCTGATACAAAATTAGGCCATTGGATTAACCAGATTATGCAGCGCCGTGGCATGCAAAAAGGTACGGTGGCTGTAGCACACAAACTGGCAAGAATTAGTTGGATTCTGTTACAGCGCGAGCAGGAATTTAAAGTTTTGTAATAAATTATGCAGGAATTGTCTCATCAGGGTAGTCGTTAAATTGATGAAATAAACGGGGTAATCCGCCCTTCCCAGAACCTGGATTGGACACGATCAATCAGATCGGGTGACTGTTTTAGGTGGGAAGGTGCGGATCTCATCAGGGCTGCGGATTAAATCCGATCAGAAGCCGAATATATGTCAGTACTACCACCGCATCTAAAACGACAATGATGGGAAAAAGCAGGTTAATCAGGGGTATTAAAGGTGCCAAAGCGAAGTATTGCCTTGACACCGAGGGGAGCGTCTATATATGTCTCGCTAGCTTGTCTCGCTAGCTTGTTGACACCGAGGGGAGCGTCTATATATGTCTCTTTAGTTGTTCACAGCGGAATTTTCGTTAAACACAATCTGCTTGGCTAAATCATTGGCTGTCTTTTTAGTTCTTTTATCATCACTGTCTGTCTAGCCCTTTCTCTTAGCTTATCTACCTAATTAACTCCCTCCCAATAATATGGCCAGACTGAGGGTCAATTTCATACTCAACACCATTACTACTATATGCCATGAGCCTATTATTAGAATCAAAGTAAATATCGGAATACCCCACCACACCATGAGATGAAAATCCCGAATCTATCTGCCACACAACATCTCCTATAGGATTGAGCATATAAATATTACGTGATGGCTCAATATGCTTATCCATTTTTTTGTCA
>CAZFCP010000050.1:2865-3546 GCA_964517775.1 uncultured Candidatus Marinamargulisbacteria bacterium | reverse complement strand
GTGATTCTGTAAAGCAGTGGTCATAAAACCACAAGGTTGTATCAGCCGGATCGCAAGAGCCTACGAATTCCAGAAACTGCAACAACGCAATAGAAAATGTAAAATAACCATCACCGTCAGAAACGTGTTTGAGGCGATCCCGGATAAACAGTGATATGCGGGGATCGACACCAGACTCTGGCACAACCCGAACATGACCAAACTCTTTTTTTTGGTTCATTACGATAGTTTTTAACAGTAAAAAAGGTAGTTCCTGAGCCTCTTCCAACATCGTTTTAATGTGTTTTACGGATACTTTTTTCATCTGCGGCTGTAACATCCAAAACAAGCCGTTTTCAGGTACAAGTGTTCGCCACAAAACCGAATACAATTTGCCGTCCTGACGATGAAACTGCTGGGACGCAAACAGAGATAAGCCATTAACGGCAAGTATAAAATCAGGTCGGATTGCCGTAGTTGCATCCAAAAATGATGAAAAAAAAGTCACTTTATCCTTAAAAAAGGTGAATGCTTCGTTTTGTGTCCAGAACTGTGACAGGGTTTCTCTTGTATCCTGTAAGAAAAAGTGGATTCTTGAAAATACATGAGGATTTTTTTGACGAAGAATATCTAAACAATGCAAGACAAGATAACCCGATCCAGCCATCATATGAAGAACAGAGAACTGCTCTCTATCCTGTT
>CAZFCP010000050.1:597-2855 GCA_964517775.1 uncultured Candidatus Marinamargulisbacteria bacterium | reverse complement strand
GTTTGCGATAAAAATCCTTTATGAGGTTATCGACTAAAAATCCACTAAGTTCGTAGCCGGTTTCCCAGGAATATGGGATTTTTTCACTGAAATAAACCGATAACCCATTTTGCCATAAACGAGCATTGCATACAGAGTCCAGAGTGTCATCGGCGGTGACAAAAGGCTGAATTTCCAAAAAAGCAGACATCAGGTTATTGTGAACGAAATTTTTAGTTTAGGAAAGCACGGCTGATACTTCCAGCTGATTTTCCCGGCGAAAACGTTGTAAATCAGAGGGACTCATGCAGGACATAAACAAGGATTGCAGCGACGTATCGTTGCCAGTGAAAACATGGTGCAGGACGGGACAAATACATACAGATTTGTAATAAACAGGAAGAATCACCCTGTTTTTTTGCATGTTGGTTAGTATCTTTGTTAAAGCAGAATTAGAGCTAAACAAGATCATATTCATCTTAAAAAAATGAGGAACCATTTCAGGTGAAAACTCGGCGCCAAACTCTAAGGCTTTTGTGGCTAAAGAAAAGCCGGCAAATTGTTTTGAGGTAATACCGTTCACAGTAGAAACACCTGTATACACCTTACAGGCAACATTCAGTAGAAAATTCACATATACAGCTGGGAGCTTTAGTTTAAAATGAAGCGCATCATGTAGCAATAATTCCAACATAGACAATGTTGTTCTGGATAAAAGTAACGTTGAGTCCTTTAATGACACATTTTTCATAAAAGACGTTAAAACAGAAATCATACCGTTCAATAAGCGTTCTTTTTCTAAATGATCCAGGCTGAATTGCGGAAGAATTACAGCAAGGGAATTAAATATATTTACACGTTCTGGACTTAAAGATGAAACCCGATCTGTACTGATTTCGGTAAACAGCTCGTCCATTAAACCCAGTACATGCCGTCTAAGTTCTGGATTATACGTTAGCAACAACCCTAAACTACACCCTTCTAACTTGTTATAACTACTCTGAAGTGTGTGAGCAGCCGCATTATAAAACAAAAGTGGGGATTCCCATTGAAATTGAGCTACTTTCTTTAAAATGTCAGGGCTATATTTATTGGAACTACGACTATCTAAATGTCCAAAGATAGCGTCTCTGGCATGATCGTTAAGCTTAAATCTTGGCCCTCTTATTTTTGTGTACTCTGAAAACATGGTTAAAACCCTATTCAGATTGTATCGGCTCAAATTAGAAGAAAAGCAAGCAGATAAAGCACCATGAGAATCAGAAAGCTGGTCCAATTGATCAAAAATAAATCGGTCGGACTTTCCTGCTCGTTTATATTCCAGCATAAGCCTTGGAACCGTATCTACCGAACAGTCGGCCAATGAAAAATCCTCCCATTTAAAGTGAGGATTTTTAATCACAATTCTAAACAAAGACGTCAAATCCACAAGACTTATATCCGTTCTGGTCAACAACACCATCATCATCGTGACATGAGGCATGTCCAGTTCAACCATCTTTTGAAAATGTTTTGTATCAGAAAGCGTAGTATAAGTAGGGCTTAACAGTAAGGATCTCAATTTTTGTATTACAACATCACTCATCACATAGCCGGGCTTGCTTAGAAGCTGAACAAAGGATTTTATATGTTTGGTATCCAGTGCGTTTACACATAAAATGCCTATGGTTTTAGAAGTCAGATTTTCTAAAAAAGCAGTTAAAACAGCTTTATCAGTTATATGGTCAATCATTACCATCAATGCCGTATTTGTTGTACTGGAACAATCTGGTTTAAAGAGACGAAAAGCACCCTCAACTACACGGGTATCAAGAGCTGATAAAAATGTCGGGAAAAATCCACACAATTCCGGATGACTGAACATTGTATCTAAAACTTTTACAAAGTTTTCAGATGTTAATGAACGTAGAGGAGAATATTTCAATAAAAATTCCATAGAGAGATATGCTTTAGAACGGTGACCTCTAGGAAGTACGATGTTATCAACAACATCCCGAAACGGATTATGGTCAACATATAAAACAAGAGCCGCATCTGATGCCTGATTCTGAGAAATATATGTATCGAGGCATCTAATAAGATGTGTACGTCTGACAGGATGTGTCATGTCCAACCACTCTTTTTCGGATAAAGGCTGCATGGCAACCAGTTTTGCAAACGTATCCTCCATACTAAACGATGTGTCGATTAATGTACCTGTATTAAGTAAAAAGGCTACGGCCATATCGCCTGATAGCTGCTCCTGTTTATCCGTTCCATCAGAATGGGATAAATTTTGA
>CAZFCP010000050.1:0-587 GCA_964517775.1 uncultured Candidatus Marinamargulisbacteria bacterium | reverse complement strand
CGATGGAATCAAGTGCAATTCCTGGAAAAATCGTATCAAAAACTGAAGGATCTTTTGAGGCTCTCCTAAGCACATCCACAACTTTTACAACAAAGGCAAACTGATCAGCAAAAAAAGGATTATTTACAGTAAAATAATTGGCCGTGTAGTCTCTAAAAAAAGCATCAGCAAAACTACGGGCATGAGCCAGTACAAATTGATTATTATTATGTCCATAATGAGACAGCTGCTTACCTAATCCCATTTTCTGGTTCAAAAGATCATCAACCATTGTAAAAAATGTAACTTCTTCTTCTTTTAACAAAGAGGCTGCACGAGAGTCTGCAGCCGTTGCCTGAGTAACAAACCGCTGAACATAGGCTTCGGCATGATGTCTGACCAGTTTGACACGCTCCCAGGTTCCTATTAATTGCAAATGATCAACCACCGACATGTCTTTTGAAACCAATAGCAAGGCAGACAACAATGTAAATTCCACATTGGCCATCGGCTGATACCCACAATGAGTAGGATCCCCTATCAAACTTATAAAATAACCCAGCACTTCCTGAGGGGTTCCTGCTTTTAAACGAGGCCTGGAATGCTCT
>CAZFCP010000049.1:0-3703 GCA_964517775.1 uncultured Candidatus Marinamargulisbacteria bacterium | reverse complement strand
AAAGTAATTGCATTGCTTCCCCCAGATGTCATATTGGTTAATAAATACAAGCCATTGCTTGTTCCTACCACTATATCAGGCTTGCCATCACCATTAAAATCTTTTATCACATGCTGATTCGGGCTAATACCAGCTGGAACATTAATCGCAGTTGCATAGTCGTTAAAACCACCTGCAGGAGTAGGATACGTAACCACAAAAGGATTAGTAGAATATGCCATCAATCTAGTTGCGGCATTCGTAACGGATATATATTGGTAATTCGCCCCATAAGGTACAGTGACAAGAAGACTCGTACTAGTAGAACCAACCTGAACACTTGCACTAGTAGATCCAAAAAATACGATGTTCTGGCTCGGCACACTATTGAAGTTTTGGCCACTAATTGTGATCGTACTACCAATGGTACCACTAATGGCATTCACCTGGGTAATAATGGGAGGGTTATTATTAACACTTTCGTTCCGGAAAAGACTGATCGTACTGCTACTATAATTACTTACAGCAATGTCAGGCTTACCATCGGCATTCATATCGCCTACAGCCAAGAAATATGGATTTGTTCCTGTGGCATAGCTTACACGACTGAGAAAACTTAAGTTCCCTACACTACTCGTATTTTTAAGAACTAACAACGTATTCACACCGCTTTGATTAGCCACTGCGACATCTATCTTACCATCTCCATCAAAATCTCCAATCGATACATTATCAAATGGAGCCCCTCCTGTTGAAAAAACTAGCGAAGCAGTTGTGCTGAAACTAATGCTACCCGTAACACTATTTTGATTCAGAAAAAAAACTAACCTACTATTACTTTGATCAGCTACTACTATATCTGGATTACCATCTCCATCAAAATCACCGATCGATACTCCTCTGGGATTACTTAAGCTACCTATAGAATTCCCCACTGTAAAACTAATTGTTCCTACACTAGAAGCATTGTGAAGCGTTATTATATTATTTCCACCATAACCTGATATCACAATATCTGGATAACCGTCTTTATCCAAATCACCAACTGCCAAATCATATTGGGTAGAACCAACACCAATAGTTATTCCTGCTGCAAAACTCAATGTTCCCGATACCGATAAATTACGATATACATAGATACTATTTACACTGCCATCACTAATTGCTATATCGGGCCGACCATCACTATCGAAATCCCCTACAGCAATGCTACGTGGAGTAGAACCTTTTGACAATAACGGCCCTGAAGTAAACGTAATGGCACCACTGCCTATTAGTGTGGTATTTCTAAATAATCTCACATAATTACTAGTATAATCTACTGATGCCAAATCGAGCTTACCATCGCCATCGAAGTCTATTAAACTAATACCCCAATTATTAGCTGATACAGCCAAACTACTCACCAACACAAAAGACAAACTACCAGAAGCAGAGGACACATTTAGGTAAATACTAATCAAACTATTCACAGAGTTTATTGCCAAATCAGGCTTACCATCACCATTTAAATCTCCTAGCGAAATGCCTGTAGGACTAGTTATAGTTAAATTCGGATCGTTAGCAAAATCAATTACACCATTACTAGGAAATGTAACTACGAAAGGTGTCACCGAATAAGCACTTAAACTGTTGCCCAAATTCGTTACGGATAGATATTGATAATTACATCCATAAGGAACAATAACCGTTAAAGTACTGCTATTACCTCCTATAACAGTCGCCTGCGTAGTACCAAAAAATACTACGTTATTAGCCGCTGTCGAATTAAAACCTGTCCCACTAATTGTTACAACAGTGCTTATTGACCCATTTTGTGGACTAAAAGAAGTAATTACTGGAGGCGTAAATTGAATATTGCGGAAAATAGAAAGATTATTAGATGATTGATTACACGTAACCACATCTAATAAACCATCCCCATTCAAGTCCGCAATCGAAACTGTATTTCCTAATTGATTACTCGTACCCCCATTGGTAGAATAATCAATACGACTCGCAAAACCAATATTGGTTGTTGTCGTGCTCGTATTTTTATATACTGATAATATAACATTACTATAAGACGCCGACAATAAATCAGGCTTACCATCGCCATCAATATCACCTACAGCAACTCCTTGTGTATTTACTCCCGAGTTAGCAAGAATAACTGCCGAACCAAAACTATTTGTAGATATCGTTCCTGTTACTGACGTATTAAGATATACGGATAAACCCAAGCTACTATTCTGATTGCTCGTTATAATATCTAATTTGCCGTCACCATTGATATCACCCAAACATATACCTCCATAAGGATAGTAGCCTACACTCGTAAGAGTCACCACAGGACCAAAAGCGATATTACCTATCCCAGTACTTATATTACGCACCACATTAAGCATATTGGTGTTACCACTATAAGCAACACCCGTAACCAAATCAGGCTTACCATCGCCATCAATATCACCTACAGCTAGTGAATAAATAGCAGAAGGAGCAGCGGCTATTGATACATATGGATTAAAACTTAAAGTACCTCCAGAACTTGTATTTCTATATATATATACACTAGTACTACCATCGCCTCCCATTAAAATATCTGGACGACCATCGGCATCTATATCACTTATAACCACTGAATAGAAACTACTCGAGGTTAAAGTAATGCCGGTATTACTGAAACTAATGCTACCTCCTATACTCGATACATTTTTATATAACATTAGCCGGCTATTGGTGCTATTACTTAAAGCTAAATCCGGCAGCCCATCACCATCCAAATCATCACCTGCCAAAGACCGAATATTTAAACCTGTACTTATAGTTACAGCCTGTATACTAAACGTAATTGCATTACTCCCCGCAGCTGTCATATTTGTTAATAAATACAAACCCTTAGTGGTACTCACAACAATATCAGGTTTGCCATCACCATTAAAATCTTTTATTACATGCTGGGTGTTCGTACTAGCTCCTCCAACTGTCACAGCAGATGAAAATTGATTAAAGCTACCTGATGCCGTAGGATACGTAACGATAAAAGGTTTAAGCGAATATGCCGTTTGTTTAGTACCCAAATTCGTTACCGAAATGTATTGGTAATTCGCTCCATAAGGCACAGTGACAATCAAACTTGTACTGGTAGAACCCGCCTGAACAACTCCTGCTGTAGAACCAAAAAATACCGTGTTACTTAATGGATTAACATTGAACCCACCTCCTGTTATTGTCACACTCGTACTAATACCACCCTGCTTAGGATTAAAATCGGCAATGAAAATAGGAGGCGTAAGTTGAACGTTAGGAAATATAGAAAGCGTGTTTGTAGACTGATTACATCGAACAATATCTAATAAGCCATCATTATTTAAATCAGCCAGAGAAACTATGTTACCTGTTCCTCCACTACTACCAATGGCCGAGTAATCATCACGATCTGCAAAAGCAATAGTTGGAGTGCTAGTCGTTATATTTTTATATACAGAAACAAGAGGCGAATTATATGCCGCAGAAACAATATCTACCCTCCCATCTCCATTAATATCACCTACAGCAACTCCTTGTGTATTTACTCCCGAATTAGCAAGAATAACTGCCGAAGCAAAACTATTTGTGGATATGGTTCCTGTTGTTGACGTATTAAGATATACCGATACTCCCAAACTACTATTCTGGTTGCTTGTTATAATATCTAATTTGCCGTCACCGTTCATATCACCCAAACATATACCTCCATAAG
>CAZFCP010000048.1:0-3727 GCA_964517775.1 uncultured Candidatus Marinamargulisbacteria bacterium | reverse complement strand
GCCGCACTTCTTTGGAGTTCAGCACTTGGTTCTATGAACTCCTCGGAGGTCAATTACCTCACAGTCATAAGCTACAATTTGATTCTAGCGATCTCACTTTTACTCACGCCTATGGTTGTGAGCGCACTTGCGGGAGCAGGAATTTCAAATGTGGTTAATTCCGCCATGGGCCTGGCAGCAGGTGCTGCGACTCTTAGCCCAGGGATAGTTGCAAAATCAGTTAGCGCAAAGGCCTATGACAAAACTAAAAACTTAACCCTGAACTCGTTGAATCAAATAAAAGGGGCAAGAGCGCAAAGAAAATCCGTGCATCCGGCATTTGATAAATCCATTCCTGCGCCCAAGCACCCAAATTAAAGGAAAGTTATATGAATTATATAGAAAACTTAAAAAAGAGTTTTGATGAAAAAGAACTCTTAAAGATAACCAATCTCACTCTGACAGGAATTGTGATCGCACTTTGCGGCACTCTTGTCACCACCGCAACCCGTGACCCTATCCTCGTTGATAGGTCCGCGCATAAAACAGTAATTATCGAAAAAATTACAACTGATGAGGAAAAACTCTCGGAAGTTGAAAACTTCTTACGAGAAGCTCTTTCGCTTCGATTTGATAGCAAATCGAAAAGCGGCAATGAACTTCTTTCAAAAGAACTCGCTCGCGCTCATGAAATTGAAGAAGGGGAGCTAAAAGCTAAGCAAGTCACGCAAAGTGTCGTCGTCAACAGCGTTCAAAAAACCAAAGACGGCTTCGTTGTAGATGCTGACCGCATAGTTTCGATTTCAAAACTCCGCTCTGCATTTTCATTCCCGCTTAAAGCTCAAATTTCGAAAGTGGATCGTAGTGAGCAAAATCCCTACGGACTTGTGCTTATTCGCGTAGAAAAGCTAAAGGAGCTGCCTCGTGAAAATTAAACTTTTTATGATTTTTATGCTCTCAAACTGCGTTTACGCAAAACAAACAGCGAAAACCATCTTTGTTTCAAGCGAAGAGACCGTCACGGTGAGCATCTCAACCAAGGGCACTGTACTTTCGTTTCCAGCACCACCGTCAAAAGTGGTGTTTGGAAGCCCGAGTCAGTTCTCGGTGACGCCCGTCGAGAGTGATCTCATCATCTCGCCCAAGTTTGGAGCTAGCAAGTCGTCACTTTTTGTCTACGTTTTTGGGCGAAGATTCTCTCTTCAACTTCAAACGGCAAAAGAGGCGAACCCGCTTGTCGTTATTAGGGACTCCGTTGAACTGCGGAAAGGGGGCGTAAAATGAAAACTGAAGTTATTGAAACAACAAGTGCCGCAAAAGTTAAAAAGTCCAATGAGGACACCTTTAGCGTTGTAGAAGACTCGCAAAAGCAAAGAATTATCTACGCGCTTTATATCTTGATTGCGCTGTCGGTGTTTTTTGCGAGCTTCTTTTTTAGATCCAAGCCTTTGAGTCCACCAGTTGAGGTTTCAAAAGAGGCTCTTATGCAAGATCTTCCATTTTACTCTTCAGGAAAAGAGCAAGTGAATATGGCGAAGCTCAAAAACGGAAAAGCTTCTAAAAAAGTATCCCCCTTTGAAGTGCCTCGCGTGATTACGCGCTACGACGCTCTGGAATTTCCCGAAATGAAAGTTCGTGCGAAACTGACGAACTCAGTTTCAAAAGGAGTCGCTCGCGCAAATTTGGTTGATGAGCTTCGCCTTGATGGAGAGCTTATCTCAAGATCAGGCGCTGAAGTGCGAGGACGTGTGACAAGCGCCACTCAGGAAAGAATCCTCATTTCTTTTGATTCACTTGAAGCGATTACGGGAGATAGATTCACAATTGCTGCCGAAGCCGTTGATATGGGTGACGAAATGCAAGGTATTGCACCCAGTATTGCGAAGAAAAAAGCATGGAACGTGGCGCACTCAATTGCCTTTAACTTTCTAGGCGGTCTTGCGGATGGTCTTCAAAGCACCACGACAGGGGGTAGAAAAGTCGGAGGCTCTGTCACGAACGCTCTTCTTGAGGGAGCTTCCCGTGCTGCCACCGATGAATCCAGAAACACTCTGAGCGAGGCTCAGTCAAAAGAAGTTATTACTCCGATCTCTGTCGGAAAAGAGTTTTTGCTTCAATTTGGCAAGAAGGGAGACGTTTATGAGCTCTCAAAATGACAATAAAACTAAAAACGACGAGTGGATGAAAACTGTAGAGACAGTAATCACAGAACTTTTCAGGCTCTCAGTCTCGATTATCAAAGAAAATTACTATGGATTCAGAGATCGCACTCTACCATTCAAATCCATATTTGCTTGGCAGTGCTTTTTCTTTGTATTTGTGATGCTAAAACTTGACGTCTGGGTTGCTGAAAAGCTTCACCTCACGATCCTTTATCCCTACAAATACAATTTCGCATACTGCGTGGTGGGCCTCATGATGGGGAACGTCGTTTACGGCATTCTTCGTCATATGCGCTTTAAGAAATTCTTAACGCATATAACAAATTGCTTTAGAAACGCTGGACTTTGCACCCACGCAGGAAAGCTGCCGAAGTATATTTCAAACTCGGCACTCGATAACGCGGTCTTTGAAATGCGCTTTTATACCAATGGCATTCCCATGAAGAAATTTATTGAGGCCAAGGATTACCTAGAAGCGAGCTTCTTTGCAATTGATGACATTAGTCCCGATTTCAATAACCCGCACATAGTTGTCATTCGCTATTCCTCAAAAAGTCTCCCTTCAATCGTTGAGTTCAGTAGAACTCCAACTTTTACTGAAGGTCGCTTCCCCATTGGTCTTGGTCGCGTGGGTTGGATAGTGACAAGTTTCGCGGATGTCCCACACATGCTCGTAGGCGGTGGCACCGGAAAGGGAAAGAGTTCCTTCCTCAGGTTCATCATCACTTACTTCCTTACGCGAATGCGTGATGTTGAAGTTTGGCATGTAGATCTAAAGGACGGAGCAGAAGCCGCAGTTTTTGAAAATGCAAAAAACTATCGAGGAACTTTTGAGGTCTCGACTGCACTCAGATTTTTAAACGAGCTTCAATTTGCCATTAGAGACCGAATGCAATTTTTAGCTGAGAATAAACTCTTCTCGATTGAAGATTTTTATCAAAAAGATTCTTCAAAAGTTATCTGGTCTAAGGCAGTGCAATCTCGTCACGACATGAAAAGAATAGTCCTTGTAATTGACGAAGCATCGTCGCTTTTTATGGCTGGCCCTAGGAACGCTTCAGCGGATTCAATAAAAGCACGCACGCTTGCCCAAATTATCGGAGCCAAAGGTCGCGCCGCCGGAATACACCTAGTCATTGCGACACAAAGGCCTGACTTGAGAAGTGTTGATACAAATTTAAAGACTCACCTCACCGGAAGGCTCGCATTTCGAATGGCTGACATTGCGTCAAGTACAACAATCCTGGACTCTGCAAGAGCAACCAAAGTTTCATCTGTAAGTGGGCGAGCTATTTGGAAGGAGCTTGGGCTTTATACCGAAATTCAGCTTCCATTTATTTCGGCCACAGACACTAGGCAAGCACTTGAATCAGCAGGGCTGGTTTTAGAAAATTCAAGTAAGCCTATAGAAGAAAAACAAGTTCCTACACTGGAAGATAGTCCTGTCGAATTTGATAAGAGCAGTGGTTTTGATCTCGATGAGAGAAAAACTGAACTAACTCCCGTCAGTTGGGAGGATTCCAATGGCTAGCTCAGCAGAAATTCAAATCACAGATCATGACGTAGCAATCTTCCGCTTTATCTGG
>CAZFCP010000047.1:0-4195 GCA_964517775.1 uncultured Candidatus Marinamargulisbacteria bacterium | reverse complement strand
CTGGATGACTTCAGCTCAATTTACTGGCGCTGGTCAGAAGACGATTGAAGAATTTGATGAAGTGTCACTTAGCGATATAAATACAGCACTTTCAAGCCTTAAGAGTAAACGGACAATCAATCAGCAAGCTTCAATGAAAGATCCAAAATCAAAGAACAAAATGTTAAAAACAAAACAGATAGTCACTTTAGATCAAGTAATCATAAAGCGCTATGGAGACTTCGCCTGGCTAATTTATAAAAACAATCGCTTTGAAAAGGAAAAACTTAGCCTTAATCTTGGACAGCATTTACTCGATAAACTCTCAGACCAAGAGGTTCTAGACAGATTTAACGCTCACATAAATTGGTTAGATGAGGTGCTCGCTATTGAACGTCCACTTGAAATTGAAGATGGCTATGCTCAACTTGAATGGAGCGAGGAGTTTAAATGCTGGTCAATGGTAGGAGATGTTCTTAGAGCTACAGTTTGTTGGCAAGGCGGTCCTGATGACGGGCGAGTCGCATTTGAAATCGATGACAAAGAACTATCGGCAGATGAATTCGTAGGTTTATTTGAAAAATTCGAAGGCAGCGGTATACGCATAGAATTCGTAGACAAAGACAATCTTACTAGACGTCCAAAGCCACTCATTCGAAAGAAGAAAACTAAAGCCAAACAAATCCCTTATCCAAAACTGGACTAAATTCATAAAATCGACTACTTCTCAATGAGACTTGTATCAAGCCTCATGATACGCTATTAAAAGCGCCAATTTGAGTTATCTCAGCTTGCAGGCGCTTTAGAAATTAGCTAAAGCGAGGAATTAAAATGGTCATAAAATTATACGGTTACATCCCGGTCCCAAAAGACAAACATACCAGGAATCAAGACTTTGATTCTTTCATAAATACACTAGACGAAATACTATCGAATCAAGAGCTGATTTTAAGCAATGAAGATCTATTCTTCACTCCTTTAAGTTTCGCTTACTGCTCTTGGCCATATGTTCAGGGTAGTGGCCCACTCTGCCTTGGCTATTTAATTTCAGGCTGGGAAGATGGGTTATTCATAGAGAGTTGCCCTGACTGCTCTAATCGGGCATTGGTGACATCTTTTGGGGGCTCACCACTTTCAGGCTCCAATAGCTGGTCTGGTTATTGTAGAAATTGCAAAAAAAGAGTAAGTGGAAAAGATTCAAAGCACAAGCCGTTCTTCAAGCGAATTGACTATGTTCTTAAACTGCGAAAATTACACCCAGCACGCTTCCTGGAGATAGGTAAATGAAGAAAATGATGAAGCTCTTTCACGATACAGAACTGCTGGGAAATATTGAGTTTTTAGGAGTTGATGGTTCTGACATGCTTGGACATATATCACTCACGCCTGAGGGAGAAAAATTCAAAGAAATGTTTGCCTTCCTTACAGATGAATCTAAAGCTCATTTAGAACCACCTTACCCAGACTCGTTGCTTGAAGAAGGCTGGGCAATTGAAGATCCTGAAGGCATTATGCGCGAAATTTTAGGCTGCCCCGCAGTTTTGGACAACTTTACCTCCATAGCCTGGCGCTGGGCATAAGTGCTTCTCGATATTCACGACGTAGTTAAGCTGAGAGTTGATATGGTTGATATCGATGACGGCGACGGCGGCAAAGTTACGCTGCTGTCACTTTGCACGACAAATGCGACACTTTTTAGCGCGCTATTTGCAACATTCGATCAGATTTATTTCAGATTTTAGCCTCTCGAAGGTACTTCATTCAGACTTTCAAAAAGCGCTTAGACATGTCGCATTTATCGCGCAAGATGCAATTATCCCGCAAAATCATGTCGCAAATAGCGCGCAAAGTGACACCGGACTAGCCCCAATCGCAAGGATATAATCAAGCAGATGGAGCATATCAGAACTAATTACAGAGGGGAGATGGTGCCATGATGTATCACCAGGTAAGAGCCGAGTGTAGTGGCGAATTGGGCGACGATACAGTTTATGACGGTGAACCCACAGACCGTCCAATCAAAGTAAAAAAACTTCAGTTTGATTTCATTTCGCCCCCTAATGATGCTTTGCACTGCGCGATGAATCAGTACATTGGCTGGAAAGAACTCGAAAAAGCATTACTAAGTTTAGATAATCTAACCGGCATTGAATTCCATGAAGTAAAAATCTACGCAGATGAGCAAATCAAAGAATTACATCCCAATCCGCTTCCAAAATTCCGATGGTTCAAGATTACTGGTCAACCAAACGTTGATGACTTCGGGCTCATTGGTCCAGATGTCGTTGTCTCGGATCGTGTCTTAGAAATAATCAAACGCTTTCCGCACAAGAACTTAAAACAAGGAACCTTCAAGCCCTGATGCCCCGCTATAAAGATAATGATGTTATTCGACTCACTGTAGATCTAATCGACATCTGTAACTTGGCGAATTAAATTGCCGACTTTTTGGCGGGCTATTTGGCAAAAAATGGCGAATTATTTGGCAAAATTAGACTATATCAGGCTTTTGAGACTGAAAAATTGCAATTTAATTCGCCAAAAATTGCCAAACAATTCGCCAAGTCACAAATGGGCATTACTAACACCGAACTCGTAACCATTTCAGGAGAAACATAGGATGCGCAGAATATATCGGTCTTCAATCATCTCGGCAGTTAGCTGTTTAAGCCTATTTGGGGCAAGTCCAGCTTTTTCTGAAGAATTATCCTTCGAGGAGCAGAGTGAGCTAAACTCGTACGCGGCGCAAAGAGCTTACAAATACAAGAGTTTTGAATTAAGAAAAAAGAGGCCAGGAATTGCTGAGTGCACTTTCGGATTAGAAAAAAGAGCACCACAAAGAGCATATTGGGAAAGGATACGTCCACAACGGTATTTACTTTACAGAAAGGACGATCCACAGAAAAAACCAAAAGCATTTCTGCAAATAAAAGATGATGGTAGCGCCTCTGTAAACGAGCCATGTCTGCAGTTTGGAAGTAAACCTTTTACTGTTGAAATTTGCACGAAATACTTTGGCACTCCACGGGTTAGTGACAATCTTTATGTCTTTGACCTGGCTACAGATGAATTTGGAGAGCCGAACATCTTTCATATAGATATGATATTTAATAGTAAAAACATTCTTGAAAAATACAGGGTGCGTGGAATGGGCATTACTAACACCGAACTGGTTTCTATCGATGAAAAAGGTTAGGGCCAGTAAGTTCTCTGAGGAGTAAATTTGTAATGGGCAGAATTTTCCGGTCATTGATTTTCACGGCTGTCGGTTGTCTGAGCTTGTTAGGAACAGGTTCAGCTTTTTCCGAAGAATTATCATTCGAGGAGCAAAGCGAACTAAATTCATACGCGGCACAAAGAGCTTCAAGATATAGGAGTGTGGAAGTAAAAAAGAGGACTGGTATTTATGCGTGTCCTGTTGTTAATCCCAAACCGATACCCTCTAGGAAGCACTGGGAAACATTATGTCCGCAAGGGTATCTACTTCACGCCAATGGAGATAGTCAGAAAAAACCTAAAGCTTTCCTTCAAATTAAAGAGGATGGCAGCGCATCAATAAATGAGCCATGTCTTCGATTCGGCAGCAAGCCTCTTACTATTGAACTTTGCACGAAATATTTTGGCAACCCGCGAGTTAGTGACAACCTTTACGTATATGACTTGGCTACAGATGAATTTGGAGAACCGAACATCTTTCATTTAGATACGATATTCAACAGCAAGAACATACTCGAAAAATATAGGGTGCGCGGAATGGGAATTACTAACACTGACCTAGTATCTGTCAATGAAAAAGGTGAGGGACGGTAAACATTTTCTTACTGCCCCTCACCTCGTTTCAAAGATAATTCAGATCAATCAAACATTACGATTTATGGATGTCCAGCATTCCAAACACCCTGTAAATATCCTTTTGAGAGGGGAAATCCTCCGCTGAAAATGAGAGGATCTGTACTTGCAAGAAAAGTGTATCTATCTTGGCTAAAATCGACTGGATAGCTAGAAATCACTTGCATCAAATAGCAAAACACCTCTTCCGATGTAAACTGTTCAGCGCCAACTATCTGTGAAAATCTTTGAGTATTGGTGACAACGTTGCAATTTGGTTCAAAAGTCAATTCATGACAGTCAATTGAATCTAGGTCCTCAACATCAGCTGTGACTTGGCGAATTAAATTGCCGACTTTTTGGCGGGCTATTTGGCAAAAAATGGCGA
>CAZFCP010000046.1:0-4246 GCA_964517775.1 uncultured Candidatus Marinamargulisbacteria bacterium | reverse complement strand
AACCTAACAAACCCCTGGATTTCGGCGCAAAAAAAAGCCAAAACCACCCTCTCTACCCCACTGCCCTCAAACCGCAAGATTTCACAATAGCTTTGAATCCCCTATCCCTAAGAATTGGCGAACTTCGTTCCGATTGTCGCTCAGTCGTAATTTCCCAGTCTCAACAATCTATAGTATAATTGTATTGTATCTGTAATTTGCTGCACCTCCCGTGTAAGGGTTTCTCCAGCATGCTGAAAAGATTGAAAATATTTATGAATTTTTGGAAGACAATCATTTGTGTTCTTTTGACGAGTAGCGCTTTTGCACAAGACTCGATCAATACACGTTTGCTTACCACCAGCGATTCATTGGAAACGTTATCTGTTGAAGATGCGATGGGACCTCGCGCGGCCTTGAGTCAAGCTCGGTATCTTGCAAGAGTTTCTTACGATCTCACGACGCGGCCATTGATCGCAATCGATTTGACACGTTCAACCCAACGGTTTGTTGTGATTAATCAGATGCATGGGTTCAATGCAGGGTTCGGAGCAAGATTATCAGAAAGAATTTTTGTAAGCGTCGATTTGCCTGTTCACTATGTTCGATTGGATCAATCTTATCTTACGACGTACGGATTAACGATGGATCCGAATGGTTGGAAACTTGGTGACGTAGAGTTGAGATCGAAAATTCGACTCACTTCAGATTCTTCTAAAACCAATATTGCGATCATGCCATTCGTTGCACTTCCAACAGGTGGTGATGAATTTTTTGTGAGCGATGACAGTTATCTCTTTGGAGGAAAAATAATTATGGACGCAAGTCCGCTTCCATTCTTTCATTTATATGCCAACGCTGGATACGCGTATGCGCACAGTGCATATTTTTTAAATGTTGATCGCACAAAGCGTGTTGAATTGGCGGCTGGCGGCCTACTTGAACTTACCAAAACGTTCGCACTCAATGCTGAAACCAATGGAGCCATTACATTTCCAGGATTTGATCAGGATCAAAATCCAGTTTCGATGCGTATAGGTTGGAGAATGATTACCGGCGATCTTCGATGGTTCTGCGGTATTTCGTGGGATGGATTTCGTGACGTGACCAACAATCGCGGAACCGTATATGCAGCTTTAAAAGTTCCGTTCGGAGTTGCGCATGAATAGATTTGTAAAGACTGCGCAACTACTTGTTTTGCTTTTTGGATTGTCTGCGTGCGGTCTTGTGATTGTTGATCCGCCTGTGCCGAATACAAATCTAACCAACCCGACCAATCCAAATAATCCCGATCCCCCGGAGCAACCCGTCGTTGCAACAGTTCCCGCGAATTTAAATGCCACCGGCGGTGAAGAGGTGATCGATGTAACGTGGAATACCGGCAACGCTTCAACTACAGCAGGCTATGTAGTCGTTCGTAGTACAAATCCAATTACGTTTGTTCCTGTGGATGGACAGACATACACTCTCGCTCAAACGGTTGCTTTGGGACAAACGGTTGCTTATGTAGGAACTTCGACAGCTTTCACAGATCAACCTTTGGTTGGAGGACAACTTTATTATTACGCTGTGTTTGCGAACACGAGCGAAAATAATTATTCAGGCAGTGCACTTGATTCGGCAACGCCTTTTGCAACGACTCCAGTTGTTCCAATGAATTTCAATGCAACGGCTGGAGAAGAACTTATCAATTTAACATGGGATACTGGCAACGCCTTGTCCACGGCGGGTTATTTACTTGTTCGAAGTACGAGTCCAATTACGTTTGTTCCAGTCAATGGGCAGACCTACACACTCGCAGAGCTAGTAGATACAGATCAAATTGTTGCCTATGTTGGTACTTCAACATCGACGACCGATCAACCGTTGGCTCCATTTATACTTTATTACTACGCGTTGTTTGCTTACACAGACGATAACAACTATTCGGCCAATCTACTTGATTCAGCAACTCCGTTACCAGTGACGCCGACCATGGCGACAAACTTTGTTGTTACAGCAGGTGAAAAATTAATCGATCTATCGTGGGATACCGGAAACGCATTGACGACCGATGGTTTTCTCGTTGTTCGAAGTACCAGTCCGATTACATTCACACCAACCAATGGAGACGCATACACACTTGCGGAAGTCGTAGATACCGATCAAGTGGTTGCCTATGTCGGTTCTGCAACTTCGTTCACGGATCAGCCTTTGATTCCAATGCAAATTTATTACTACGCGCTCTTTGCTTACACGGATGATAATTATTATTCAGCCAGCCTGACGGATTCGGACACGCCATTTAATCTTTGGGCGCAGGAAGCGTACATAAAACCATCCAACATGGATATCGCGGATGCGTTTGGGTTTCCTCTCGATATTGATGGTGATGTGATTGTGGCAGGTGCTCGAGGTGAAGATAGCAATCAAACCACAGTTACCAACGGTAGTACCGCAAGCGCAATCAACACACTTGGCTTTGCTGGCGCAGCGTATGTTTTCCGAAGAACAGCGGGCGTTTGGGTTCAAGAAGCTTATCTGAAAGCAGCGAATGCAGGGCTGAACGATAATTTTGGTGTTGTTTCAATTTCTGGAGATGTGATCGTCGTTTCTACAAATCTAGAAGATAGCAATCAAACCACAATCACAAACAACAATACAGCGAGTGCCAATAACGCTGCTTCAGCTTCAGGCGCCGCCTACGTATACCGTCGAAACATGGGGCTGTGGGAAGAGGAAGCGTATTTGAAAGCACCAAATGCAGCAGCCAACGATAATTATGGAGCCGCTGTTGCAATCTCTGGCGATACAATTGTAGTGGGCGCCTATGATGAAGACAGTAATCAAACCATCATCACCAATGGTGCAGGTGCAAGTGGAGATAATTCTGCAGCAGGATCGGGTGCAGCTTACGTGATTCGTCGAACCGCAGGTCTTTGGGCACAGGAAGCTTATCTAAAAGCACCCAATACTGGAGCAAGCGATAATTTCGGATGCAGTGTTGAAATTGATGGTGAGACGATTGTTGTTGGTGCTTGGCTAGAAGATAGCAATCAAACCACAATTACCAACGGCGCAACCGCTACTGTTGATAATAGTTTATCAGGATCTGGTGCTGCGTATATATTCAAGCGTACGGGCGTGAATTGGGCGCAGGAAGCGTATTTGAAAGCATCGAATGCCGGAGCGGGAGATAATTTTGGTGTTGCTGTAGCCATTTCTGGAGACACAATTGTGGTAGGTGCTTATTTGGAAGACAGCAATCAATCTGGCGTTACAAATGGAAGCACAGCCAGCGCAGATAATAGTACAGCGGATGCTGGAGCTGCGTATGTGTTCAAGCGTACAGGTGTGAATTGGGCGCAGGAAGCGTATTTGAAAGCACCAAATCCAGGAGGCACGGATTATTTTGGAGCTTATGTAGCTGTCAACGGAAATTTAATTGCCGTAGGTGCGTTTAATGAAGATAGCAATCAAGCTACCATCAGCAACAATGCAACAGCTAGCGCAGATAACAGTTTGTCCAATGCAGGTGCGGTGTATATTTTCCGGCGCACGGGCGTGAATTGGGCGCAAGAAGCGTACGTAAAAGCAGAAAACGTAGATGCAGGCGATCAGTTCGGTGTGAATGTTTCAATTTCCGGTGACACAGTCATCGTCGGTGCAAATTTTGAAGACAGTAATCAGAATACAATCACGCAAAATGCGAGCGCAGACGATAGTGCCAATGCGGCGGGCGCAGTGTACGTATATCGATAATTATTTAAGCTTAGGATCTGTTGTTTGGCGAGGCCGTTGTCTCGCATGAATTTACTTTAACTTTGGGTATTGCTTTACGAATATCTTATAGATGTCTTGAAGGGGTGAGCCTTTAAGGGCTTTGATGTTTTTTTGAATCGTAGCCTTATCGCCGCGTGCAAGTGGACCTGTCAAAGCGTTTTCAGGATCTTCGATAAATTGTTCCACACAATTTTGAATGTACGGTGCGAAAAATGTATCGGGCAGTTTCAGCTTCTTCATGTACGTCTTATTGCAAGCTTGCCACAAAATCGTCGGGAAGTTTCCGCTGAGAACGCAGAGCGCGTGATAGAGCGGGCGATCTTTTTTAGTAATCTCATAGGATTGATTGTTTAAACTTGGAAAAACTTCTCTGAAAGTTAATTTCCCTTTTTCCACGATGGCTTAGGCCAGCCGGACCGCAAAACGGCACTTGAGGCGAGACCAACCTAACAAACCCCTGGATTTCGGCGCAAAAAAAAGCCAAAACCACCCTCTCTAGCCCACT
>CAZFCP010000045.1:0-4270 GCA_964517775.1 uncultured Candidatus Marinamargulisbacteria bacterium | reverse complement strand
CACTTTGAAATGTGGGCTTTTTTGCCAGTCCTGTAGCCGTTAGAATCCGTTTAAAAAGAGACTGTCCAAGTTTAAGCTTTGAAAATATGCTGTTAGCCTGATCTTGTGTTAAGGTGGCAACGCGTGGAGACAATCGACTTAGCTCCTGTTGCTGAACTCTCATGTTTTCCTGTCTGTGTTCGGCATAAATATCGGTTTCAGGAGGAACGCTTAGTCCTTTTAAGGCTTTGGATGCTCCCGACACTTCAGCTGGATTTGCAGGAGATAAAGGGGTTTTGATTTTAATTCCCTGTGTTTCCAGTTCATCTTGAATATTGGTTGTCTGTACAGGTTTTGGGGATTGTCCAAGTGGTGTTTTTTGAGGGGCATTTGGATTGACGCCTTGAGGTGTATTCATAACGGATCCTTACTAAAATAAATTTTTTTAAATGAGAATAGTGAGGCGAAGCTTAAGGAAAATAGGGTTTAAGTCTGGTGTAAAGTACGTAAAAGTCTTCCATCGACAGTGTTTCTCCTCTTTTTTGTAAAAAATCGGACAAAAGCACATCTATTTTAAACGTTTTTTCAAGATTCAGGTAGGGGCTGTTCCCAAGACAGCTTCCAATTGTTTTGCGCCGACCCCAAAAAACAGATCGAACCATATTAAAAAAATCCTCTTCGTTGACCTGAAATAAGGGCTCTTTTCTGGGAACGAGCTTAATGACGGCCGAATCGACTTTGGGAACAGGCCTGAAACACTGCCGCGATACAAAAAAACAGTAACTGGTTTCAAAGTGAAACTGCGTATAAATACTAAAGGATGTATACAACGATTGCCCCGGTTTTGAGGCCAATTTTTTTGCAAATTCATCCTGAACTAAAATAAGAGCAAACTCCAGCCTGTCTTTTTCAGTGATAAATAATTTGGTGAGAGGTGCTGAAATCTGATACGGGATATTGGCAACAACTTTAAAACGGGATTCCTGGATGGGTTTTAGAGTGGTTTTTAAGGCATCTCCTTCAAGATAGGTTACATTTGAAAAATCCTGAAGCCGTTCTTTAGTGATTTCCAGGAATTTTCTATCAATTTCAAGAATATAAAGATGTTTGCAGCGCTCGGCCAAACGTAAGGATAGCCAGCCTTCACCGCACCCGATTTCCACGATGATATCGTCTTTGGTGATAGAGGCTATCTCAATGGTTTTATTCAGGATGTTTTGATCTTTCAAAAACACCTGGCCCAGCTTTTTATTTTGAAATGGTTTTTTTTCAGTGACGGGTTTCATGGATATGTGTGCCTTTGTGCAAAACGGATGGCTTCGATCATGGATTGAGGGTTGGCTTTGTCCTGATAGGCGATATCAAAGGCTGTGCCGTGATCGGGTGATGTGCGGATAAACGGTAGCCCCAGGGTTACGTTTACAGCTGTGTCGAAGGCAATTAATTTGAGGGGGATTAGCCCTTGATCGTGGTACAGCGATACAACAAGATCGAACTGGCCTTTAAGGGCGTGAACATAAACGGTATCTGGTGGATGCGGGCCTGAAAACTGGCAATCGGGGTAGACCCTGGCGGCTTCTTCGATGGCGGGTTTGATCAGGGTGAGGTCTTCTTCTCCGATGATACCGTTTTCTCCGGCGTGGGGATTAAGTCCAGCGACGGCAATCCGGGGCTGTTTTTTACCCAGCATGAGGCAAAATGTTCTGGCCAGTTTTAGCGTGTCGGCTAATTCTTTAGGCGTAAGGTGAGACATAACGGTTGAAAGTGGAATGTGAATCGTATGTAAAATGGTGCTGAAAGCCTCCGAATAAAATCCCATGCGTACGGGATTTGAGTTCGTGACTTTCTGCAAAAAACCGGTGTGATCCAAAATCGATGTCTCTCCAAGCACCATGGATTCTTTGCAAAGTGGCGCTGTTACCAATGCCTGAATTTTCTTTTGCCCAATAGCCTCCATCGCTGCTGTTAACGCAGTACTGGCCGCTTTTCCGTTTTCCTTGTCCGCTTTCCCGATAACAAACTCCGATAAATCTGATGTATTTACCCAGGATAACCCTGTTTTTGGATTCAAATCATCTATCGAATTCACATACGTAATGACGGGAAGCTTTCTAATCAAATCATCTATAAATGGATGTTTTTGTAAGGCTGCCGGCCCAAATAGAACTATCGTATCGCTAAACGGCTGAAGCGCAATCAGGCTTTTTAACGTAACTTCAGGCCCGATACCTCCGGGATCACCAAGTGTAATCCCAAGGATCATATGTGATGAATATCGCCAACCCCATTCAGGCTGAGCAGCCGTTTTAAAAAAAGATGCTGAGTGATGGGGGAGGTGTAATAATTAAGCTCGAGATATAGATTTTTTTTGCGTGTCAGAATTTTGGAATCGATAGTGATGTCAAAATGATGGATCATGTCATCGATAACAGGAAGTGCCTGAGGTTTGGTCAGCTGAATCGTCATACTGTAATGAGAGCGGGATACTTTTGCGCTTGTAAGCCGGTACGAAAACAACAAAATAAACAGACAGACAGCCGTGAACAAAAACGCCGGAATAATCAGCCCGCCGCCAATCAACATGCCCAAGGATGCTGCCGCCCACAATGTCGAAGCCGTTGTTAATCCCTGTACCATTTTGTGCGAGTGCAAAATAGCACCCCCACCGATAAAACCGATCCCCGATACAATTTGTGCCGCAATACGCCCAGGATCTCCCTGATGAGACATCTGTATCGATAAAAAGGTTAAGGCCGTTGCGCCCAGACAAATCAAAATATGGGTTTTAACACCTGCAGGTTTATGTTTCAGCTCCCGTTCCAACCCGATAACGCCGCCTAAAACAAGGGATAGCATGCATCGAATAAAAAACTCGCCAAAAATAATTGAAGATTGTAAACTCATATTGAAAAATTATATCAAGTCAGGACAGATTTAACCATGAAAGTTGTTGTTACCGGAGGTGCCGGATTTATAGGGTCTAATTTTATTCACTATATGTTTAAAACCTATGGTAAATCCGTAGATATTTATAATCTCGATGCCCTGACTTATGCCGGAAATCTTAACAACCTGTCTGCCTTACCTTCCAACTGTTCCTATCAGTTTCATCATGTGGATATTGTGAATAAACCTCAACTTCAGGCCACATTAACGGCTATTAATCCTGATGCTGTTGTACATTTTGCTGCCGAATCCCATGTGGATAGAAGCATTGCCGACAGTTCTCCCTTTGTTTTAACCAATGTGCTTGGAACCCTTAATTTACTGGATGTTTCAAAGCAGCTGGGTGTAAAACGCTTTGTTCATGTCTCTACCGATGAGGTGTATGGCACGCTGGGCGACACCGGTTTGTTTACGGAAGACACGCCGTTGCAGCCTAACAGCCCGTATTCAGCTTCAAAAGCCAGCTCCGATTTGCTGGTGCGTTCTTATGTGGAAACCTTTGGTTTTCCAGCCCTTATTACTCGGTGTTCCAATAATTACGGCCCGTATCAATTTCCTGAAAAATTAATTCCTTTGATGACTTTAAACGCTATGCAAGACAAAGCCTTGCCTGTCTACGGCACCGGTAAAAATGTGAGAGATTGGATTTATGTCGAGGATCACTGCCGGGCTGTAGATATAGTTCTGCAAAAAGGCCGAATCGGTGAGGTGTACAATGCGGGCGGCAATGCACAGAGGCAAAATCTGGATGTGGTAAAAACAATTCTGAAACAGCTTGGAAAACCAGAGTCTTTGATTTCTTTTGTAGAAGATCGTTTAGGCCATGATTTTAGATATGCTATTGATTGTTCGAAGCTGGAAAATGAATTGGGATGGACACCTTTGGTGGATTTTGAAACAGGATTATCTAAGACAGTTGCCTGGTATCAGGATAATAAACTCTGGTGGGAAGCTGTTCTAAGTGGAGAATACCGGTCTTCAGGTACCTGGCTTTAAAAAGCAGCAAGGCCGCGCATTGCGCGGCCTTGAGAGAGCCAATCTTGAAGAAGCTATCGTTTATAGGTCACCGATAGTCATTGTGATTGTATCTTCAAAAGTTCCACGGAATAGTTCCGCTTTTTTAGGTGTACTCACCTTAATCGTATACGTATAGTCTACTGTGGCTTTTTGAAGGTTGGTATCAAAACTCATGGTTTGGTCTGCTGCAAGAGATGTATCTAACATTTGTGTAGGTTCATCACATCCCAAGAAACAGGTTGCAGGTGGGTTGTCAGCCGCTACTGCTGATGTTGTGATGGTGTATGTCATGTTATTACCTGGTTTTGAGGCGTCACCGGCAGCACCC
>CAZFCP010000044.1:0-4355 GCA_964517775.1 uncultured Candidatus Marinamargulisbacteria bacterium | reverse complement strand
GATGGCATTACAATCTGGTGCTGATGTTACTGAGTACGCGAACATCGAAGATCCGCTGGCTACATTTGTTCCATCTATGAATTGACAGGCTTTAGGCATACTCAAATTTCCGCTGTTGCCAGATATAGAACCACCCGTCAACATAGTTGCCAACCAAGAGCCGGCCTCTTCATCACTGGCCTTTCTTTTCAATAATTCTTGGTACCGACCATCAATCCAATACTTTGTTCTCAATATAGAAGGATTACTGTAGCTTGGCGAAGACCAAGGATACAAAGAAGCAATCGCACCATATCGCGCCTGACTCATCATTGTTTCAGACGTTGCCAACCGGCCGACTTGAGCAGATTCATGAAACCAAATCGTCAGATTTTTTGGACGAAGGTAAATACTTTGAATTTTTAAATTTGCTTTTACATTGTCCGGTAATTTATTGTTCACACCTATTATCAACATATGACCTTTTCGAAGAGCATTCCAGCTGACAGATGTCGTTAACGATACATACTTATTATTTACTTTTTCCAATTGAGGACTTGAATTTGGATCATATTTTAACAAACTGAAATCTTTACGCTTAAAACTGCGGCTCCCAATGCCAGCTCCATACGCATCCCATACCTTGGCTTGATCGTACATGGTGCCGTCAAACGCGTACAATGATAAAATTTTATCTTCTTCTTTTCCAGTCAGGGTTGCCGAATCAATTTTAGCAACGACATCTAATTCGTACTCTCCTGGTGGAATATAATAGTTATTGCTCCATATCTGATAACCATATTTCGCATTACCATCAGCTTCTGATACCTGCAAACAACCTTGGTCTTCATCTGACAATGTTCCAGAACATTTAGTGCTAACATCAACGGATGGGTTTTTATGCAAGACTGGATCTTGTGCATCAAAACGTAAACTTTCTAGCTCTGTCAGTTCAACTTTATAAAGGGTTATATCGGCAACACCTTTTGTATGCACACGCAATTCAACCTGACTTGTAGGCAAAGCATGATGAGCTAAAACAAAATCAAAATTAAATTTTCGATACTGGTTAAGCTTTGCGAAATCTTTTCGTTTAACATCGAATTTTACAATAGTTACAGCACCACCATTAATCGTAAGATCAATTGTGAACAAGACATCATCTGGCTTAGCATCACTGGTAATTTTCATCTCAAAAGAAGCCCGCACAGGTTTGCGCTGTGGAAAATCCGAAGCATATGGTCCATACGCCATATGTCCCGATTTACGTCCTAACAAACCTCTTGCTGATTCACGTACGGCCCAAGAACTAAAATCATTAGAGGCATTTGCTTCTGTGGGATTGACTCCGCTGCCGTCACTGATCGAAAAATCTTTACCATAATACGTTCGTCTAAAACTGGTCTTAATACCTGTTGGTCGATACTGCGAAATAAATTGCGTGTGTTCAATCATCCAATGCGCCAATTCTACACGGCTCATTTTATTATTTGCTCTCGACAGAAAAGCTTTGCCTGTATTTAACAAGCCAACATCAGTTAACTCTTTCGCAAATAATGCTTTATAAATCCATTTTACATACTGTTCATCGTTACCGGCAGCCAGAGCCTTACTTGCAAAACCGTCATATGCAACAAATTTATGGGCGATTGTTTGCGCTGTTTCTTCTGGCTTTTGATATGTCTGATACCAAGAATCTCCAGGCGCTCCGCCGTAAATTCTGGTATGTAAATCTTTAACAAAGATACGATCTCGTATTTTATTATATAACAAACCTTTTGTAATCAAATCGACAACATATTTTTGCTCTTCAGTCGTTGCATTTCGTTGGTAAAATTTTTGATAAATTCTGTTGGCCAAATTAATGCGGCCATTATTAGCGCTGCTATCTGTTCCCTGAATCCATTTCAAATGGGTCAGCATTATATTGTCATAAGTATTTGCCCACTCAGCTACATTGAAATTTGCCATTTCTTGCGCACTTGGCTCGACACCAAATGCCTCTTGATAACTGCGTGTAACAATAGAACGTCGACCAAGGTATTCATTTTTCTTTGACCATTTAATTAAATGGGTTACCATTTCTGAAAAAACATGAACTTGTGTTTTGTTTTTATCAGTTTCAAAAACCAGAGCTGTCATAGCATCAATTTCTGGTTGTTCAGGCTCAATGCCAAAAACTTTTAAATACGCTCGCGCAATGGTATGTTCTCTTTCCCATTTGCTGCCTTTTATCCAGCCTTCATGACCTTTCATGACTTGATCCATGGTTAGACCTTTAGCTTTGATTTCTTTAGCCCACCAACTTTCTTGATCTGTATTTGGCATCATACCAAACGCTAACAAATAAGACGTTCGAATCATTGGCAGCAATGGCACACAAGTTCCTGATATTTTTTCAGTTCCATATAAACAAGAAATATACTGACAAGATTTTTGTGTTGGATCGAAAGAACCATTTTCTAATTGCTTATACATCATGGTACCAACGCCATTTTCAATTCCACAAGACTGACCTGTCATACCTGAGGCAAAAACACGTTCACCACATTTATTTGCAGAAACAGACATCGAACCATTATTACAAGATACTGTCATCGTTCCGACAAAATCATAACTGCCAGATGAGTTTTTAAATAACCCGCGACAAGGAAATATTTTATTTGAGAAATTTTCTCCGCCCAATTGTGAATTTTTAAATTTATATTCAACGCCGCCGACTGTAATCTTACCAACCGTTGAGTTTGTACATTTTTTAGAATCATCCGAGGTAACAGCGACTGCAGCTTGGCCTAACGCTGTGTTCATATTCGTACGATATGCTCCCATATCATTTATCGGCCAAGGATTTGCCGTATACATGCCAACAGGTATCCAAGACTGCCTAGGGCTAGCATTTGTTAAAAATTGAAAACTGTTAGTTTTAAATTCCAAGTTTACAGTTTGTCCTCGGCTTGTTACTGCAACAATTTGTCCACCACTTAAACCTTTAACCGTTACTGTGAATGGCTCACCTGATTTAACTGAAGCATCAACAAATGCCAGTACGATTCCAGTACGTAGACTTATAAGATTGCGAATGTTTTTTGCTAAATAATTAAAAATTATTTTACCATAGGTGGCTTCAAGCATTTTAGATCGATCAAGACTGCCATTGATTGCTTTTGCATCACCAACATAACCAAAATATTTAGCTGAAGGCGGCGCCATTCCACCAATTGTTGGATAAGCTAACAAACGATCCAATTGGTCGCGAACCAAATACTGTTGCCAGTTCGAACCACTCTTATAATGACAGTTCAGCGAACCAATACGAGTAGCATCACACAAACTAACAATCGGCTCGGCATATCGATTTGCCGCACTGTATGTATCAAATGATCCATTTGTTTTTAAGAATGGGATTAGATTTTTTAAACCAATCCCCATCATTGTTACCGATGTCGCTAAATCAGCAGCAGCCATATTTTTTCTTAAGGCCAGCGGTTGCAATGCATCCATTTTTGCAATTAGCTGACTGTTAGCCGCATCAATACTTGGAAAATCAAACGTCGTAAAATCGCCATACAAAGTATTGGGTTTTGTATTGGCAGCATTATTAGACATGCGGTTGATGATATCAATCATCACCTGAACACCATCTTGTTGCGAACAAAAGAACTGGTAATTATTTTTTACCGGAACTTTTTGAATAACAATTGTGTCACCTATACCGCCAGCAATTGAAGCCTGGCAACGATACGAAAATAGACAACCATTTGTTGATACAAAATTTGCAAGCATTGATGCAGATGTTGACTGGTCATTCAATCCACATTTCATGCTGGTTAGTTTTAATGTTTGAGATGTACTGATCGGATCCGCAAAAGAATTGATTGCATCAATTTGTTTTTGCGGTGGATTCACAAGAAATGCTTTTCCATTAAAATAATCATTAAACGCCTTGGGAACAGTTTTAGTTGAGAATGATTTATCTATTTCAGACACCAAGGTGGTAATGCCAACTTGTTCAACCGAATTCGGATTTACTTTTTTAACAAAGACAGTGGTCACAGGCATGTTGATATTACATTCAGACTTTAAAACTTTGGCAAACATTTGGCAGGAATTTGAATTTGTTTGAACTTCTGAAGAATTAAATAAAATTTGTCGTTGATTGACAGATCTTGATGACCAAGACAATCCTGAATTCGAACCTTGGCAATCCAAAGACATATCTACATAACAAGCCGACCTTGCCTGCAAGGATAAGATTAAGATCACAAAAAAACTCAAAAAATTATTTATCTTCATATTTTCCCCAAAATCACTGAATCAAAAAATCATTCCCCAAAAAACAATCACCATGGTGCCACAAATCCGTTTGGCGTAATTGT
>CAZFCP010000043.1:0-4476 GCA_964517775.1 uncultured Candidatus Marinamargulisbacteria bacterium | reverse complement strand
TTACATAGTTAAAATTTAAATAAAAAGTGAATTTATTTTATAAAATCTTAACATAACAGGATAGATAATTCCTGACAAGTCACAACGGTTAAGAGTAAGAACTCCTAATAATTAGCCACCGACCCATACCGATGATAATTATGACTAACACTCACTTCCCGCAAATAATGTAACATCTCGATGCGCCCATACGGATAAACCGGATCCCAACACGCCGTCACCATTCTGGAATGGATCATATTTAAAAAATCGTCTGAGGGTTTTGCAAGACACCGAATACGGGTCACGTCTTTGTGATGATATAGCCACTGTTTAAGTTCGGCATCAGTTTGTTGAAGAATGGTAATACAGGGCATTGGATTTTTAAGAAGCGCATGAACCAACGGGGACATCAAACTGGAATAACTGATGGTTAGCGGAGATAGAGACGCAACCGCAGCGGCTATCGTTAAAGCCACATCCAAAGGCGGACATTGTGTAGTATCAACTCTAAATAAAACCTGAGAATGAGGTAAGCGATAATTAAGATTATACTGACCATACACCACATCATCTGATTGTTTCAGCTGACGGTACTGCAATCCCCAATACACGTAGCTATTTAACGCAGCCAGCCAGGTTTCATGCAGTTCTGGCTTTAGAATGGGTAAAAACAGATCTGAGAGTTTTTTACAGTCATCGGACATGTAATTGGGAATTTCCTGAGGTAGCTTGGCCATTTCAGGGTGAAAGAAACCTCGTAAATAAGCATCGCCACCGGCTTTTAGGCCCCGCCCTACGCTGCTGGCTTTCATGCCGCCAAATGGTTGTCTGCCGACAACAGCACCTGTGATACCTCGATTGATGTATAAAGTTCCAGCTTTAATCTCCATCATCCAGTGAAAATGCTCCTCTTCACTTAAACTATGTAATCCAGAGGTCAGCCCGTAAGGCGTTGCATTGGCCAGTTTAATGGCGTCTTCAAGGTTTTCGGCACACATCACAGCCAGAACTGGCCCAAAAAATTCTGTGGTATGAGTAAATTCATGAGGTTGAACATACCATTTTATGCCCGGAGTCCATGTTGTTTCATCCAGTTTTTGAGGCTGAAGCGCCCATTCTTCATCACCCTTGCAAGTCGTTAAAGCCTGAAGCAAATGGCCAGAAGGCGGTTTGATAAGAGGAGGAACACTTGTTTGAGGATCAGCAGCAGGGCCAACAACGAGGCTTTTTGCAGCATCTACCAGTTGTTGTTTGAAATGAGGATCGTTAAAGACTTCACGCTCACAAATCAAGAGGCTTGCGGCACTGCATTTTTGGCCGGCATAACCAAAAGCGGACTGAATGACGTCTTTAATAGCCGCATCTCTGTCGCTTAAAGCCGTTACGATGATGGCATTTTTTCCGCCGGTTTCAGCCATAAGATTTAAGGCTGGATTTAAGGACAGAAAATAAGAGGCAGTTTGAGTTCCACCTGTTAATACGACGGCAGATAGATCAGAGCGTTTGATTAAATCGGTACCATCCGGCTCATCTGGAATGCAAAGCAATTGAAGCTGCTCCCGATTAAACCCAGCTTTCCACAAAAGCTCGGCCAGGTACGTTCCAATTCTTACCGCCTCCGGCGCAGGTTTAAACAACACCGTATTCCCGGCATACAACGCCGCAATAATACCACCCAGCGGAATAGCCAAAGGAAAATTCCACGGCGAAGCCACCAACACCGTACCCAGCGGATTCAAAACCACATAAGGATCATCAACCCAGGATTGATGCTGAATTCCATAATAGATCACAAAATCGATGGCTTCCGACACCTCAGCGTCAGCATCCAGCCTTGGTTTGGAGACCTCATCTGCCATTAATGCAATAAGATCCTGTCTGTGAAAACGCAATAAGCCTAAAAGATTTTGAAATGGAGTTTGACCCGAAAAATCAGGTAAGAATTTTTTTTGAGGGCCAGAAACCCAATCCGTTTCAGGTTCATGAGAGAAAGGTAAAGATGACGGTTTTGGACCTCGTTTCGGTGTACTTTCAAGGAAAAAAGACAGTTCTAAAGCCTGTGAAAAATGTTGGGATTCAGCCTCCCATTGCTCGGAGCCTGTGGTTAAATCAAAAGCCGATTTTAAAAAATGTCCTTTCCCAGACACCTCATCCAAACGTCTCACCAGATAAGCCGTAGCTGAAAAAAAATCCGTCTCAGACACAAACGGTGTATACAATAAAACATCTTCTCCAAGACTATGTACCGCTGTTGCAAACGAAGGCGCCATGCCTGCCAGCATTTCAAAGCAAACACCTGTTGTTATGGCGTGAGATTTTTTTAAGACCAACGCATAAGCCACATCAAACACATTATGAGAAGCCACGCCCAGTTCGATAAACGGCACAACATCAGGATGAATTAGAAAACGGAGCAGTTTTTTATAGTGGGCATCGGTTTCGGTTTTGGACTCGAAAATGGGAGATGTCCAGTTATGCAAGGAGGATTCATAAGCTTCCATGCCAAGATTTGCACCTTTAACCAGTCGGATACGAATGGGCTTTCCGCCGCTGTTTACCCGCTGTTTCGCCCAGTCTAAAAGACCTTGAACAACAGCAAAAGAATCAGGAATATAGGCTTGGATGGCTAAACCCAAACGACAGGAAGGAAACTGCTGGGCAGCCCGTTTAAAGGCTTCAACCGTGATAAACAAATCAGAATAAGATTCCATATCCAGCGTAATCGTTTTATCATCACTCAGCTGTTGAAATAAAACCGCCAAACGTGAGGCTGTTTCGGCAACAGAACCTTCAAAATTCACCGCATTGCTCTGACTGAAAATGGCAGAGGTTTTAACAGCAAGATGGGTAACCTGAGGCTGTTGCAGTAAATCCAGATACTGTTTCAACCGACGGGCCGCTTCATCTTCGCCTAAAACCGACTCGCCCATTACATTTACAACGGTTACAAAACCAGCCTCTTTTTGCGTGGAAATCCGATGGAAAAGTGCCTGAAAATTCCCCACAACCAATACATCATCAAACTCTTTTATTAAATGCTTTTTAACCTGCCTGATGGCAAAAGTCGGAGACATCCATCCCCACTTTCTTAAAATCTTCAGCAGCTTTTTTTCTTTCGCCGAAAAAAAATCGGGGATACCGCCATCAATTAACTCGTTAATACACTGACTGTTTTTTTTCGCAGAAGAGGCCCGAAAAGCCTGATCCAGCCACTTGATAATCCACTGCTTCGAAAAAGCCGATCCAACAAGTGCTGAGCGTTTTTTTTGGATCAGACGTTCTGAATCCGACACAAAAGCCTGCTTTTTTTCCCAAAGCGAACTAGCCAGATCCAGACTGTCTGAGGCTAACCGATTATCCATTAAGGATGAATCATGATCCCAACCCCAACGTTATCCAAACCGGTTTGCGTTTGAGGATTGCCTCTAAGATTTACAAAAATATCCATATTTTTATTGAGCTTTGTTTTTCCGGTAACCTCAAGCTGAACTTTTGAAGGATCGAATACGTCCACAGATAAATTGGTATTTGGGTTTACATGATAATCCAGCCCGATAGCCGCTTTTTTATTGTAAGAGCCTACACGACCAGATACTTTTTCGTTGATTTTTTGGCCAATTTGAAGCACCGTCATTTCGCTGCCGCCGTTTTTATCGCCAAAACCTGTACGCACAAAACTTTTACCTAAGGTCACATCCATTTCGGCCAGATAAAAACCTTTTTTCTCCATATCGGAAACCATTACACCCAGACTTGGTTTGACCTGAATTTTAGATAATTCCTTAAGCGTTTTTAACGGTGAATTTCCATTTTGATCCGAATCATCCACAAATCCTTTTAATTTTTCAGACACAACCGCAAAATTTCCTACCGTTGTTTTGACGTCTTTTAAGGTACTTTCATTTACAACACCGGTTTCAACCTTCTTGGACATAGCCTGCAACGATTCGGGTAACGCACGCATATTTTTTAGAGTTTTGGACAGATCATTCATAGAGCCATTGCTACCCAACTGATTGGTGACACGGCCTAAACCTTCTGTTAAAGATTGAAGCGATAAGATTGTGGCTTTTAAACTGGCTGAAACATCCTGATTGGTGAAGATACCTCTCATGGTGCGTAAAATAGCCTCGGTGTGTTCCAGATTTTTTGCAGCGACTTCAACCGCATCGGCAAGACCGGCGGAGGCGTAACCGTGCATAGTGTCACCAGCCTGAAGAGCCAATTCCGTAGGTTGCTCAGGGGTACGTATAGCCAGGAATTTTTCGCCTACAAGACCATCAAATACAACTCTTAAAATAGAGCCTTGAGGAATTTCAACGCCGTTTTTAATCCAGAAACGGACTTCCACCCCATTTTTTTGAGGGATGATATCAAATACTTTTCCTACTTTATACCCGCGATAGCGCACTTCGGCACCGGGAAGCAACCCTCCAACAGACTCAAACTGACCAATAAGCTGGTAGCCGTTTGCTTTAAAAAACAATCCACTTT
>CAZFCP010000042.1:0-4594 GCA_964517775.1 uncultured Candidatus Marinamargulisbacteria bacterium | reverse complement strand
TGACAGCACCAATCGTTTCAGTACAGGTATTGATGGCACAATTGGTAAGCGCAATTCAATGCCGTTGTTTAATTTGCTGTGGAGTACAAAGTTTTTTTGGGATGGCCGCACTGTAAGTCTTGAGGAGCAAGCGCTCAAGCCCATTACAGATGTTACAGAGATGCATGAAAATTGGCCTAATCTGTTGACTGAATTAAAAAAACATCCACAGTATCCCACTCTTTTTAAAATGGCTTTTATGACGGATGAGATTACACCGGAATTAGTTGGAAAAGCTATTGCTCAGTTTGAGCGTACATTAATTTCAAAACGCTCAAAGTTTGATAAAAATATTTTTGGTTTATCAGCATCAGAACTCAGAGGAAAAGAAATTTTCGAAGGAGAAGCATTTCGTCAGGTAGAAAATCCATCGCTTGCTCCCGGTGGCGATTGTTTTCATTGTCATGGAAGCCCCGGTTCAGTTTTGTTTCAGAGCACTACAAAACAAATGAGTAATAATGGACTTGATTTACAGCCGGACTCAGGATATGCAAAGGTTACAGGTCTTTCAACAGACATCGGAAAATTTAAAATACCTTCTCTTCGTAACCTCAAATTTACTGCGCCCTACATGCACGATGGTCGTTTTAATACTTTGGAGGAGGTGATTCAGCATTACAATACCGGGGTGAAGTTTTTTTCTCCAAATCTTGACCCTGATATCAAAAAGCACAATAACAAACCTTTAGGCTTAAACGCAACGGATGTTCAAGACCTCATTAATTACCTTAATACCCTTAATGATGAGGAGTTTATAGTAAATGAATCGTTTAATTCACCCTTTAAGTAGTAGTAAAGTTATGCACGCCAATGGTAAACTGGAGTTAAGTCATTATCAACTTTCTATTAAAAATAGTCACTATTTTTTTTGGAGTGAGCAAAAAATACATATATTCGAAATCTAAAATTGTTTAAAAAGTCGCTTTATGAAGAGAAATTTTTACTTGTTTTTAGTCGTGATACTTTCAACACTGTCTGCGGATGTGCATGCTCAAACTCCTGGATATGTTTCAGGAACTTGGACTGGCACACCAGGCGGTAACACAATTCCGATGTATTACACCGGTGCATGCAGAGGACAACACCTGTATCCGGGCACTACCTTTGGAACTGTTCCATCAGGAATGGGTATTAACCGTATTTATTTTGCATCCGGCACATCCGGTACGCAACCTTATTCTAACTTTGAAGTAAAGTTGGGGCAAAAAAATATTTCTTCTCTCACAAACACGTACGAAACAGGTTTAACCACGGTTCTCAACGCAACAAATTTCAATGTTACTCGTGTAGCAGGTCAATGGTTTGCAATTAATTTAACTACAGCATTCCCTTATACTCCGGGTGTTCCGTTAATTGTAGAAATCAACCAACAAACTTCTGGTGGAGGCTCCTACTCTTGTTTTGTTCAGCCTACAGTAGCCGGTTCATGGAGAAATTATGCAACTGCATACAATGCAGGTGCCGCAACCGGCAATGGAGCTTACATGATTTACTTTGGATTCGACTTAGTAAGTTTAATCCCCCCAGCACCACCAGTGGCCAACTTTTATTTACCCACTACAGGCTGTCAGTTCACACCAACAAGTATAATTAACAACAGCCAGCCCAACAGCGCATCACCCAAGTACAAATGGACATTTACTCCATCAACCGTAACATACCTTAAAGGTACTAACGATTCGAGCATACGTCCTATACTCAGGTTCAATGATTCAGTATCTTACAATGTAAAACTGCGCGTAACCAACGGTTTGGGCTCAGACAGTATAACCAAGACGATCAATATCCGGGGAGCATCAGTAGTTCCTGTGGCCGATTTTTATAGCTTCCCGCGTATAGTTCCGGAGGCAACGTATATTCAAAATTTCTTTGATTTATCAACGGAGTGCCCGAGTGTTTGGGCTTGGAGTAGCCCTGATTATGAGGCGACCAACGGCATTGGTAGTCCTTTTATAGATTCAACCGAACAAGATAGTCGTGCCTTTTTTGCTTTTTCAGGCGTTTGGGACATTTGTCTTCGCTCCACTAACGCTATAGGTTCTCACACTACATGTAAGACAGATTATATAACGGTGCTACCTGCAGATAACCTGTGTAACGATACCATTTCAAATCAACCGGCCGGCTTTATCATGGATGAAGGAACGGCAACAAACAGTTACGGCAACAACAGAACGTTGACCAACTGTAAAGGTTACCTGATAGATCCCTGTGCATCCAGCATTACTTTAACTTTCGATCAGATAAAATTATCAGCAGGAGCAGGTGATAGTATATATATACATAACGGCCCTAACCAAAACTCACCCCGTTTGGCTACTTATGGAGCCAATGCCAACGGTACTTTCCCCACTTTAACTGCCAACAGCGGCAAGATGTTTATTTACATGCTTACCAATGCAAGTGGTGTTGATTCAGGCTTTGTGGCCCGTTGGTCAAGTACTCCGGCCACATATAGCAAACCTACCGCATCTTATAACCTGTCTCAGGCAAATGGCTTGGGTGTAGATACTTTTTATTCAGGTTACCCTATTCAGTTCAACAACACCACCACCGGTGTTGATGCTAAATTTATTTGGGACGTTGACGGCAACTCTGCCTTAGATTCTACAGTAGCCAGCCCTAAAGGTGTTCGTTTGGTTAACTTCGGCAGCACCCCGCTTACCTTTACAACCATGCTTATGGCATACAACTGTCAGGGTTATGATACCGTATATAAGAATATCGTTATTTTGCCTGTTACTTCTAAACCAACTGCCATCAACTTTATAGCAGATAAGTTTACCGTAACAGCTAATGATACCATTACACTAACTGACCTTTCATTAGGCTCATCAGATTGGGAATGGTCATTTACCCCCAACACCGTATCCTATATACCTGGTTACACTAAATTTTCACAAAACCCTAAAATCAGATTATCAGGAGCCGGTTGTATACGTGTACAAATGAAGGTGTCCAATACCTCAGGATCAGACAGTGTAGCGAAGAACTGCTATATCCGCATTCGTTCTTATTGCCCTCCGGCTACAGCCAATGGCCCTACTTCAGATATCGGGTTCTCACGTGTACAAATGGGTAACATAGACAACAGCACCATTTGCGGAGCCGTTGAATTTGCTAATTTCTACGACAGTGCCTTTGGAGCTACTCCTGTATACAGAGGTAATACCTATAGCATTACACTTAACCGTCCATCAAACAATAACAATGTATCATGGAAAGGTTGGATAGACTATAACTTAGACGGTATATTTAATGAGACCTCAGAATTAGTACTGAGCGAAATAAACTTCAGCGGTACATCCAAGAGCTTTAACATCACTGTACCAAGTAACGCCATTATAGGCAGCACCGTACTCAGATTAGGAGCATCCATCAACAGCACCTTCTTAACGCCATGTGCAGGCTTTGCCGGGGAATACGAAGATTACCGTATTACCGTAGTTAACAACAATGTAGCCCCTGTGATTACCTTAGTTGGAGCCGATACTGTATGTATAGAAAGAATGAGCAGTTATACAGATGCCGGAGCTACTGCCACAGATGATTTGGAAGGTAACATTACTTCCAAACTCATCAAAAGCAGTACTGTGGATAGTTCTATTGTAGGCTTCTTTAAAGTATGTTACGATGTAACAGACCTTTATGGCAACGTAGCAGCTACCAAATGCCGTGTGGTATGTGTACGCGTAGACATGACACCTCCGGTAATCACCCTTTCAGGTAAAAACCCCGACACTACAGATGTAGGTACACCTTACAATGAGCCTGGCTTTACTGCTACCGATAACTTTGCCGGTAATATTACTGCGCTGGTTGTAGTAGATAATGATGTGAATGAAGATAGTGTAGGAGTTTATACCATTACGTATGATGTTCAGGATCCATTCGGGTTCAGCGACCGTAAAGTAAGAACAGTTCATGTAGTTGACCGTATTGCACCGGTTATCAGCAGAGCCACTACTACTACCAACCATATTCACTCTGTAGGTTTACCATTAGATGATAAATTGGTTATCAATGTAAACGAGAACTACTGGAAAACAGTAACCTACAACAGAACAGGCAGTGTTGACGTGAACACCTTAGGCACTTATGCAGTAACCTATACCGTAACAGACGGTTCAGGTAATGTATCCAATACCTTAAACTTTAACATTGAAGTAAAAGACACCACTAAACCATCTATTAATGTAGTAGGTGCAGATACCTTGACCTTTGAAGTATTTACCAACTATGTTGATCCTGTTCCAACGGCAATAGACAACTTCTATACAAATGTAACAGTAAGCAGTTCATCAGCGCCTAGCTTTAACAAAAATGTGGTAGGTACTTATGTAATTACTTATACAGCTACAGATGGTTCAGGAAATACAGCTACCAAAATGCGTGTAATTAAGATGGTAGACACCCAAAGTCCTGTTATCAGCTTAAAAGGTGGCAGTGTAGTAGTATGGCCATTAGGCAAACCATGGGTAGATCCGGGAGTGCAGATAGTAGACAACTACTACAGCGAGACAGTGTTATTGCCATTAATGAGCAGCACCACTAA
>CAZFCP010000041.1:0-4664 GCA_964517775.1 uncultured Candidatus Marinamargulisbacteria bacterium | reverse complement strand
GCGGACAGGATCGGGGAAGGCTACACACGCAACGGTGTGACGGTACGCAACGCGGGATACATCGCCCACCACACCGTCAAAGAGTTCGACGTGTTCATCACACATCCCGAAATCCGTGCCAACGTCTGGCACTACACCCACGACATGCCCTACATCGGGATCGTGCACAACCTCCGCAGTGAAACGATCCGTTCCCTGAATCGGGTATCCCCCGACATGACTGTCGTGAACAGCACATGGGCGGCGGGACACATGCCCCTTTCGGTACAACTGAACAACCTCGGTGTACAGGTCATCAAGCCACCGATCCTGATGAAGCCATGCCCTGACTGGTCACCCGAATACGTCACCCTGATCAACCTGTCCTTCGACAAAGGAGTGGATGTCTTCGCCCACCTTGCCGCACGTAACCCGCAGCAGATGTTCATAGGCGTGAAGGGCGGCTACGGGGAACAGCGGGAGGGGTTCACCGACAACGTGCTGGTCAACACCCACACCCCCGACATCGACCACATCTACAACCGCACGAAGGTACTCGTCGTGCCAAGCCGTCATGAAACCTACGGCAAGGTGGTGGTGGAAGCCATGTCGTGGGGAATCCCGGTCATTGCCAGTGATCTGCCGGGACTGCACGAAGCAGGAGGGGGTGCCGCGATCTATGTCGATCCCACCGACTACACGGGATGGAACGACACGCTGAAAGAACTGCTGCACGACAGCCGGATGTGGGAAGAACGATCACAGATGTCGCGGGACAGAGCCAATGATCTGCTATCGGGATCACACCATGATCTGGCGGCATGGGAAGGACTTGTGCGGCATGTGGCATCCCGGTCTTGACACCCGAATTCCCTGTGCTATGTTTACTGAGTCCCACCGGATCAGCAATTCCCCCGATGCACTGATCCACCGGGATACCCGAACAGTCCAAAGGGTCTGCCCCAATGGTCTGGGAGGGTTGAAGCCCCACCAGTACGCTTTGGTGCAGCCCGACAGGTCGCAAGACCCGACAGGCACTAAACGCACCAGAACACCCTGGCGGGGCTTCACTCGTTTCTGGGGCATGTCGTGAAGATTCTTGCCTGGGTTCACCTGTACCCACCGGATCACTGTGCCGGGGCCGAAATGATGCTTCACGAAATCCTGCTGGGCCTCAAAGAACGGCACCACAGTGTGCATGTGATGGTCAACGACAGCACTGCCGCATCGTTCGAAGGTGTGCCGATCACCCAACAGGACAACCGGGAATCGTTGGGCCTCATCAACTGGGCCGATGTCATCATCACGCACCTGGACAAGACCCCACAGGTGGTCAGTGCGGTGGGCAACAGAAGGCCACTCGTTCATCTGGTGCACAACCACCGACAACTGGACTATCACGGGGTCAGCCCCAAGTACGCCCAACTTGTCGTGGCCAACAGCAAATGGATCGCAGAGGCCATCCATTGGCCGGGAAAGACCATTGTGGTGCCACCACCCGTACGGCCAAGCCGTTATGCCACGACACCGGGGGATCGGATCACGCTCATCAATCTGTGCAAGGACAAGGGCGGGGAAGTGTTCTGGCAACTGGTCAAGAAGATGCCGGATCAGAAGTTCCTTGGCGTAGTCGGCGGGTACTACGAGCAGATCGTTCCATCGGTCATCCCCAAGAACGCCATCGTCATGCCGCACACACCGGACATCACCGAAGCCTACGCGCAGACACGGATTCTGCTGTGCCCCTCCCATTACGAATCATGGGGGCGGGTGGGTATTGAAGCCGCCGCATCCGGCATCCCCACCATTGCCAGCCCTACCCCCGGTCTGATGGAGTCCCTTGGTGAATCGGGGACGTTCGTGTCGCCGGATGACATAGACGGATGGATCGCCGCCATTCGTGAACTGCAAGACCCCACCGCCTACAAAGCCAAGAGTGACTTGGCCTTACGTCGCAGTGCCGAACTTGAACCCGATCCGTACATCGACCTACTGGAACAGCAGTTGCGTGAACTGGTGACGCAATATCAACAAAGAAGAGGATGACAAGAATGCAGACAGAAGCGAAAGCCACCGGATGTTTCGCGTGGGCACTGGTCATAGCAGTGATCCTGACATCATTCCTGTTCGGTTTCCTAGTTGGAAGGTTTGTCTGATGCCCACTGGTGTACTCCTTGCCGCCGAACGTGCGGTGACAATGGCCGGGACGATCACGCCCACACCGCAACTGGTACTGGACGTGGGATGCGGGTACGGCAAGTACGGGGTGCTGCTCCGTGAATACCTTGATCCCACGCCACAGGTGCATGGCGTCGAAGCGTGGTTGCCGTATGTCGATGCCCACAGACTGCCGGGAATCTACGACAACCTCTACCTTGGTGATGCGTTGGACATGGAACCGTCCGTAGTAGCGCGGTACGACATGGTGATGATGGGCGATGTCATCGAACACATGGAGAAGGACAGGGCGCTGGAATTCTTGTCACGTTGCACGGGATGGGTAGTGATCGCCACCCCGGTGCACTTCTTCGAAACGCATGGTGACCTCCCACCGACTGAAGCGCATGTGTCGCACTGGAACTACGACGACTTCAAGAACACGAACCGCCTGGATCACTATGAAGAGTCCTACGGGTGCATCGTTGTACGGTTGCGTCCCATCGGCCAATAATGCCGTTACCACGCCTGTTCAACCCGAAGTGGAGTGTGCCGCCGTCCATGCAGTGCACGTCCATGCGCGGGAAGACCCGATGTGTCCTGACACGCGGTCATGCCGGATGGCATCACGACGGATCATGGTTGCAGCAAGAAACTTGACAAGTCCGCCTGATATGCAAAAAAAATACCCAGAAAGTTTACATGTTGCGAGTGGCTTGCCGATTCCGAACGGCAGGCCGCGTACAAGATCGACCGAAGGCTCCGGCCTAAATGACAGCACATATGATACGAAGTCACTTGTGTGGGCCATGCAAATCCACGGTGGAATCAGACGGCGACACGCTTACCTGTGAGTTACCCGCAAAACACAACATTGCACACCGGGGAAGTGGCATGATCTGGACAGACCCGAATCCCTTACCCACACCCGCCGAGAGAAGGTACTGGTTTCGTGAACAAGAAGACGAAGAAGTTGATCCGATCTATGGAACGTCAACTTGAACATCAGCGGGTCACACTCAACTTTCTGGCGAAAGAATTGAATCAACTGCAACGTCGGCTGTATTACGTCCGTCCGTACACAGAACAGGTTGCGTCTACATGGCAGCACATTGGAAGGACACGCTCCCAGAAGGAATCCGAATGAAGTGCAGGGCACCACTGAAGGGCTATTGGGGTACCGCGTACTGCGATCTGCCGGAAGGCCACGCAGAGTCCCACCAGACGGGCAGCGGGTACAAGTGGCTGGCATGGCAGGACACCGACCGGGATCGGATACCGCACACCACGGCGGAAATCCGGCGCATCATGTCCAGCGCAGTCGGTGAACTAGGAGCGGCAGTCGGTTATGTGCGTGCCGTGAACCCCAAGGCCGCAGAACGGATGGCCACTACCCGCGACAAACTGATGATGGCCATTGTGATGCTTGATGAGAAGGTCGCGGATGACGAATCTGATTGATCCCGATTGCCGGGACGGCAAACACCAGTCATGCATCGGTGGGCCATGTGAATGCCTGTGTCACGAACAACGCCAATTGGAAGGAGCGATCAGTGATCAAAGTGTTCAAGGGTGACGACGGACAGTGGTACTGGCACGTCAAGGCCAAGAACGGCAAGATTGTCGCCCAATCAGAGGGATACAAGACCAAACACGGGGCACTGAACGGTGCCAAGGCGTTGGTGAAGTCGGTACGCCGCATCCCGAAGGAGCGGGACTGGTGAATCACCTACTGGCGGCGTATCGGGTGTGTGCCAATGCCAAGGATGCGGACGATGCACGGGAACTGTTGACCATGCTTGGCCTGTACGACGGCGAGAACATCATCGAACCGGAAGGGGTACCTGTTGGTCTAGAAATCAAAAACCCCAAGAACATCGGGCTAGGGGTACGGAAGTGACTCAGACGTGCGAATGCGGTCTAGTGGGCGCGGATGATGAATGCCAGTACCCCTGCGGTGCACAGAAGCCAGTCAAGGATTCTCATTCGGAATCAAAGAAACCCGTGCAATTGACTATCTTCTGATCAATAACTGTTGCTAATATGATCGAACACCCAAGAAGGGAGGTTCGTCATGCTGACTGAAGACCTGGAAATCCGTACCACCACACCGAACAAGATGACCCAACTGTTCATCGACGATGTGGCCAGTGTCCTCTGCGCCAAGACGAACTGTCCGTCCGCAGACGGGATGTGCAACCACAAGCAGTTGGCCTTTGAAGTTGTGCAGGCCACCGTTGTCCACTACATCGACATCTTCGATAAGGCGGGTAACTCCGCAGCAACGGAACTACTGCGTGGTGAAGTGTGACAGCACTGCAATACCTACCCGCCACGAAGCGTGCTGAAAAGATCGAACGAGTACGCCTGCTGAATTCGATCAAGCCGCGTCTGGTGGAACCGTACACCAAGCACATTCCGCACCCCACGCAGCAATTGTTCCTGCTGCAACACGGTGAGGAAGTCATGTACGGTGGCGCAGCCGGGGGCGGCAAGTCCGATGCATTGCTGATGGCGGCATTGCAGTA
>CAZFCP010000040.1:0-4827 GCA_964517775.1 uncultured Candidatus Marinamargulisbacteria bacterium | reverse complement strand
TGCTTGAGACATGGCGGTAAAATTTTGCCGAAAAAAATATATAAAAGCAGATTTTGATTTAAAAATATCAAATTTTATTGTATAATTGCATAATGCAATAGGATTAAGCAAATATATGTAAGATTACATATATAATATTACGAGTGTAACTTTAGTCAAGGAGAAAATATGCTGGCAGATAATATTAAACGAATAAGAAAGAAGAACGGCTTCACTCAGGAAAAATTAGCTAGACTTGCCAATATCTCCAATAATACTCTTGTTAAGATTGAAATGGGCATGGCCAAAGAGCCGACCATCACAACGATACAAAAATTGGCCGATGCGTTAGATATATCTATAGACGAATTAGTAGGAAGAAAGAGGAAATAGTTTCTTATTTATATGGTTCCGATTGAAACAATTTTATTATGGGTTGCGGTGCTAATATTCGTGAGCGCTGTCTCAAGCAAACTTTCGGACAGGTTTGCCATACCTGCTTTGTTGCTATTCCTGGTAATTGGGATGCTTGTCGGTTCCGAAGGAATCGGCAAGATTTATTTTGACAATGCACAGTTGGCGAAATCCATCGGAGTCGTTGCCCTTGTTTTTATCATTTTTTCCGGAGGCCTTGATACTAATTGGAGAGATACTAAAACGGTACTTTGGCCGGGGGTCATCCTCTCTACAGTAGGGGTTTTGTTGACCGCGATAATAACAGGTTTTTTTGCCATGCATATTTTAAAATTTTCTTTTTTAGAAGGCATGCTTCTTGGTTCCATAGTTTCTTCAACCGATGCCGCAGCAGTATTCAGTATTTTAAGGTCTAAACGGATAACCTTAAAACAACCCTTAAAGCCTTTGCTTGAATTTGAATCCGGCAGCAATGACCCGATGGCAGTATTTTTGACTGTAGGTTTTCTTAGCATCCTGACTGTAAAGAATATGGGTATCGCCGCTTTAATTCCCAGATTTTTTCTGAATATGGGCATGGGCGCGCTTATAGGGTATCTGATGGCCAAAGTCATCGTATTTTTCATTAACCGCCTGAAATTGTACTACGAAGGGTTGTATCCGGCCGTTATGATTTCTTTGGTCCTTTTGACTTATGTAATCGCTGTTTTCCTAAAAGGCAATGGGATACTGGCGGTGTACCTTGTTGGCCTGATGCTTGGCCAGGCAGAGTTCCCGAATAAAAGAATGATTGCAAGATTTCATGACGGCCTGGCCTGGCTGATGCAAATCACAATGTTTATAACATTGGGACTGCTCGTTTTTCCTTCCCATCTTGTCCCGTTAATAGGGGCAGGATTGTTGCTGACGTTTCTTCTTATGTTAGTTGCCCGCCCTATCAGCGTATTGCTGTGTTTGTTACCGTTTAAAATGAATATGCGCAAAAAGGCCATGGTCGCATGGGTTGGTCTTAGGGGCTCGGTTCCGATTATCCTGGCGACATTTCCTTTTATGGCTGGTATTCCTCAGGCAAATGCTATTTTTAATATTGTTTTCTTTATTGTTATCGCTTCGGTTCTTATCCAGGGCACTTCTATTCCGGTTGTTGCGAAAATATTGAAATTGAACCTTCCCTGGCCCAATAAAACGCGTTATCCTATTGAATTCGAAAAGACAGAGGGCATTGACGCGGAATTGACGGATATAATAATCCCTTATAATTCAGGCGCCGTAGGCAAGATGATCCGCGATTTGAATGTTCCTGAGAAATGCCTTATTATGCTTATTTCCAGAAACGATAAATTCATTATCCCTTCCGGGTCTACGATTATAGAAGGCGGTGATGTTTTGCTTGTGCTTGCAAATACCGGAGATCTTTTGGCCTTTCAGCAGACGCTGGCATAACTTTTAGAGAATGATATCACTGTATCTATGAAATAGATATAATTTAGGAGGCAGGAATTGAGGATTTTATTAGTCGAAGATGAAATAAAAATGGCCAGTTTTATTGAGCGCGGCCTGAAAGAAGAAGATTATGTGGTTGATGTGGCCAATGACGGAGAGAAGGCTTTATTCCAAGCTGAAATTAACCCGTATGATCTTATAATCCTTGATGTTATTCTGCCGGTTAAGGACGGTATTACTGTATGCCGGGAACTCAGGAGTAAGAAAATAAATGTGCCTGTTTTGATGCTTACCTCCAAAGACAGGGTAAGGGATAAGGTTTTAGGTTTGAATTCCGGCGCCGATGATTATCTGGCTAAACCGTTTGCTTTTGAAGAGCTCTTAGCCAGAATCAGCGCGCTATTGAGAAGAAATAAACAGGATAAAACCGGTATCCTTAAGATTGCCGACCTGGAAATGGATCAGCTCAAGCACAAAGTTACCAGAGCTGGAAGAGAAATCCAGCTCACCAGCAAAGAGTTTGCGCTCCTGGAATACCTTATGCTTAATGCCACCCATGTCGTTACCAGGACAATGATTTCCGAGCACGTATGGCATGAGGATTTTGACAGCTTCACTAACGTTATTGATGTGTATATGAATTTTCTGCGCAATAAGGTTGATAAAGGCCACAAAAAGCAGCTTATCCATACCATTCATGGGAAAGGGTATGTCTTAAAGGAATAGGAATGCGAGCAAAAACTATTAAATTAAAGATCGGTATATTATATGCATCCATATTAGGAGCGGCGCTCTCTGTTTATGTCGCCTTTCTGTTTATCGTACCTGCAGATTTATTACAGCGAAATAAGCTGCTTTACATATTAATCCCTATCCCTATAACTTTATTATTCGGATATTTTATCGGCCGGGTGATTGTTGTAAGGATTTTAAGGCCAATCAAAGAAATTACCGATACCGCCAACAACATTACCCATGAAGATTTAAGCTTGAGAGTCAAAGCAGAGAATGTTGATGAAGAGTTGCGCAGTTTGATACAAGCTTTTAATGATATGGTTTCGCGGCTAGGGGAATCATTCGAGTATATCACAGATTCGAGTTCATATATCGCCCATGAATTAAAAACCCCGATAGCCATTATCCGGGGGGAGTCGGAATTTGCCTTAAAAAAGGAAAGAGACAAAGAAGAATATAAAAGAGTCATCAGTGTCAGCCTGGAAGAGACCAAAAGGATGCTTAAAATCATCGAGGATTTGCTGCTGCTGACTAAAATGAATTACCAGCCAGATGTCCTGAAATTTGAGCAAATCGAATTAACTCAATTTATAGGGATAATTTATGAACAGGCGAAAATTCTAGCTTCTCCAAAGAATATAACAGTAAACATTGATATTCCGCAAGAGGCAGGCGCAATTAATGCGGATGAGCTGCATTTAAGACGCCTATTTTTAAATTTAATAGATAATGCGATTAAATTTACTCCTGCTAGCGGTAGCATCAGTATAAGCTTAGAGTATGAAAACCAAAAAGCCATTGTTTCTATTATTGATACGGGAATCGGCATTGAAGAAGAAAACCTTCCGAAACTCTTTGATAAGTTTTTCCGCATTGACGGAACAGTTAAAGACGCTGCTCCCAGCAGCGGATTAGGTTTAAGCATTGCCCAATCTATAGCCGAACTGCACGGAGGCGAAATTTCAGTAACCAGCCGTGCGGGGCAGGGCTCTAATTTTACTGTTTCCATCCCTCTTCTTAATTAACAAATCTTAAATTCTTCCCCCATTTTTCGAACAGCTAATTATTAAAAATTTTAATTTCTTTTTAACGTTTCTTTAATCCGTCATAAGTTATACTTATGGCGTGATAAGAAGGAAAAAGAAAATTTGGGTGGCTGCGGAGGTTCGTGAAGAAATGGTAATTTAGCTCTGCAGCCGCCCGCTCATTTAGAGGAGCAAAAATGACCAAAATTCTTATTGTTGAAGATGAAGATAAGGTAAGGAAAATGTATCACACGATGCTTAAAAATGAAGGCTTTGAAGTTCTTGATGCTCCCGATGCCATCCAGGCATCCTGTATATTAAATAAAGAGCCCGTAGATATAATGCTACTTGATATAAAAATGCCGCAGGTTTACGGTAGTATTTTTTACGATATGATGCAGAGATCTTACAAGAAAGTCAAAGTAATCGTCGCAAGCGTTTATCCTGTTGACGAGCAGAAGAAGATGATTGAGGGTGCCGCTGATTATTATGATAAAGCGCAAGGCCTGGATTTGCTGCTGGAAAAAATCAAGAAGGCCGAACGTAGTATAAAACAGCAAAAAAGCATATTGGTGATTGACGATGAGCCCCGTATCAGAAAGGTATACCGCCACTATTTAGAGGAATACGGCTACCGCATCATTGAAGCCCATGACGGTAATGCCGGTTTAGATATATTAAGGAAAAGTAATGAGGTTGCCTTAGTAATCCTTGACCTTGCCATGCCCAAACAGAGCGGGTTTGAAATTTATGAGCAGATAAAAAAAGAGTTCCCGGGTATAAAAATATTAGTCGCCAGCGTTTTTAATCAAAATGACCAACAATTCTTCCTTCCTAATGCCGATGAGTATTACGATAAATCAGAAGACGCAGCCGGGCTGGTCAAGAAAATCGAAAAACTAATATATACAGATTCTCCCGCGTAAGTAATAAAAGGCCCTTATGTTAAACAAGGGGGCAAGGAGGTTCATTATGTGTCCATATTTATTCATTCGAAAATCCAGAGTTTATGGGTTTGTTGCCCAGGGAGGGTTATTTTGTCTGAGCCTTTTAAAAAGCATGATTTTTATTTCAGCAGGATCAGAGATTGCCGGTATTCTAAAATAGAAACTTTAATAAGCTTAGAGTCGAAGGCTCAAGTAAACGGATATCGGTCATATTCGGTAGAATCAGGTAAGATCAGCGTTAAGGGTTAAAGTCATTTATAGAGGATTTTCAATATGCATCTTTA
>CAZFCP010000039.1:0-5904 GCA_964517775.1 uncultured Candidatus Marinamargulisbacteria bacterium | reverse complement strand
AGAAAAAATATTAAAAATTTAGGTTTTTGGAGATTGGAATTCAACAGGCCCATACGGGAGAATTTATTCTCACCAAATGCGAATTGGAGCAAATTTTAGAGCAAGCTTCAAGGAACGGAGCAAAAATGGCTCTAAGAGAACTCGGTCTTCATGACGATAAGGCTCCAACTGACATTCGGGACTTACGTGAATTGTTGAAGGCTATACGTATGGCTAAGAAAGATAGTTTTAGAATTTGCGTCAAATGGATCGTGGTTGGGATTATGACTTTAATTACCGCCGGATTTATCTCGTTACTTGGCAACCATATTAATCTCAAATAAAAAATAAACTATGCCACAATTCAGTAAATCATCATTAGAAAAATTAGCAACCTGCCATCCTGATTTACAAAGACTGTTTAATGAGGTAATTAAGCATTATGACTGCACTATACTTGAAGGTCATAGATCAGATGAAGATCAATTAAAAGCCTTCAACGCTGGAAAATCAAAAATTAAATCTGGTAGCAAACATAATCATTCACCATCACTCGCTGTTGATGCTGGTCCAAGTCCGATTGATTGGATTAACAAAGTTAAATTTTATCACTTCATTGGCTTTGTGAAAGCAACTGCAATTCAGCTTGGAATCAGAATCAGATGCGGTGGCGATTGGGATGGTGATAATGATTTAAAAGATCAGACATTTTTTGACTTACCACACTTTGAATTAATTGAAAAATAAAAAAATAAATATGGACAATAAATTTTTAGAAGATTCTAACGGCAATAAATCATCAAAAAGACTGGCAGGAGCTTTTTGCTTATCAACCGGTTCCCTGATGAAATTTATCCTGTTTGTCTATGGTTTAAGCCACGTTACAGCAATCCCTTTTGACAGGCTTGATAGTTGCGCAGACAGCCTGATTTATGTTGGCGCTGCTCTGATTGGCTCAGGATTACTCGAACTTTTAAGACAAAGAGGTACAAAATGATCCAAAACCTACTGGCTAGATTGTCAGCAATCGCTGGTACAATAGTCGCCATTTTTACACTTGGCAGTTTTTTTGGCAAAAGATCACAAAAAACCGAACAGCTTAAAGAAAATTTTACAGATGCAATTGAATCAAAAAAGAGGCAGAATATTCGCAAGAATGATGATATTGCTGCTGTTAGAAAGCGGATGCAGAAATATATCCGTAGATAGCTTTTGTTTATGGGCAAATCCTATCACAATCAATCAAGAAGAATTCAATAAAATGGGTGAGGAAACATTACGCCAAATCGACAATTTTAATCAAGAGCTTGAGGGGCGCTGTGGCAAGCATATGTAATAAAAATATTATATATGTTGATTTATTTTTTCTGGGTAGCTGCATTCATTCTCTCGGCAGAAATTCTTTCATATTCATCAGCAATCTTATTCAACTTTTTACTAGTTTGGCCAGAATCTATATTGACTGGTATATAAGAATCCTTTCTACCAAGCAAAGCCCCATTGTATTCCCAAGCCTCGAAAACTCCATTGCTTAACAATGCACTTTCGAATCTAATTATTTCAGCGATAATTTTTGCCACCTCTGAAGACTTATCATCTTCAGCAAGGAAGCCATCGGACAAATAAAATTCTAATCTTTCTTCTCCGAAGTTAAGGCCAATCAAAATCCGAATAGGCAACGTTTCTGAATTACATGACAATAGAATTTTTTTATCATCGTAACCAACTATTTTTGGCTTAAGATTTTCAAATGGCCTTACTTTACAATCCCTTACTCTAATTGATAACATCGGCAAACGACTCTCAATTGAAAGAAAGGTCTCCTCTAAATTCTGACCTGTATTTGCTTCTAAAAAGCAATTCAACAACTCATCTCCTATCTTTTTCTTAAAACCAGATAGCTCGTAAAGATGTTGACTCCAGATAGTGCTATTTGATAAGACCTTAAATTCTTGTTCTATCAATAGCTCAGCAAGTGCTTTTATGAGAGGCAATTCCGTACTCAACCTTCTTGTATCTTGAGGATTGTCTGGATTTAATAGTGGCTCATGAAACGCATGCGCTACTGCGCATCTTCCAGAACTGTATAGATACTTTCCAACATCAGGGTGTTGTTTTTGCAAATCAGCCAAGATTCCTTTTGCCTCACGATCTATTATCTTATCAATATTTCTATTTATCCACTCCTTTTGCTGCTCTGCTTTATCACTGATAAGATTTAATATTTTAAAGAAGCTAAGAAATTTATAATTATCATTATCTAAGCATTGTCCTTCTCTATATAGAGCCAAGGCTACTTGAGTTTTCTTATCTTCTGGCAAAGGCAAATAGTCATATTCATCTATTAAAAATTCATGAGCAAAAAATGGTCGATAAATTTGATGATGAGGAACATTTCTTTTGCAGGAACCTATGCCATTGCCAGACGACCAGAATCCTTCATGATCTATTTTTGTATTATGAACCCATGACATTGAGCTTAAAAATCTCATTGCCAAAAGCTCTTCTTCTTTTTCTTCACCTACGCAAGGAATTATAATTGCTGGCACATCTTCTTCAGTTCTTGGCCACAATAACCATGTTCTATTAAAGAGGTTTATTTCTGTAATTTTTTTAGGCCAAACATATGCTCCTTCTTTTAATCGCATCGTAAGAAAATGCTTTGCCCCAGTTTTTTTCTTATATTCCTCAATCCTTTCTTTCCAATCTTCTACACCAGCGGGACGACGAAATTCATAAAAAGCTTTGTGAACATTTTCAATATTTCTCAAATGGTTGTCATCACTGATGACACCTCGAAATAACTCAATTATCATCCTAACAGTTAACGCATTCACCTCAAATAGATAATTGAAATTAGCCACATCTTGTTCATAAACTTTTTTTCTATCACCTCCAATTAATGCAGCAGTAAATACAACGCTACCATCTTCGTTTTTTTTAAAATCATTCACTGCACCATTAAAGCGTGATTGCATTTGTCTTTCTGGATGAGAGTAGGCACAAAGCTCTCCATATACTTTTTGCAACTGACTAACTAAATCAAAAAATGGATTCGTTTTATCCGGAAACATTTTTATCAAAAAATCAAATGCTGCATTTTCTACTCCGCCCTTAACTCCACTCTTTTGCAAAAACTGCATTATTTCCGCTTTGTTTGCCAAATCAAATCCCTCTCTTTTAGACGGATCGAATTTTACCCACTGATAATGAACAACTTGGATTACAACTCTGATTAATATCTCAGTTGAATTTCTTAATATTGATAAGGACTGAAATGATAGACCATTTTTTGTAAGGAGATGGACAACCTCTGTGTTTTCAATCAGAAGGTTTATTACTTCTACCAACTCCAGGTCCTTTAGGGCATAGTACTTTTTTTTCTCCACAACATCTTCAACGATAGCTCTTTGCAAATCATTTCTTAAAGATGTTGTGAGTTCCATATTTTTACTAAGTAAAAACAGATATTTTGTAAGCGATGCTGAGCTATAGATCATTTTTAATTCATGTAATTTATTACTATTTATCTTTTATCTGCCTTGGAAGATTATTCAATAAATGGGGTCAATAATTTTCCATTAACTATAAGTAATCAATCAAAATAATTCCAATAAAAATTTCTAGCCATGGTGAAGAACTTTAGAATCAGAATATTCCAAGAGCTTTAGCTACTTTTATGTCAGAAATATAAAGATTTAATACTGACAATTGACTGAAGACAGCTAACCGCTACCATTAAGTTAACTAAAAATTATCTTGCGTCATTTGTCTTAAAAAAGAGTAATTTTACAACTAAAAAATTTAAAACTATTGCAATATAAAAAATACCTAACCAAGCTTTTCAGAACTAAGTGTTTTTAGATCGGTGTAAAACTTAATAGGAATCCAAGCTAAACATAACAAACCTACCCTAATTAACAAATAAAGGATCTTCATATGCCTAAATTATCCTCCAACCTAGCCCTAGCAGCTTCGTCTGTTTTTGATTTTGATCCAAATCTTTCTCTTGATCAACTTGATCCTAACCATTACGACTATCAACCATCCCTTGAACAAGAGATAAGCAAAGCTCTGTTCTTTTTATCTCAAGGTCGACTTCTGCCCTCATACGCAGGTGATTTTAGAATAGAAAGAATCGACCATAATTTAAGCCCATTAGAAGCCGAATCTCGAGTAACAAACCTCATTCTAAAACAAGGATATTATTTAAGAAGAATTATTCAAAATGATCATCAATTATCTGATCAACCTAAATATTATTTAACCAGAGGATTATTAGGAGGGGCAAGAACATTGGATCAAACCAGAGCTCTACTAGAAGAATCGTTAATTACCAAACGAAGGGTAGTATTTATTTCCTATCGCTGGAGTCAAGAAAATGATCCACAAGTTGATCTTTTATGCGCTGCTCTTCAACAACAAGGTATTTTAGCATTAAGAGACAGAGATAGCTTTGAATTAGGTGATCGTATTGATGAATATATGAGTCTGATTAATCATCCAGCAGTTGATAAAACTATCATGTTAGTTGATGAAGGTTACTTTAATAGCCGCAACTGCATGAATGAAATGAAATTAGTTTTTAGAAACGCTGAACTTTGCAAAGGAAGAGTAATTATTATTCCGCTAACTCCTAACCTCTTTACAGCTTACCAACATAAAAAAGCAGAAATCACCAAACATTGGCAGCAAAAACATGATCAGTACCAGCAAGAAGGTAATTTATCAGAAGCACAATTATCAATGCAAATTGTTAAAAGAATACCATTATTCTTGGATACTATGGCAATGCAAACTAGTGAGATTTTATCAAAGAGAGCTGAAAGCAATTTTCAATCACTAATTGTTGAGCTTGGGAAAATCGTCAAACAAACTAATTTAAATCTTAATCAATTTTTACCATTCAATCCAGATAAAATTTATATTGATCGTGAAGCTGAACAGGATTTTGTTATCAATGCCCTAATACCAAGTAAAATTATTGTAATCATTGGTATAGCAGGAATTGGCAAATCTACTCTGGTTAGAAATACATTACATAGTATCAAAGAAGATTTATTTAGGTTATTTCCAGATGGTGTAATATTAGTTGAATTTAATAGCGGTATCAGTGTTATACAAGCAATAACTAATATCGTAGATTCCCTAGAGTCAGGTAATGACCATAAAGACATTTATGACAGTTATCAAAGATTGGTTAGGAATAAGAAAATATTATTATTACTAGATGGTGCAGAAGATGCTAGAATGCAAAAGCCAAGTCAAGATTCGCAAGTATACAGTTTAGATGACATGCTAAGTCCAATTGACCAAAGTAAATCGGCAGTGATTATGGTAACTAGAACCCATGATGAAGTTAAAGACCCAGAAAGGACTTTGGTTTTAAATGAACTTGACGAAATACAGCAAAGAAAATTATTGCTTAAACATCTATCACATTATCGTCCATTAGCTGATAAGTATCAATCTTTGTTATCTGGCCAAGATTTGTACCCCGAAGATAATCGTGATATCAGAATTATCCTTGATTATTTAGCTGGTATACCTCTTGCTATCGAATTAGCTGCCTCATATTTAGCTCGTACTAATGTGTCACTAAAGAAATTTATTGATTTACTTAAAGAAAGTCCTTTTGCAGTTCTAAATAAAGATAAATCAAAAGTAAGATCATCTGATCGTCATAAGGGTATTGAATATTTGATTAACAACAATATAGAGCAGCTGGAGCAAATAAGTCTGGATGAAGAGTCTAAGAAGGCAAGCAGGGACGTTATTTTGATCTTGGGTAATCTCGCCTATCTTCCCTTTGAGTATGATCGTCTTAAAAACATAATTACTTATTTATACCCCAATCTTACAGATCATCAATTATGGGCCTGTTGAATTCCAATCTCCAAAAACCTAAATTTTTAATATTTTTTC
>CAZFCP010000038.1:0-5979 GCA_964517775.1 uncultured Candidatus Marinamargulisbacteria bacterium | reverse complement strand
GGAACCGGTGTGGTTTCCTGAGGAAGAATGGCTGCAAAATCGGCCTGAACCTGCCAGTACAGTCTTTTTTTACTTGGATTATAAATCTGATGGATGAATTTGAAAGCTTCCTGCTCTTTATACTGAATTTTAGAGCGGTCGAAAAACTGGGCAATAAAATCTTCAAGGTCTCTAGGCAGATTGGCGATTAAGGTTCCGTTACAGAACGCCAGTGTTTCGTTGTTGTGTTTAAAGGTCAGCCAGCCCAATGGTGCTTTCAGCCAGGAATCGTGATACTGCATAGTACAGGTCAAAACCCCGTTAAATTGAGAGGAAATGGAAAAGTTTAAAGGAATAGGGTAGTCGGTTTGGATGGGAACGTGTTCACCCTGGTAACTCCACCACAGCTGAATATCCAGAGACAATGCTTTTTTGAAGAAAATAGCCATATCTCTATCATCAGGAATGGCCAGATAAAAATCGTTTCCAATCTGAATTTTCTTAATCAGTTTTGCCAGGCTATAGCAGAACTCAGAGTCTTTCGGATGTAATTTGCCCTCATTTTCAAACAAAAACGTCATCAATGATGACAAGGCCATGTGAATACGCTGATCCTGCCATTCCAGATCAATGGTCAGAATCATCTGGTGTTGCTTATCAAAAATAAAATCTATCGTTGGCCGAATGCGATTATCATCAAAAATAGGGAGAGACGTTGATTGTGAGTGTTGGGTTTGTGGCATTGACTCTAGTTCCATTTAAATAGTTTTAATCCTACAAGGAAGCTTATGATTCCGTATCCTAAAAGCCAGAGGCAGGGGAGGATGGCGTCGGTTAAGCCTGCGCCTTCAATCATGGTTTGACGTAATCCGTCCGCAAGAAGTGTCAGCGGTAATTTTTCAATGATGGGCAGCATCCATGATGGGTAGTTGTGGTAGCTGAAAAAGATGCCGGATAAAAACAACATGGGCATTAAAATAGCATTTAACAAACCGTTTCCTACAACAGGGTTATCGGCCCGTGATGCGGTTAAAATCGAAATGCCGCTGAAGCTGATGTTTCCGGTTAAAAACAGTAACCAGAAGGCTCCCCAGTGGATGGAGATTGTGGTTCCGAAATAGAAATGGGCGAAGGCGTATAACAGGATGGTTTCGAACCCGGACAATAAAATTCTGGTGATGAGATGTGAGAGTAGAAACGTTGATTTAGGCAGAGGTGTTGCCATCATGCGGCGAAGGAGTTTTTTCATCCGTAAATCGATTAAGGCCCAGCCTGTTCCCCATAAACACGAGCTGAGAATGCCCATGGCCATTAAACCGGGGAGGAGGAAATCGATGTAGCGGGTTCCGGTTTGCACTAAAGGTTCAATTTTGGTTTCAGACCCGTTTTGGGTAAGGCGGCTATGCTCAAACGCCAGGTAATCGCCTACAGCTGCCGAGTTTTTAGGATCAAAATAAAAGGTTTTTGTGGCTGAATCAATATATAAATTTACTTCGCCTTTTTTGATTTTGGTTAAGGCTTCTTCTTTGGATTGAACTGGAACAAGGGTAAAGTGATTGTGAATAAGCGTAGCTACCGGTGAGGTGTGAAGCTGTTGTTGGGAAAACCAGGATGGCTCGCCTAAAACGCCTATTAAATGAGGAGGTTGTGTTTTTTTATCAAAGGCAATGCCCAAAAGCCAGGACATAATAATAGGAAAAACGATGGCCCAGAAGACAACGCCGGGTTCTCTATAGAATTTTTTAAAATGGAGTTTAATGAGTTGGATCAACATGGTTATTCTTCAAGTCTCCGGCCTGTTAAGGTAATAAATAAGTCATCGAGAGTGAGTTTTCTGGATTCCAGCGTTAGCAGATTAATAGATCGATTTTGAACCTCTTCCAGAAAATGAGGCAGGGTTTCGGTAATCTGTTTCACTTTCATTTCTCCGGTGTGACTCGATTCATCCCAGTGGAGGCTGATAAATCCTGGCAGCGACTCGAATGGAAAATCGATTAAAGGCGCTTTAACCTGGAACGTGATTAATTCGTATCCGCCATGAACTCTGGCCAGCGATTCGAAGCTGCCGTCGGCCACGATCTGACCTCTGTTCATCATTACGATTCTGTCGCAAAGCACGTGGGCTTCTTCCATGTAATGTGTGGTTAGAAGCAGGGATACATTTTTTTCCTGTAGGGTATGTAGCAAGCTCCATAATTCACGTCTGGAGTTTGGATCAAGACCAGTTGTGGGCTCGTCCAGAATCAAAATTTTAGGTTTGTTTAAAATCGCAAGTCCTAGGGCTACTTTTTGTTTTTGACCACCAGACATTTTGGTCACATCAGCCTGGGCTTTTTCTTTTAATCCAATAAGGTCCAGCACTTCTTCACAGCGAGACTGTGGAATCTTATAAAAAGACGCAAACAGCTGTAGTGTTTCCAAAACCGTGATTTTATCAATCAGTTTGGTTTCCTGAAGGGCAAGTCCGATAATATGACGAAGCTCGTTTTCGTGGTCATTCCAGTTTTTTCCAAAAATGGTAATGCTGCCGCTGTCGGGTTTTTGAATCCCCTCTATCATTTCAACAAGGGTTGTTTTGCCGGCTCCGTTCGGGCCAAGCAAGGCAACGGATTGTCCTTCTTCAATAGTTAACGACAAATTATTGACGGCGGTGAGCTGTTTAAATGTCTTTTTTACATTATTAATTGAAATCATAAGTCACTTTACGGTAATATCTCGACATGAAATTAACCTTATTGCAATCAAATTTACTTTTAGGAGACTTTAAACAAGCCGTTTCAAAGCTTGCAAAAGCTGTTGCACAAGCACAGGTTTCCGATAGTAAGATGGTTATTACTTCAGAACTTTTTTTAGGTGGATATCCCCCTAAAGACCTTTTATTTGAACCTTCATTCTGGATGTCTTTGAAGAAAGCCTTTGAAGAGATCAAACAGTTATCAAAACAATATTCTGACATTGCTATTGTGGTCGGAAGTCCGTATAGAGTCAAGCCTAATCTTTACAATGCTGTTTTTGTTTTTTTAAATGGCGAGCTTGTTTTCAGGCAAAACAAAACTCTTCTTCCCAATTATGACGTGTTTGACGAAGCCCGCTATTTTGTTCCGGCCACAAGCCATAAGCTATGGTCGTTTAAAGGAAAAAAATGGGGATTTGTCATTTGTGAGGATGCCTGGGACGGTGTCGTAAAAAAATATGGCGTTAATCCTGTTGAAGAGCTGGTGCATCAGGGTGCGGATATTCTGGTGAATTTGTCGGCGTCTCCGTTTGAAATGGGAAAAGCGGCTGTTCGGCATGAGTTATTTTCAAAGCTGGCCAAACAGCATAAATGTCCGATTGTGATGGTGAATCAGGTAGGTTTTCAGGATGAATTGATTTTTGACGGCGGCAGTTTTGCTTATGATAAAGAGGGTAATTTGAGTTCTCAGGCCTTATTTTTTGAAGAAGATACGATGGATGTGACCGTTTTTGATAAAACGTCAGAGTCGTCTCTTTTTCCACCTCGTTTTTCATCGGATATTGAAAGTTGCTATCATGCCCTGGTTCTGGGAATCAGGGATTATGTACAGAAATCCGGGTTTCAGCATGTGGTTCTGGGGCTTTCCGGAGGTATAGACTCGGCCGTAACGGCTGCTTTGGCTGTGGATGCCCTGGGTGCATTTCGGGTGACCGGAATTTTAATGCCATCCCCGTATTCCTCCTGGGGCAGTATTTCGGATGCACAGGATCTCGCAAAAAATCTCAATCTAAAAACACATTCCCTTCCTATCAAAAGTATTTTTGAGCCTTTTTTAGAGGTTCTAGGCCAGATCGATAGAGGATCAGATCTGCTTCCTGTGGTGTCTGAAAATCTTCAGGCCCGTATTCGTGGAACGTTGCTGATGGGGCATGCCAATCATACCAATGCCCTTGTACTCAGCACCGGCAATAAAAGCGAGCTTTCCGTGGGCTATTGCACACAATACGGCGACATGAACGGTGCGTTGGCAGTCCTTGGCGATGTCTACAAAACCAAAGTCTACGAGCTGGCCAATTTTATGAATGCCGATAAAGTTCGCATCCCGGTTAATTCCATCCAAAAACCCCCTTCCGCCGAGCTTAAACCCAACCAAAAAGATCAGGACACCTTACCAGATTACGCCGTTCTGGACGGTATTTTAACCCTGCTCGTTGAAGAACGTGCCGCGGTTTCTGATTGCATCAAAGCCGGTTATGATGCCTCGATTGTGAACTGGATAGAAACAAAATTAAAGCAAAACGAATATAAACGTAAACAGGCCGCGATGATTATTCGGGTCACCTCCAAGGCTTTTGGATCGGGAAGACGCCTCCCCATTTTAAAGGTATAATGCAGGCGATGATTACTTTTCTCGGGCTAAGAGTTATTTATTTTTTCGAGTCTTTAGGCGGCATGACGCTGTTAACCTGTCAGCTTTTTGCCGGGATTTTTAGAGCCAAACGCCTGTTTTCACGTACGATCGAGCAAATGTGGCGTCTTGGAATTGAATCGCTTGGCGTAACCGGTACAACAGCGATTTTTGTAGGCATGGCCTTTACGATTCAGGTTACCCGCGAGTTTTTGAAATTTGGTGCCGGAAAAATGATAGGTGGCGTTGTTGGCCTGGCTGTATGGCGTGAACTTGGCCCCTTGCTGACCGGTGTTGTTATGGCTGGCCGTGTGGGTGCTGCTATTTCTGCAGAACTTGGAACCATGAAGGTAACTGAACAGGTTGAGGCCTTGGAAGCCATGTCTCAGGATCCTGTCGATTTTCTGGTTCTGCCTCGAGTCCTTGCCTGTACGCTGATGATGCCCTTGCTGGTAGGTTTATCGGATATCCTGGGCTTTTTAAGTGGATTTATCATCGCGGTAGCCTCGGATAAGGTGAATCCTTATGCGTATTTTGACTCTGCGGACAGTATGTTAAAGTTAAGTGATATCACCGGTGGATTGGTAAAAGCTGCCTTTTTTGGTTTTGTGATTGGTCTGGTCAGCACCTATATGGGTTTAAAAGCTGACGGCGGCGCAAAAGGCGTGGGAGAAATGACCACAAAGGCTGTCGTAACCTCACTTATCATTATTTTTATTCTTAATTACTTTTTATCTCTAACTCTATTTTAAAATGCTGAAACTCAGACAAATCACAAAAAAATTTAATAACATTCCTATTATTCAGAATTTAAATCTGGATGTTGAACGTGGGCAAAAAATTGCCATTATTGGGCCATCCGGATGTGGAAAAAGTACCTTATTACGCTTGATCATGGGCTTGCAAAAACCTGATGAAGGTCAGGTCGAGCTGGATGGAAAAGACATTACGGCATTGCCGATGTCGGAAATCCGTGAGGCCAGAAAACATATCGGTATGTTGTTTCAGTCTGCGGCCCTGTTCGATTCTTTGGATGTATCCGAAAATGTGGCTTTTCCGTTAATCGAAACGCTTGGCTATACCGATAATCAGAAAATCCAGGAGCTGGTCTCTGAAAAATTGGAACTAGTGGAAATGCCTCACGCTGCCAGAAAAATGCCATCCGAGCTATCCGGCGGCCAGCGTAAACGTATTGGTTTGGCCCGTGCAATTGTGGGCAATCCGAATATTGTACTGTATGATGAACCCACAACGGGGCTGGATCCTATTCTCTCAACGAGTATCGAAGATTTGATTGTAAAATTAAATGATCAGTTCCATGTAACCTCCATTGTGGTTACGCATCAGATTTCTACTATTTTACGGACAGCAGATTTAATTTATTTAATGAAAAATGGGAGATTATTGCCTCCTGAAACCCCGGAATCCATTCGGGTTGCTACAAATGATTACGGTGATTTTTTAAGCGGACATGTGTAAATTCAGTATGAAAGAGGCAGGTTATGCAGGATAGGTCAGCATTTAAGGTTGGGATAGTTTCCCTTGTAATGATTGTTGCCATTGCGGCGTTAATGATTTGGAAAAGTGGATTGTTTTTTAAAGCAAACGGCTACCAGCTTATTGGTCAGTTTGAGTC
>CAZFCP010000037.1:0-7469 GCA_964517775.1 uncultured Candidatus Marinamargulisbacteria bacterium | reverse complement strand
CATCCATTCCCGTAATGTTCTTCGTGTAAAAGACCTGCGTGTTCGGTACGCTGTTGCTTACCACTACCTGCATCTTTTGGCTGATATGATCTGCACCGGGGCTTGCGCTAAATACTTTGTTAAAGCTGATGTTGCCGCTTGGTAATGTTGTGCCAATTCCCACTAATCCCGCTTTGTTTACATACAAACTTCCGTTTCCTACGTTTAATGTTGTGGCCGTTACGCTCGCAAAGTTTCCGATGTTTGCAGATACTGTTCCCGCTACGTGTAAGTTTGCACTTGGCAATGTCGTTCCAATACCTATCCGGCCATCGTCTCTCACATACATCATGCTTGTTCCACTGCTATTTGTGATATTTAATCCGCTCGTTGCAGAGGTTGTCCCACTGCCTTTTACCGTTAACCGGCTGGTTCCGTTACTCAGTCCTACTCCGACGTTGCCGTTGCCCTGAATAACAAATACATTCGGCGTGCTTATACTATCCACTCTAAATGGAGACACCCCTGCCACCTCTGACACAACATGCAAAGCAGACACTGGAGTCGAGGTTCCAATACCCACGCTACCGCCAGAGAACAATGCTGCATATTTATAACCTAAAAGAGACGCCCCACCGGATGTAAACTGTTTTGCTTTCAAATTCCGAACATCGACTCTCAAACCAATTGCGGTTTCACCTTGAGCCAAACGCCCAAACGTTAAAGGATTGGTTGGATTTTGACCTGTCAACGTTACATCCAAACCAGTAAAGGTAGAATTTTGAGCGCCTGACAATCCACTTCTATCTAAAAATCCTAACTGTACTTTTTCAGCAGCAATTGCTCCGACAGAACTGTTATTTACGGTAGTAATCACCTCAAAACTAGCCATAACATTTGAGGTTCCTACAGTAAAACGTTTCGCAGTAGAATCCCAATAAATATTTGTATCATCGGATAGATTACCCTGATTATTAAAGAAAGGCACTTTTTTACTTGTACCTGTTAACGGAATGGATAAGTTTACAGGAACAGATGTTCCAGGTTTTAAATAATACAGATTTTTATCCGTAGAATTTACAAACAAAGCACCATAACTGGCCTGACTTGCCGGTGTTGTTGTAGCTCTTAAATATAAAGATTTTGATAATTGAATATTAGAGTTTACAGACGTTACCCCATCAATTTTTAATAAACCGTTTGGACTTACCAAAAGACTTCCGGCACTAACAAACTGACTGGCCTGAACGGCACCATCTACTATCATATTTCCACTAACACGCATAGAACCGTTTACATCCAAACGTGCGACTGGCGTTGTTACACCAATACCCACATCACCAGCTTCCGTAATTCTCATTCTTTCTTGAGGCAACCCGGATGTCGGATCCGTTACAAACACAAGATGAGATCCTGGCTGAGCTGTTAAATTTGAAGATCTCAAGGCTACGATACCTGAACCCACTGTTCGAGATGGCGTATTGTTATCAGGCACCAAAAGCAATCCAGCCGCTATGTTGGCATCATTGGCTCGAGTCTGAATCCGCATCGTTGCCCATGTAGAGTTATCTGCAGGATTAAAAGTTCCCAATGTTTCAGTTTGAACATGTAAGGCAGATGCAGGTTGACCTGTACCAACCCCAACTTTTCCAGAAGGATTCACAAAGAGATAAGTAGCCCCTGTTCCTGTATTACGCACATTTAAGGTAGCAGAGCTTAAAGTCAGTTGGTCGCTAACAACCATTGTTCTGGCAGAAATATTTCCAGACACTTCCAAACCGGACGCAGGAGCCGTCACCCCGATACCAACACCTTTAGCAAAAGTAGCTGATTGACCTGTTAACAAATTAGAAACAGTTAAGGTTCTCGCTTTTAAAACAGAGTTTACAGAAGCAACATTGGCATTTAACGTTGCAAACGTTGCATCAGGAGCTTGCAACGTAGACGTTAACACCAAAGTATTAGCGGTAATAGTTCCTCTTACAGTTAAGGCATTAATTGTAACAACACCATTAAAGGTTGCCGCTTTGTTTACAGTCAAATAATTAAATGTTGCCCGTTTGGATTGCAGGTTACCTCTCAAAATCAGGTTTGTCGCATTAATTGTTCCAACAACATCCAACTCAACTGTAGGATTAGCCGTTCCAACACCCACATAACCACCCTGGAATATAGCCGCATAACGGGTACCACCAGTTCCTTTAACGTTAACATCCAAACCGGTTACCTTACTGGTTCCTGTCAGCTGTAATTTACTCACATCTACCTTAACCCCAGTAGCATTTGCTCCAAGTTTATTAGTGCTAGACGATGATTTTAAAGCAATATCCATCCCTGTAAGATTTTTATTAAGGAAGAAAATATTTCCAGGAGCTGCACCATTTACAGATATATCGATTTTTTGCGATGTAAAGTCAGAACTTAAAAGCCCATTAATACTACGTTTAATATCCACCTGACCAGCAGGTTTTGTCGTACCGATACCGATGTTTCCACTGGCATCTATATATAAGGTTCCTTTTCCAATATTAGCCGTTACCGTTTCGATACCTCCGCCAACGACCAACGCATTTGCAGACACAGTTCCACGCACGGTTAGCTCGGCCGATTCATTTTCAGGACTTGTAATCCCAATACCAATTCTTGGTCTTTGAGCTGAACCGCTGATTATAGATTTTGCAACAAATGCCGATTTATTGACAGCCAATTGAGGCACATTTAACCCACCTGACAAATTAAAATAGTTGGCCGAAACAGTTCCAGCGACCTCCAGTTCGGCCCTGGGATTTGTCAGTCCGATACCCACATTACCACCTCTAAAGAGGGCTGCGTATTTTTGCCCCCGCTCAACAACATTCACGTTAACAGACGACACATCCACCATCAAACCTACCGCACTGGCATTGTTCAAAAATACCGTATTGGAGGCTGATTTCATGGAAATATCCAACCCTTTAACCTGAACAGGCGTGGTTGTATTTCCCCAGTTTTTATCAATAGACACAGCTATCGATTGAGCCGTAAATCCTTTTACCGTAGACAGGTTACCATCATGAGATAAAGATGCCCCGATAGACAACGCAGTCTGACCACCCATATCCGCATTAGCTGTTACTCTAAAATCATCCGCTTTTCTAAAACGTTGTACATTTAAGTTTCCAGACACTGTCAATTTTGCACTGGCGTTATCCCATAAAATTGGCGCAATACCCAACGTAGAGTTATCTACCCAAAAAGCCAGATTACCTGTATTTCCGTTACCCCGTTGAAGCGGAGACGAAATAACTTTGGTATTACCACTTGGATCGGTATACGTAAATTCTCCGTTAGACACATAAAACTGACCAAATCGGGATGTCGCACCATCTCTTAACAATAATCGATTGGCCACAAGGTCGGAGCCCAAAGAAATAGGCCCGGATAAAATCAAACTATTTGAAGAAACCGCACCCCGAACTTCCAACCGCTGTGTCGGATTGGAAATACCAATACCCACGTTCCCGGATGTGTAATAAATGTTCGCCCCCTGTGTTTTCCAAGGGTTAGGAAGAGGAAGAAACTGAGTTCCATTAATAAAGAGTTGCGTTGTATTCAACCCGCCGTTAACAAGCATTCTATAGGTAGGATTAAAGTTTGATGTTGCAATAGACATACTGCCAGACACGATGGCACTACCTTTAACCTCCAAAGCAGCTCGAGGAGATGCAAGGCCGATACCAATCCCTACACTTTGCGTAGCAACAACCAAAGGAGGTGTCGTACTTTGACCAGCACCTGGCTGAACCGTAAACAGATACGATGTATTTGTTGCATTCGGTGTTACACCAAGGCTATATCGAGGTGTTCCATCAATATCAAAGGTAAGAACAGGGATATTTTTACTTGGATTTTTATTAGATAAGGTTAACAAACTGTTTGGAGACGGTGTTCCAATACCTACTTTACCCTGAGTACGAGATGTATTTCCACCGTTTTTGTCAGGATCAGACCATGGAGACCCAGGGTTTGGTTGAATAGTAATAGTTCCATTTGGATTATTCGGGTCAACAACCTTAAATTCGGAAGCCACGATACCACCTGTAATAACAAGTCGGGCTCCCGGAGGGAATTTGTATCCGGTAGTAACCCCAATCCCCACGTTTCCAGAGGCTGTTACTAAAATTGCAGCCGTAGGTCCGGAACTTGGCATCACAACAAACGCATTTTGAGTAGGAGAGTGCGCTTTAACCGTCAACGTTCCTGCAGGAGACGAGGTTCCAATCCCCACACTTCCGCCAATAATGGTTAACCGATTATTTCCCGGACGAGATGTCCCAATCCCCACGTTTCCAGATGTCGTTACAGATAAAGCATCAAGCCCATTATTTCCTAACGCACGCAATAAATACGTTTGACTGTTTCCAGATTTAGCCACAGTTAATGTAGCCCCACTTGTATTAGAGGTACCAATTCCTACCCCATTTTGTGAACGGATTAAAAATTGATTAGATGCTGACGATGAAAACGCACTGGCCGATGAAGTCGGTGTGTAATCTGCCCATACAAAACTGCCTCGATGCAAGGCCTTTGCTTCGTGACCAATAGCAAAACTGTAATCACCTGAGGCTTCATTCATAAAACCACCAGGCACTGTCGCATACTGACCTGACGCAATATTTCTATAACCGCCACCCACGCTTGCCGCTTCGCCAGTTACCAAAGGGGTATGCCCCATCCCTACTGAATAATTACCTAAATTAACCTGATCCCATTGATCAAACAAAACATACCCTGCACGGAATGCCGCTTTTGCAGGATACCAAATCAACTTGGCGCCACGTCCCGTTTCGGACAAAGGAGAACTGCTACCAAAAGTCCCAGAGAAAATAACCCCAGAGTTACCACTTACATGTAAATTTGAACTTGGCTGATTAACACCGATCCCGATACTATCACCTCTAAACGCAAAAACCGGAACATCCAGGTTTCCACCCTTTGCAATAACAAAAGAATCTTTGGCCTTCGCACTTACTCCTATAGAAAACAAATTTACCCCACCGATATCAAAGGTTATGGTAGGATTACCCGTTGGACTTGCCAATTCCAGCAAGCTACCAGGTTGTGATGTACCAATACCTACGTTACCCAAATCATAATAAATTCTATTACTGTTTTCTCTAAACCAAAAACTATCCGTAGAAAAAGCCTTATTCAAAGGCTGTCCGTTAACAAGATAATCCGTTGCATCCACGATACCTGACACCTCCAACGCCTGTGACGGAGTTGTTGTACCGATACCCACTCTGGAATCTGATACATATAACACAGATTGGTTAGATGCATTTTTAACATCTAATAAAGGAGACCCAGCTAAACCAACAATATCCAATCTGGCTTTTGGCGTTGTTGTTCCAATCCCCAGATTATTTTTTGAACTATCCCAAACCAGGCTCGGTGACGAGGTTAAGGTTTTTGTACCCGACCAATACGCCAGCTGAGATGAAGCCCCATTTCCCTGAATACCGGTTAAAGACTTCCATCCGGTTGCTGTATATCCTTGAAAATCGCCATCTTTATATTGGATGGTTCCAGCAGTTGACGCTGTTTCAAGGCTGGCCCCAACACGAATAGCTCCTCTAACATCCAGTTTTTCAGTTGGGGTACCTGTACCAATACCTACATAACCACCATTAGGGATTACACCATCATCAAAATAAATATCACGGCCAGGGCCACTTTTCCAGGCTAGCTCTGCCTTCAAACGCTCGCCTAAATCAACTCCGTTAATCAAATATTGTCTGGCGTTTACTGTTCCCACAATATCCAGATCGTACTGGGGAATCGTCGTTCCAATCCCTACAAAACCCGTTGCATAATATAAATTGTTACTTCTTTTTTTCCAGGACAATGCTGTCTCAAGATCTTCTCCGTTCACTAAAAAGCCCTGCGCATTAATTTGACCTGCAACATCTAATTTATAAGCGGAATTTGGTAACGTTGTACCAATTCCAACGTTTTTAGCGACATTTTTAACTACCAACGTACCATTACTAACGTTTAAATCACTTGCAATATTTACAGTAGAGGTAAAAGCCCCGATAACCTTACTGGCATCCACTTTCAAAACCGTTTCAGCCACACGAGACTGAACCGCATAAGGAGAAGCAGGAATAGGGAAAAACACCGTTGTTGTACCTGAGGATTTAAGATCATCGATGGTAACAGCCAGGTTAGGATTTGTAGAATTAAAGACCTCAGGAGTCAGAGGATTATCTGATTTGTAGCCCAGCACCACACTAAACGTACCTCCAACAAATAAAACACCATCATATACCTGAGCCCATTTTAAAGACGCACCCGAACCAGATCCATCAAAAATAGATACCGTAACCCGTCTGCGGCCCTCAATTAATCCATCTTTTTGACTGGATAGAGTCGCCTGAAAGGTCATGGTCATAGGCGTTGAAGCAGCCATAAGAGGCCCCAGCAGCACCAGACATGCCAACATAATCCATAGAGAGAGCTTAAACCAGCGTTTTTTCATCGGGTTCCAATACCTTTTTTTGTTGTACTGATTCTGTATCGTAATATATTTAGAGAAACTTGCATCCTATTATTATAGACATAGTTTTAAAAAAACGTTACCTTTTTTAATATCCTTATGAAAACCTGGTTTATTATTCTTTTCTTTTGCTTTATCAGCCTCATTTCAGTAGGCACTATTGGGCTTATGCAAGACGATGCCGCCATGTATGCGCTGACGGTAAAAAACATCGTTCAACACAATCAGTGGCTGGCACCCAAGCTTTCAGCCTCGGATGCGACCTCTTTTCTGGATAAACCTCCACTTGGTTTATGGGCGTTATCCATCATACCCTATTTTTTTGGGGTTAACGAATCCACGATACATGTAACCAATGTTGTTTTAGGCTGGGTTTGGGTGTTTGGACTGGCTTTTTGGCTGTCAAAAACATCTAAAAAATTAAGCCTGTTATCAACGCTGATTTTTTGCTCCACAATGGGACTTGTTGTATTTAGTCGAACTACAAAACTTGAGATTTTACTGGGGATTGCCACAACATTATCATCGATATCCTTATATTACTGGGCGAAAACAAGCAAAAAAAGATGGGGATTTAGCCTCGCTTTTTTCACAGCTATTGGATTTTTGATTAAAAGCGGACTGGGTGTAATTTTTCCGTTTTTAACAGGCATTTTGCTACTCATTTTTTACAAGCCGTTTAGAAAAACACTCATTGATTTTATGCTGTCTTTTTATTTTCCCTTGGGACTTCTGACCCTATTTTTACCCATTTTTCTGATTTTTGGGATGCAATACACAGCATTTCAAGAACGTTGGCCCGATTATATAGCATCGCTGTTATCCAGCAGCAAATACAACACCAGCTACCTGGGCTTTGGATTTCATATCAACAGTATCGCTTACTGGCTTTACTCCACATTTCCCTGGTCAGCAACAGGCGGTTTAGCCCTATATATCACTCTAAAAA
>CAZFCP010000036.1:1532-7625 GCA_964517775.1 uncultured Candidatus Marinamargulisbacteria bacterium | reverse complement strand
AGCGCAGGTCTTGCCGGGAGGGAGAGAAGCGACCATACGGTAAGACAAGATGAAAGCATCCGCGCAAAGCGCAGGGATGCTAACTAATCGGCTGTCTACACGCCGGTACTTTTATAAATAGGCAAGCTAAAAGCCGGTACTAAGAGTATAGTAGTTGATATATGGGTGATAGAGAGCCGGTACGATGGAAAAGAAAAAACGGGAAGTAAAACCGACAGTAGAGACAAAGCTAAGCAGGGAGGACTTTAAGCGGGTTGATGACCTGGCGAAGGAGGACGGAGTAAGCAAGTCGGAGTTAGTGCGGCAGGCAATCTTGTGGTACTTGGCTAATAGGGACGAATTGAAGAATGAGCCTAGAGACAGCATGATTACTGGCTCTATCGAAGCAATGACTAACCGTGTCTGTGCGATGCTAGCGAGGCAAGGCAGACTGATAGGGACATTGTTTGAATTGACCTATACGAACATGGCAGGGACGAAGGAAGGGAAAGCAGCATTTGAAGCGGCTTTGACCTCGGCTAAGCAGAAGATGGCAAAGGCGGTAGAGAAGGATGAGCGCGACCTGGTAGAGGCAATGAAGCGGACAGTAGAAGCAGCCGGAGGGAAGGCAAATGTCTGAGCTGAAAATTACAGACGACAAAGAGCGGTCCCTTATTTTGAGCGCGTTGATAAGCCACGCCTCGAAGTGCAAGGAGACAATCAGGCTGCATAACGAGACAAAAGACGCCCTGAAAGAGAACAACATAGCGGTGACAGCCCAAAACGCTAAAGGCGAGATGGAAGCAGCACTAACGATGATTGCCAAATACTACGGCTTGCACCTGGGCAATTCAAAATTCTATTGCCTGGATTGCGCACCTGCTGAGGGAGAAGAGCACGAGCGGATGACAGAAGCCATGTTTGCCAGGTGGGGCGAGTGCAGCAAATGCGGCAAAGGCGCTTACTATTTCGTCGAGCCAAAAGTAAGCGGAGTCTGAAAGCCTTGGTAGTAGTCAAACACAGGTACATACCAGGGCGGAGCCGAGGCGGGAATGTGGTCTCAATCGGCAAAGCCCTGGCGCACGTCAAATATATTCAACATCGCCCAGGACCGGACAAGGAGCGGGGCGGGCGGGAAATGTTCGACGAGAAGGGAGACCGGATAGACGCCAAAGAAATGCGGAAAGCCATACGGGAGCTGGGAGACAGCCGGGTGGTAGTGCATAAGCTGACACTTGCTCCGGAGATAAACCCGCAGGACAAGAAAGCCTTTACCCGTGATGTTATGGCGAAGCTAGGGCAAGACATGGGGCGGGATTTGAGGTGGTTCGGAGTTGAGCACAACAACACCGATCATCACCATATTCATGTAGTCGTATTGGGCAGAGACCGCAATGACACTGAGGTTAGGATAGGTCTAAAGGACATAGAGAAGGCGAAAGAACACGGTGAGAGATACCTGGAGAAGTGGCACCCGATGGAGCTAGAGAGGTCCAGGAAGGAAAGAGCCGACCGCGAAAGAACCCGGCAGGCAGAGAGAACAAAAGAGCGGGAACTGGCTAAGGAAGAGCGAATCAGAGACGGCTTAGAACTTCCTTGGATGCACAAGAAGATAATAAGGGAGCAGTTAGAACCGTACAAAGAATGGCGGGAAACTCAAGACCAGAAGGCAAAAGACAGGGAGCCAGGCAGAGACGAAGCCAAGCGCCCATATCATCAGGATACGTTAGAAGCAGCCGGGCGGGAGTGGTCGAAAGGCACGAGCCTAAAGGAACTGAGAGAACTGAATCAGTACCTATGGGACAACATCGACGAGCGCATACCACTGGAAGATTACCGCAGGCTGTGCGGTTGGATAAAGGACAAGGAACGCGCCCAGGAGCGAGGGCAACCGGAGCAGAAGCAGGAGAAAGAGCCCAGAGAGCCGAACAAGCGAGACCGGATAGAGCATGATGGCAAGAAGTACAGCGGCAAAGACAGTTATGAAAAGCTGACAGGGCTAGCAAAAGAGCTTAGAGAGAATAACGAGCGGCTACCGTTTGAGGACTACCAGAAGCTCAGAGGGTGGATAGAAGACAGAGACAGGGAGCGCTTTAGCGGCTACCTGCAAAAGGGCATAGAGCAAGCAAGAAACAAAGCCGAGCGCAGTAAAACGGCTGAAGACCTGAAGTCAGCCGAAGGCGGCAGGGTAATAGACCCGGTGCAGCAGGAAGTTATGAGAAATCCTGTAGTCGGTCTATTCATGCAGGGGGCGTCCTTGGCGAATATGTTAGTCAAGTCAATCACGCTGGATGATAGAAACCGAGACTACACAAAAGAGCAGAGGGACGCGCTGGAAGAGGCAAAGCGCAACCTTGACGAAAGAGAAAAAGACCGGAAGCAATGGACCTGGGAGAAGCCTTGGGACATGTTGAAGTCTCAAGAAGAGCGAGACGGGGAGCAGCGAGAGAAGATAGAGAAGGCGATAGAAGAGAACAAGAAACGCAAAGACAAAGAGCGAGAAAAAGAAGAAGAACAGAAGCGGAAGAAGGACAGAAGCCCATTTGAGCGTGACCCGTGGGGGAGGTGGTAAAACATGGCAACAAAGAGCGTAAGTGTAAGAATCCCAGAAGAGGCGCTAGCAGAGCTGGAAAAGATAGCGACGTTGAAGGGGCAGAAAGTATCAGACGTGGTAAGAGACTTGATACTTGAGAGGCTGACGAACGGCGCAGGGGGCGGCAACCAGCTAATCATAGAGTACCTGGAAGGGTTCGGTAGTGTGCTGGCAGGAATACACAACGAAGCAGCAAGAAGCCGATTCTATGCCGAACTAATGACGAGCTATGCCATGGACTTACAAAGCCTGATGACAGATGGCAAAGTGACAGAGAAAGACGCAAAAGAGGCACTGATGGGCAGGTTTAGCAATGCATCAATGCAGGTGGCAAATGAATCATGGCTGAGGGCGCTAAATTACCAGAAGCCGCAGGACGGAGAGCCGGGCTAGTTTCTTATCAGACATGTAGGGGAATAAGAAAAAGGAGTATAGCGGGGACTAAGGGGTGTCCAATGCCGAACAGCAAGAGCAGGGAGACCGGGGGCTGCACATAGCACCGGAAGCCAAGCCATTGCAACAGGCAGACGCGCAAGCAGCAAGAGTAGCCGGAGCGTCAGACATCCAGGCGGTGCAAGCGCTGAATCCAAATAGGCATAATGGGAGCGCTGGCGGGGACCAGGATTTGAGTTTTGAGCTAATCGCCTACGGTAACGAGGGGTTTGGCAAAGTCGTCGCAGCGAGGCAGCCAGAGCGCTTAAATGCTCGCAGTGACCAGAAAGACCAAATGGACACCGGCACCATGCTAGCAGCCGAAGCGAAAACGAACCCGGCAGCAGAGCCGGTGAGGCTATTCAAAGAGTGGCTGAATAAGCAGCCGGAGAGCCCGCAGAAAGAAGCACTTAGCCAGGAAGTGCGGCAGCAAGCCGCCGACCTGTCGCCAGAAATGAAAGCCCGAATGGATCACCTAGCGGCAATTAGGCGCAAGATAGACGAAGCTGGGCTAGAAGAGGGCGGCGTACACCAGGCAATAACGCCTGAGATGGCAAGTCGGACAAAACTAGAGGGGCAGGTAAGGCACGATCAGCCGCTAGAAAAGACGGCTGACGGCTGGCTGGAAGCCGGGCGGCGTATATCAGAATTGCCGCTAGACCAACAGCTACAGGTAATAGGGGCCGGTCTCATGGCTGGATACGGGCAGTACCAGCATGACGAGAGAGAGCGTACCTGGGGGCAGATAATCGGCACGACAGAAGGACTAGGAGCCGTCGCGGTCAATCTAGCTACAATCGCTGAATTTACTTGTGATTGCATAGCAGGCAACAAAGAACGAGCAGCAGAGCGCGGCAGCAAGTTCGGTGAGGCAGTAGGTCAGACCCTAGTAAGTGGAATCAAGCTCTTTCATGATGCTGATTCTTACTTGTTCAAGGTGGGGTTTGACGGTGATTATTCCAGACCGTTCAAAGACCTGGTAACTGTTGGAGCCGCACTAAATGACAGATGGGCGCAGGTTCCACCAAGAGAGCAAGAGCGCATCAAGTACAAGTTAATTACCGAAATGGCGGCAGATGGCTTGATAGGAGCCGGTGGAGCCAAGGCTATCGGAAAGGCAAAAGTATTTACTGAGGTCCTGGAAGCCGTGGCAATCGAAGCCAAAGCCGCAGGCGGAGCCGTTAAGGGCGTTGGTAGCCAGGTTGTTACTGACTTGAAGGGTATGGGGCAAGATATTGCAGCTCATGGTCAGCACGTCACCCGGTACATTCAGGAATTGCTGGGAGACTTCACTGCGCCTGAAATGGCTATCCAGGGAGGCGGGAAAATAAAGTTTACGCGAGACCTGGGACGCCCGGCAGACAAGCCAATTACCAACGTGTTAATGTCTCAGGCTGATGACCTGGGCGGTAGTGGAAGGCTGGTAAGTAAGGGCGTGGACTCGGCAGGCAAGGCACTTAGATTTAGCGAAGAATCAGGAATTGACGTTGTTGAAGCAACCGGCAAAAATCCGGCTTCCATTTGGTCCAAAGGTTGGTCTATACGAGGGTTTGAAGGCGAAGACGAAATGGGAAGTACCGGATTTTTGGTAAGGAATTTTCCAAAGATCGATGATGCGCTCTATAAAGACGGAATATTTCCCAGCATGAAAACAATTGACTTGTCCACCAAGTATTATCAGGAAAATCCGAAAGAAGTATTCCGAAAATTAGATGGTTACTTGGACAAAATCGAAAGATGGAACGGTCAAGAAAAGCCTTGGGGTGGACACAAAGTTGATGCAGACGAGATAGAACAAAAGGTATTGCATATTGGTATTCCAGATAAGGTAATGACAGAAGCACAACGAAGTGCGTTTGAGGAAGTTGGAAAACGAGCTAAGAGCCTGGGAATCAAAATGAGGGTGACGGTAATAAGATGACGAATTCCATCACAAAAAAAGAAAAGAAACTCTGTTGGTTTGGGCTCTATGTCTTGGCTGATAAGGCAATTTTGCCAACTTGTATCAAAACAAGTCAGGGCGACTTTGATGTAGAGCCGGTGCAGGAGATTGATTATAGGAATCGAGCAGACTTAGTTGCTTCTATTGCAAAGGCTGTGAAAGTGGGCAATCCGCAAACTGATGTACCACCGGCGGAGGATCGAAAGAAACAAACGCCTATGGAAAAGTTGGCTAAAGCCAAGTCATGGGCTGATCTTGAACGTAAATCGATCTATTTTTCAATAAAAGTATTTCCCTCACAGTTTACGATCAAAGCATGGGGGCGTGCTTCTGATGGTACTTGGAGTGATGAGAACCAAACCGCTTTGGATGTAAAAATCCCGGCAGAACAAGGAATAGAAGCCGTAGCAGACGCAATCATTGAGCATCTGAAGAGCCGCAAAGACTTGCCCGGTGTTGTTACTGATTTCAACCAGCCCAAGACAGCGAGGGGCGCATGACGCCCTGTCCGTTATCAGACAATCTTGGCAATCAAACCGGCGGGGAAGGGTGCCCCGAATATGGGCTGGCATATAAATGACATCGTGGGCGGTGGCGGCTGTCAAGAATTGTGGGTTAAACAAAAATGCCGAAACGCCCTCCCAGTAACCAATACAAGGCTTTGGGCTTGTAGAATCGAATAAAACATAACCGATGTTATATGACGGTCGGTATCGACACCGAAACTCTTATGAAAAGCGAATCTAACGCAACGTGCTAGTAGAAAAAACAACCTCACCAAAAGTCGTCTCAAGTACATTAGTGCAGAGATCTACACATTTTATTCATCAAAATTTCTTGGTGATTCTCATTTCTGCCTACGTGATGGCGGGTTTCTTACCTCAATTCGGACTCTGGCTCAGGCACATCGAATTTGGACAAATCCGCTTGACCGATGGTAGCTCGGTCAAGATAACTCTCTCATTACTCATGCTCTCGTTTTTACTGTTTAACGCCGGTCTCGGCATTAAGGCGCGTGAGCTGGCTGGTTTGTGGAAGCGTCCAGCACCAATCATTTCTGGCTTCATTGCCAACATTGCTGTTCCAATACTTCTAGTTATCGCTATTCGTGGACTGATGCAGCTTTGGCACAGTTATGACGAATTGC
>CAZFCP010000036.1:0-1522 GCA_964517775.1 uncultured Candidatus Marinamargulisbacteria bacterium | reverse complement strand
GATCATCTCTATGCCAATTGCAGGCTCGTCGACAGCCTGGTCCCAAAACGCTAACGGCAATCTGAGCCTCAGTCTTGGATTAGTATTTTTGTCTACGGTACTCAGTCCTGTCACTACACCACTTGTGTTAAATGTTTTCGGTCATATAACTACTGGAGATTATTCTTCAGACCTTCACGAACTAGCATCGCAAGGAACGAACGCCTTTATGCTTTTCACCGTAGTCATCCCGTCTGTCTCCGGAATTGTCGTGCACTTCATCCTTGGTGAACAACGAACTGCACTGTTTAAGCCATATTTAAAGCTGGCCAATTACATCGTTTTACTTCTGTTGAACTACTCAAATGCGGCTACCTCCTTGCCGCAGGCATTCGGGAAGCCTGATGTGGACTTTCTGGCATTCATCTATGGGACTACAATACTGTTATGTATCTCTGCTTTTGGTTCAGGCTGGCTCATCTCGCGCTGGCTGAGAACAGATAAATCGGATCAGGCGGCGCTCATGTTTGGCCTCGGTATGAACAACAACGGCACCGGCTTGGTACTGGCCGCTGCAACCTTAGCTGATCACCCCGCCGTGCTGTTGCCTATGATTTTTTATACGCTCGTGCAACAGGTATTGGCGGCCCTTGTCGATTGGAAGCTCTTTAAGGCAGAAGAGTGATATAGAAAAATAAGTATCAGACACTCGCCTTGGCTCGCGGTATTTGTTGTGGATATACGAAGGGCTAAAAGCTAGACAGAGTTAACCTTTCCCCTTATACTCCTTTCCATGACTGACACCGCCCGCAACACCGAGCATATCGATCCAGCCTCCACCGACGGACTGGCGGATTTGTTTGATTCTGAATCCAACGGCGTAACCCCCTTGGTGGAAAGCGTAACCGTTGGTGTTATCTCTTCGAGTCAAGGTGAAACCGGAGCGGAGTTTGACCTTTTAACTCTTGCGGAGGCCGCTAGGATCTTAGCTACTCCATACACCACCTTTTACAAACAGGTTAAGGCTGGAAAGCATGAAACAGTGCCAGGTCCAGACGGGAAGCCTCGTATTAAAATGCGGCGAAGTCAAGGTGAAACCGTCGATGCCGAGCCGGTAACCCCTGAAGTTGAAAGCGTAACCGTAGGTGTAACACCTGCTGCTGAAGGCGTAACCCAAGTCAAACAATTGGAAATTATCCAAGACCTCATGCAAAAGCTTGAAGGTGCAAACTACCGTATAGGTTGGCTTGAGTCGCAGCTAAGAGAGCGCGAAACAGACGTGAATGAATTAAAGCTATTGGTAGATACACATCACAAGCCCGGCTGGTGGGAGCGATTCAAGCAAATGTTTGGAAAACAGTAGCGCGCAAGTCAGATCTACTCTATTATTTAAGGCTGTGCCACCATGGGCGGTATCTATCTAGTAGATATATCGTGGGTGGGCTAAAGAATTTTGGAGGAAAAAGCCGACAACGAAAAACACCAGCTTTAGGAGCTGGCGCTAGTCGAATATTTTCGAGTCTTCAATTTTGAAGGTGTTTCT
>CAZFCP010000035.1:0-7676 GCA_964517775.1 uncultured Candidatus Marinamargulisbacteria bacterium | reverse complement strand
GCAATTCCAGTTTTTTTCCTGGAGATTTTGAATACACTTTTGAAAAGGCAGATTCATCTACCGAGTCCAGCATTACTTTATTTAATGCACAGATTTCAGACAATCGTTTAAGTTCCAGAGGGCTTAAAAATCCAACTTCAATAACCGGAATTAATCCTTCAAGAAATCCAAGTTCACAAACCGTGTATACATAGTCTAAATACGAGCTGAAACCCCATAAATCAAGTACAGATCGAATTTGAGAAAGCTTGTCTGGTCTTTCTCCTGATAAATAAATGGCTTCTCTTACGCCTAATGTTCTGGCTTTTTTAGCAACTTTAATGGTGGAGTAAGGAACCGTGAGGGTGTCTTTTTTATGAAATGAGCAGTAAGGGCAGCTGTTCCGGCAGGCTTTTGACAATGTAAAGGCCGTAGCGTGGGAAAATGTAAGTACATTGGGGTCGTCTTCTCCCAAAACCAAAATATCTTGATCTGCATCAAGTCTTTGTCCGAGTGTTGTTCCAGTCATTAGTATCTAAATCCTTCGTCGTAGTCGCGTTATACGTAAAGACCAGCTATCATATCACAAAAAACGATGTGATGGTAACGGTTTAAAATTGACTCTGCAGAAGGTATCATAAACATCTATGGCAAGGTCAGTTCTGACTATTTATTTGGATCAATACCGGGACAATTTACAGGCTGTAAAGCAGCGAAATCCTCATGTAAGGATTATGGCTGTTGTAAAAGCTAACGCCTATGGTCTTGGGCTTTGTCAGATGGCGGAGGCGGCCCAGAAAAATGGTGTGAATTATTTGGGTGTGGCACAGTTGTCCGAAGGTGTTTTATTACGAAAAGATGGCAGGACTTTGCCGATTTTATTGCTGTCTGAACCGTTTCAGGAAACACTGGAGGATTGTGTGACTTACGCTATATCCGTGACGGTTTTTCATGAGGATATGATAGATAAACTGATAGAGATGTCTCATCGTTTAAACGCTAAAATTCGAGTTCATTTAAAAGTGGATACGGGCATGACGCGTCTGGGGTGTAATCCAAAAGATGTTGTTCGGCTTGCCGCTAAAATCTGCGAGTCTTCCCACTTGATATTTGAAGGATTGTTTACACACTTTTCATCGGCGGATGATCCCAATTCGGGAGATACTGAACAGGAGTTTGCTCGTTTTGAGCAGTGTATAGAGGCTTTGGCTGCTGAAGGTTTTGTTCCAGAGTTGTATCATTGTGCTAACTCCGGGGGCATCGAACATTTTCCTGAAACCTGGCTGGATATGGTGCGCTTCGGGCTGGGAAGTTATGCGAACTGTGTGCATTTTTCAACCTGGATTATGAGTATTAAATGGGTGGAGTCTGGCGTGGGAATCAGCTATGGGGGCGATTATGTTACGGAACGGGCAACCCGGATAGCGGTTTTACCGGTGGGGTATGCGGATGGGGTGCCTCGGTGTTACGGGAACAATGGGGGAGAGGTGGTTATTGCGGGGAGGCGATACCCTATTGTCGGTAGAGTGTGTATGGATATGTGTATGGTTGATCTGGGGCCAGACGACCATTTGATTAAAACCGGCGATCCTGTGTTTATCCTGAATGATGAGGTAACAGTAGCTGAAATGGCCCAAAAAACGCAGCATTCCTCGTATGAGATTTTATGTGGGATAGGACATCGGGTGGAAAGAGTGTATAAAAACGGCTAACGGCCGCCTTGCTGAAAAATCCAGTGAGTCAGTCGTTGGTTGCCTGTAAGCGCAGCTACTTTTAACGGGGTATCTCCAAATTTATCTTCTGTATTTAAAAAAACGCCTGAATCAATCAGGGAATGAACAATAGGCGCATGTCCAAACTGGCAGGCCCAATGCAGTGGGGTGCGTCCGAAATTGTCGGTGCATTCCACATCGGCTCCTGCTTTGATCAGCAGCGATGCAATTTCTGAAAATCCCTTAATGGCGGCAATATGAAGCAAATCCCAACCGAAAGGCTGAACCGGTTTGGGAAGTGGTTCGCTATAACCATCCAAAAGTAAGGCTGTTGTTTGAATATGACCTTGATATACAGACGCACTGAGCGGTGAAAATCCTTTAAAATCCTCACTGTATTTATTTCCATTATATTTTATTAGCATGTTTACTACAGACGGACTGCCTTTAAAGGCCGCAAAAAAAAGAGGCGATTGTTGATGTGTATTTAGTGCGTTTGGATTGGCATCATGTTGAACCAGGGTTTTGATAAAGGGATCTTTTAAAAAATAAATGGCCCAATGCAAGGGCGTCCAATCAAGTTGCGAGGTGGCATTTACCGAAAATCCCAAGTCTATTAAGTAAGAAAAAATGGATTGAAAATTTTTGATGATGATTTTGGGCCAGGCGATTTTATCCAGACGTGATGTTAGTTCTGGTGATTTCTCCAGCAGCCGTTTGAGGAATTTTTCATGTCCATTTTCAGCTGCCCAGGCCAGTTGCTCTTCCAGGTTTGTGCATTCGCTTAACAAAAGTTCTTGCTCGAGATAAAAGGCTTTCCAGCTTAAATTTACAGGTTTTGGTCCTCCAAATTTGCCCTTGGTTTGATTTTTCCATTGACTCTCGATGAGGGTGTCTTTTAAAAAGGCTGAAATTCTATTGAATTCTATCCAAAGGTTTTCATCTGTATCAAAGGAATCGGACTTAGGAAAAAGAATAACGGGCCCTGTATGGAGGGACGGAATTAATGACCACCATTCGTTTAAAATATCCCTGATGGAAAAATCCTGGCTTTGCGTGTTTACGGTGTAGCGTAATGTCGGTAAAAAATCATGTGTAAGGTTTAACGCCTGATCGGGGTTGTGTTTCATCAGATGTTTGAAGGCCTGAAGATTTTTTTTGGGAGATGTATGTTTTACATCAATCACGGTATTTTTTCTCCCATTCCTGGAAAAGACTTTGAGGAGCCGGTTTTTCTTCAGGTGGGGCAGGTTCTGAAAATGTCCAGTTGAACGATAATCGATGCTCCGGTTCCAGAAACGATAATTTGGATTGGATAAACGCATAATTCAGTGTTATAGCTTCCATTGTCATTCCGGCTCCCAGGGTTAAATCTCCGTTTTTTAATCCGAAACGAAGCGTCATGGTATCTTTTTCGTGATTTCTTCCGTAAATCCACCACTCGCAGCCGCTATGATAGGCCCATCCAAATCCAGGTGTGTAGATAAGATCTGAGGCCACTCTGAACTGATCATCCCAGATAGTGTTAATGCCGGCTGAAAAAATAGTAGGCAAGGTGTCTTTGTATCCTGAACTCCATGTAACCGGAGTAGCCAAAATGTTTTTTACCGATAACGCCCAGGCCGATTTTAGTCCGTATATCTCAAATGCCGAATAGGTGCTGAGATGAAGTCCTGCTGAAAACGCATTTTGCGTAGACAGCGTTTCAAGTGTTGTATTTCCCCATACAGCCAGATTGACCCCGTCTAATACAGGCTGGGTGCTGGATATAAAAAAACTGTTGTGGGTGTAGCCAAACGACCCTATTTTTTCAGGAATGGCTGTTTCCGAATTGATAACGGTTCGATCAAAATCCCCGGCCTGACTTATAACGGCTCCTGCTTTAATGTTTTGAAATTTAAATGGATTTTCAACTGCGAAGGTATAAAAAGGAAGAAGAACAGCCTGACCTTGTTCAATAGTAATGGTTGTATCTGTGCCTGAGGGTATGTTGGCCGGGTTCATAAACACAGATTCCGGCCCTTCTGCCACGCTTAAATAGGCACCGCCCATCCCAATAGCTCTTGTTCCGTACAGCGATAATTCTCGTGAATCACTTAAAGCGGCATAGCTGATAGAGGCCAGCAGTATCAAGAGAAATCCAATCAAACTTAAGGGTCTTAAAGTGTTCATCGTAACACTCCAAGTCTAAAGGTCGATTTTTTGGTTGTTGATCCTTTTTTAGCAACTGAAAATAAGAAATAAGGCCCGTTTGCCAATGCCTGACTTCCAAATTTCCCATCCCAGGACAACGTGTGATAGCCCACTGTTTTTTCGGAAGTGGTTGCTGTATACGACCACAATAAATCACCACGTGGATTTACGATATAGAACATTACCGAGTCTGCATCCTGGCTTAAGTTGTATCCAATAGTTAATGCGCCTCTATCCGGGTTATAAGGATTTGGTCCTGCAATACAATCAAAGATAAAGGAAGAATTTCCTACTGAAAAAACAGTGTAGCTTGTTGCTGTATGAATACTTCTGTCCTGCGCTGTAATTAAAATGGCGTAGCTGCCTTCTGCCAATGCTGTATTTTGTCGCAATGTGATGGTGATATTTTGCGTAGAGCCGTTTCCATTTCCTGTATTTTGCGTTGCAGTTACGGCTGTAGTGGTGTTTTTTAGCTGGATCGACCAGGTTGCAATTCCGGATTCTGTATCTTTGATGGTTACGGTGATAACCGGTGTGCTGCTGTAAAATTTATCGGATACAACAAATTCTCCGTTAATTTTGGGTGTGTTAATAACAGGATCGGCAATATCGGTGGTATCTAAAATGGCAAACTGCGTAAAATGAGTTGTTGTAAATGTGATTTGAGTAGCTGACGCCCGTTTAAGGCTGATGCCTGTGGATTTCCATGTGTTGGAACCCGTATCCAGATAACGCACCGCTATGTTTCGTGTAGAGCTAAGAGCCGTTGGCAATGTTATGGTAATGCTGACCGGCGTATTCAATGTAGTAGAAGATTGTCCGTGAAGCGCAACCGAAAATGCCTGAACAAAATGATAAAAAGAGGGTGCTGCTGTAAGCGACGAGGTGGCTACTTTTGCAAACTCCAAGGCTTTATCATTTGGCAACGCATTCATGGAGGCTACAATCTGGGCACTTAATAATCCATCTGTAAACGATTGAGAGACAATGGAAAATGCAACCAGAACCGCACTGGATTCTGCTGAAACAAGTCCCAGGCTTGTCTGGCTTGTGGCTGTAAGTCTGTTTCGTGTTGATGTAACAGCGATAGAGCTTGCGTTAAACACGCCTGAATTATTGGCTGTAACTGTTGCGGCCAACAGTTTTGATGTTCCGTTTGTTGCGGATACGTAAATTTTTACGGTTGTTCCACTATCTGCGTTTCCACTGACAGAAATGGAGAAGGAATTTTTTGTTGGAATTGAGAAAAATACCGGAACAGACGGAGCCGTATTGGATACAGTAAATGTGTTAGACGTGATGATTCGGCTGTAACCAGTTCCATCATATAATTTTAAACGAATCTGGGTTGTACCGTTTGCAAAATTATCTGCGCCTGCTTTCCAGTACAAGGGTTGATAAGCCGATGAATGCGCTTTCCCCATAGCCAGTGTTCCCACAGACTGGGTATTTCCGGTAATCGTGGCATTTTCCCAGATATTTCCGGTGCCCAAAAATTGAACCTGACCACTGGTTTGTGTGAACGATCCTAAATCTTCTTCGGCATCGATTGCTGTGTAATTGATTTGAACAAGCCCCGAATTTCCAGTTGAAATCTGTGTGGCGGTTACGCCATTTAAACTGGGTACAGTGTTTGCCATGGTTAGGCTTCCTAAAATCGAAGCTCCTTTAAATAAAACGGTTCCGTTTACCGATACACCCACCTGATTGATGTATGGATTGCTTCGTGTAGATACTGGTCTTACATATCCTGTAAAAACTCCTGTTCCTGAACCTGTTTCAACCAGTTTAAGTGTAATAGGAATGGCTATTCGATTTGATGATGCTGTAATAAACGCACAATTAACTGTTCCTGATTGAGGATCGGTTGCAACCAGTTTTAGATACACAATCTGATTGGTTGTAACCGATGTTATCGGTTTTGATAATGCAGAATCGCTATAAAACGTAAGAGACGGTGAGCCAGAACTTAAATTGGCTGAAGCACTGGTTGAATTGGCATATACTTTAACTAAACCTGTGTTGGTAGAAAAACCTGGAATACCGATTGCAAGTTCATCTTTACCGTCAGATTCCCAGTCTCCTGCATTTTTTACGGCATAACCTAAATTATCATTGATGGCATTTCCTGTTACTTTCCAATCGGCCTGACTGGATAAGGTCTGTCCTGAAAATCGAGAACTTCCACTGTAAAAAACATAGGCCGTTCCTTTTAACGAATTTCCCAGATATTCTCCGATAGCCAGATCCTGTTTTCCGTCTCCGTTAAAATCGCCACTGTCCAGAGCATGGTATCCTAATCGTGCATTAGCTGTTTCCCCTTTTATTGAAATACTCGATACTGCCACATTTCCTGAATAAGGTTTCCCCGGGCCTCCATAATAGATATAGATAGCCCCTTTTTTACTGTCAGCAGCCGGAGCAGTTATGGCAAAGTCTCCGTATCCGTCTCCATCACAGTCTCCCAGGCCAAGAATCTGTTCTCCAAAACCGTCTGTACCGCTGGAACCGCTTTGAAAAACAGCGTCTGCTTTTGAAATATCTACCGTTATTCCTGATGTTTTAAGGCTGGCAAACTTATCTTTTTTACCATAAAACAAATATACCTGTTTTCCTGTTTCCGCGCTGGGTTGATAGGTGCTTATAGCCAGTTCATCAAGTCCGTCACCGTTAATATCTGGGATAATGGCAACGTTATACCCTATTTTTTCACTGCCAGATTTAGTAAAAATGGTTTGTATGTTTGGAGATGAGGCTGAATCCAGATCAATAGTGGATGGCCATGACGATTTTCCGTACACAATATAGACATTGCTTGTACCTAAAGCACCTATGGCCAGATCTTTGTAGCCATCTCCGTTTAAGTCTCCCATTGCAGATAAAAATCCGGGATACTCCCCGTTTTTATCCAGTAACTGACTTAAAACGCTGGCCGATTGAATGGTCACATTGGTTGAAGAGGGTCTGATGTTGTTTCCCCAGGACGATGCCCTGCTGCCTAAAAAAATCAGGGTTTTATCATCATCTGGAACGCCAAACAGGGTGTCTGATTTTCTGTCATTGTCCAGATCTACGTTTGAAAGAATGTATTTTCCAAATTGAAAGGTTATGGATGTTTCCGAAATGGATGGCAGTGATGAGGCATTTGTTGTGGTTGTACTTAATGTACTCGCTGTATATCGATAAACCTTCCCCTTATTCCCGGAAGGAACCTGAGGAGCGCCAATCCACAGGGTTTTTTGACCATTTCCTAAAACATCTCCGCCGAAGCTGATGGATTTACCAAAAAAACCGCCTTGCTGCTCTCCTAAAAAAACGCTACTGGTTAACCCAAAACTAAGTTTTGAAAGCAGGCAGAGAATACATAAGCCTATTAAACCCTTTGATTTCATAATAAATCAGTATATCACTTTATGTCCCTGAAACGTACTTACTTATTTATATTGTCAAAAAATATATTTATTAATAATATAATTTAAAATATTTTGTAAGGGAGTTTAGATATGAGTACTGATTTTGAGCCTGTACGTAGACATCAGACCCATAAAGGGTTCAGCTTGATTGAGCTGGTGATGGTTATCGCCATTATGGGGATTATCGGGGCTGTGGTTTTGCCTCACTTTTCATCCATGCAGGATAAGGCAAAAGAATCGTCGGTGAAATCTACGGCCCATACATTTCAGGTGGCTTTGGAGTCTTATTTTATGTCAGAGGGAACCTATCCTCAGCAAAATCTGAGCGTGGAAAGTTTGTCAGATTTTCTGATAACATCGGGTTCTTTAAAAAAGATTC
>CAZFCP010000034.1:1241-9056 GCA_964517775.1 uncultured Candidatus Marinamargulisbacteria bacterium | reverse complement strand
TAAATTTTCTTCTCAAAAATATTTTGCTTATAGCTATCCAAAGATGAGATTTGGTATAAGATCTAAAATGAATGATGAAGTTACAAGAATCTCGGAAATGATCTTAGCGCACTAATTTGTTCAAGTTGAGAAGATAATTGATCGCGTGTAAAAGTTCACAAATTCCCACAAAAAAAGTACCTGGTACTTTTTTAAAAATTTTATGAGTGGGGATCTGCCGAATCGCAAAACGAAACTCAAATAATAGTAGCTCGTTTTTTAAAATCTTTTAGTGTAGATGTGGCAATAAGGGTGCCTACCATTCTTTTGATAGTAATTTTGATGACGGGTTTCAGCTGGCCAAAATGTGGTTGCTGGCTTTAGTTTAGTGGCTATTTTATAGCCTTTATTTTCTAGAATTGTGATTAATTTTTGAGCGACTTCTTGTTGCATTTGGTTGGTATAAAAAATTACCGATTGATATTGCTGCCCAATATCGGGGCCTTGGCGGTTAAGTTCGGTGGGGTTGTGGATTTCGAAGAATAATTGGTAGAGTTTTTCAAAATTGGTGATTTGGGGATTGAAATTTACTTCTACTATTTCAACATGGCCGGTGTTGCCGCTACAAACTTGTTCATAGCTTGGTGATGCAATTTTTCCGCCCATATAGCCGCAAAGAGCTGAATTTACGCCAGCCGCTTTGCTAAAATAATATTCCACTCCCCAAAAGCAACCGCCGCCAAAATAGGCTTTTTGAGAATTGCCAGAGTCTTTTTCTTCAACAAAATCAAGACAAATAGAATTAACGCAATATCTGATGTTTTTGGCAGTAAAGCTTTCGCCTTTAAAAATATGGCCCAGATGCCCATCGCATTTAGCGCATAAAATCTCGGTTCTTTGACCATCTTTATCGGCTACTTTTTTTACTGAGTTTTTGATCTCATCATCAAAACTTGGCCAGCCGCAACCTGATTCAAATTTATCTTTGCTGCTAAAAAGTTCCAGACCGCATTGTTTGCAAAAATATTTTCCCGCTCTATTGTTGCTATAATATTTACCACTAAATGGTACTTCGGTGCCTTTATAAATTATAACTTGTTCTTCTAAAGGGTTTAGTTTTTTATAGGACATAAATTTAAATCTTAAATTAATTTTGTTAATCTATAATCATTGATATAATTTTTAAAAGAAACTCATAAATTAACTGCTAATGAAATTTTTTGACGTAATAATAATTGGCGCTGGCGCTGCTGGACTCATGTGCGCCGCTGAGGCTGGTAAGCGAGGTAGAAGGGTTTTGTTGATTGATTTGGCAAAAAATGTTGGTGAAAAGATTCGTATTTCCGGGGGAGGGAGATGCAATTTTACCAATCTGAATATTTCTGCTGATAATTTTTTATCAAATAATCCAGCTTTTTTTATCTCGGCGTTAAAAAGATTTACCCAGCATGATTTTATTGCTTTGGTTGAAAAGCATAATATCGCTTATCATCAAAAAACTTTGGGGCGGTTATTTTGTAATGGCTCAGCCAGGCAAATTATTAATATGTTATTGAGTGGATGCAATGATAATAAGGTAGAAATTATTTTAGAAACTAAGGTAAATAATGTTACAAAAATTGCTGATCACTTTGGGTTAGATACTAGCGAGGGAGTTTTTTGCTGTAAGTCCGTGGTGATTGCAAGCGGCGGTTTATCGATTCCTAAAATGGGGGCTACAGATTTTGGTTATAAGATTGCTAAAAATTTTGGCTTAAAAATTATTGAGCCAACCCCAGCCTTAGTGCCGTTTACTTTTGATGATAAAATGCTTGAGAAGACCAAATCTTTAGCCGGTGTCAGCGTGCCGGCTATCGCTTCTTTTGGTAAAAGAAAATTTTATGAAAATTTGCTTTTTACTCATAAGGGTTTAAGTGGCCCGGTAATATTGCAAATTTCCTCATATTACAAAAAGGGTGATGAGATTACTATTAATCTTGCTCCAAAAACTGATGTTTTTTTATATTTACAAGATGAAAAAATTAATAAGCCAAAACAAGAAATTCAAAATGCTTTAGCAATGATTTTGCCAAAAAGCTTGGCTTTATATATTTTATTGCAAAATAATTGCTTAGGGCTTCTTGGTGCTATCAGCAATCAAAAACTCAAAGAAGTTGCCAATGCTATTAATAATTGGAAAATAATTCCAGCGGGAACCGAAGGATTTGCTAAGGCTGAAGTTACTTTGGGTGGCGTTGATACTGATGAAATATCTTCTAAAACTTTTGAGTGTAAAAAAATTGCTAATCTTTATTTTATTGGCGAAGTTTTAGATGTTACTGGTCATTTGGGTGGCTATAATTTTCAGTGGGCCTGGTCTTCAGGGTATGCGGCGGGCCAATATGTTTAACTACTTCAATTATATTTCGTTATGAGCAATATTAATGATGCTAATCTTAAAAAATTACGTCAGATCCTAAAAGAGCGTGCAATTGATTACTTTATTTTGCCAAATAATGATGAGTTTTTTAGCGAATATTTACCAGAAAGTGAAAAAAAAATCGAGTTTTTGACTGGCTTTAGTGGTTCTAATGCAGCAATTATTATCGGTCAAAAGCAGTGCTGGTTTTTTACCGATGGGCGCTATGTTTTACAGGCTAAAAAGCAGCTAAATCTAAAGGAGTATAAAATTTATAATCTGGCAGAGGAGTCCTTATTTTCCTGGCTTGAAAATAATTTGAAGAAAAATAAAAAATTGGCATTTTATGTTAAAAATCATGATATTGGCTTTGTTAATAAGATTTCTGCGATTATTAATCAAAATAAAGCCTTATTATTGGCATTTGAGGAAGATTTTTTTGATAAAATTTGGCTTAAAAGACCAAAAAAACCGGATTCTAAAATTTATTTCCACGATCTTCAATATAGCGGTAAAGATTCGATTAAAAAAAGACAGGAAATTACCGCTAATTTAAGTGAGGATGCAATTTTATTTACTTCTTCAGCTTCGATTGCCTGGCTTTTAAATATTCGCGCTTCAGATATTAAATATACTCCGCTCTTACTTGCTTACGGAATTTTATATAAAAATAATGATTTTGAGTTATTTTGTGATCAAAAAAGAATGGACGTTGCAAGTAGAAAAAAACTTACCAAGGTTAATTTTAACGACCCAAAATATCTGCCAAGCAGAATTGCCGATCTAAAATCACAAATTAGCAATTTGCAAATTGATTTAAATTCTACAAATTACTGGATATATAAGTTACTAATTGAAAATAACCTTAATTTAACCGCCAAATCTGATCCATGTTTAATTACTAAAGCGGTTAAAAATAAAACCGAAATTGCGGGCATGATCAAGGCTCATTATTTAGATGGCTTGGCGGTAACTAAATTCTTATTTTGGCTTAAGAATTCATCGATGATTGATGAGATTAAGGCTGAAGAAAAATTACTGGAATTTAGGAAGGCTAATCAAGAATTTTTATATCCAAGCTTTGCCTCAATCTCATCTTTTGGCAGCAATGGCGCAATTATTCACTATAAAGCCACTAAAAAAACCAATAAAAAAATTAGCGGTAACTCGCTCTATTTAATTGATTCTGGTGGACAATATTTTTACGGAACTACTGACATTACCAGAACCGTAGCAATAGGTAGTCCAACTTTGGCAATGAAAAATGATTTTACCAGAGTTTTAAAGGGTCATATAAATCTTGCCAGGGCAAAATTTCCTATTGGCACTACCGGTAATCAACTTGATCCTTTGGCGCGCTTTAATTTGTGGCAAGATTTAAAAGATTATGACCATGGCACCGGCCATGGCGTTGGAAGTTTTTTATCGGTTCATGAAGGCCCGGTATCAATTAGCAAAAGGGCGCAAAATCAATCTTTGCTGCCAGGAATGATTTTATCAAACGAGCCGGGATATTATAAAGAGGGTGAATATGGCATTAGAATTGAAAATTTAGTCTTAGTTCAAGAAAAAAAGAGCCAATTACCGGGAAATAAAAAGTTTTTACATTTCAAAACCCTAACTTTAGCTCCAATTGATTATCAGTTAATTGATTTTAAAATGCTGACTTATCCAGAAAAAAAATGGCTTTATGACTATCACCAAGAAATATACGACAAATTATCTGGTAATTTAGAGGCGTCAGAAAAAAAATGGCTCGGAAATATTATTGATCTATACGCTAAAGTTGGTCGCTAAAACTTATGGAGACCTCCGCCTTTAAGGAGTGTGAGACTAAAAGAAATCACCAAATTTTTTATTGAAGTCTTTAACTCTTTGATTGCTAGAATTAGCGGTATTGGCGCCTTTTTCTTGCCAAGCCTGATGATTTTTAGGATCAGAGTCAAGCCTTAGAGTTCCACCCTCTTTACCATAGGTAGTTTGAATATCAAATTTAGTAACCCCGTCAGTCATGGTTACAGTGATTGTGTGTTGCTTTGGATGTATATCTTTCTTTGGCATATGTAATCTTGCTCGTTTAAGTAATTTTATTAATTTATATTATATAGGGTATAAAATGAAGGCCGAAAACTAAATAATAATCGTAATTTAGTCAAGCTATTTTTTAATTATTCTTAAAAAACTTGACTTAATTTTTTTATAAGGCTAGGGTTACCCACTGGTTTGTTATTAAGAGATGACATAAAAAAAGTACTTACTGATGTTTTCAATTACCGGTGCAATGCTTTTGATATTTAGCTTAAAATATCTCTAACCATTTAAATTTATACAAGGTTTAACTTGATGAAAGGTTCTCTGCTGAATTATTTGGCAAAAAATAAAAGACTTGTTGATGCCGCTACCTTGGTTATTCGCGCTCCTATCATGCTGGCAAAAATTCTTTTTGTTAAGAGAACTATTTTATTTGTTACCAATAAAAAGATCACTACCATTAATCTTAATCCCCTCTCTCAGATTATAATGCTGATTTTTGCTCTTTGGCTTAGTGGCATATTTTTGCAATCATTGAAATATAACCATATAATTGACTCTAAATCACAGGAAATTTCGGAATTGCGCAATCTTAACAGCTATTTTAAGCAGCAATTTAATGACGTTAATCAAAAGCTTAGCAAGGTAAATGAATATTTAATTTTTGTTACCGGTGGACAGACTCAAAATGTTGAAGCTCAAGAGCAAAATTTTGAGCATCCAAAAGTTATTGAGCAGCAAGATCTTTCTAAAGGCGATCGCCAGACTCTAAATGATATTAAAACCGTCAATTTTGCAATCGCTAACATCCAAAATCGAGCTAAGCAGCGGATAAAAAATATTGAAGATGTAATATCAACAACTGGACTCAATATTAAGAAGCTTGCTTTAAACCGACAAATTAGCAAAAGTAAAATTCTTAATTCCGACAAAAAACAAGCTGAGGAAGTTTCTTTAAATACCAAATCAGAGCTCTCAAAATCTCAAGGCGGACCATTAATTTATGAAAATGGCAAAGTAGAATCCAAGGATTTTGAATTTGCTTCAATAATTGATCAATCTGATTTTACTAATCAAATTGATTATTTAGAAGCGCTAGAAAACTTAGTGCAGTTAATGCCTTTATCAAAACCGATGAGAAATTATTATATTTCCAGTGGTTTTGGCATAAGAATCGATCCGATTAATAAAAGCAGAGCCTTGCATCCCGGCCTTGATTTTGCTGGCGCTGACCGCTCAAAAATACTTAGCCCGTCAGTTGGTAGAGTAATATTTGCCGGCAAAAAAAATGGCTATGGCAATGCTGTAATTATTAGTCATGGCTATAAAATTACTACTCTTTACGGTCATTTATCTGAAATTAAGGTAAAATTAGGGCAAAAAGTTAAAAAAGGTGAGGTGATAGCAATTCAAGGCTCAACCGGCAGATCGACCGGTGCACATTTGCATTATGAAGTTAGATATAAAGACATTCCGCTTAATCCAAAGAAATTCCTGGAAGCTGGCGATCAATTAATTAACGACGAAAATCAATCTAAATATGTTACTAGCTGATATCAAATCTAAATTATCTTCTTTGGTTCAAAATAATTCTGATAGTGAATTATCTCCAATCAAGACTAACAATAACTCAACCCCTTCAATCTTATCTAAAACTTTAAAAGTAAGGGGTGATATCGTTAGCTCTGGAATGATTGAAATTGAGGGTATGGTTGATGGCAATATCAATAGCAATTCAATAATTTTAAGAGAAGATGCTAATGTTGAAGGCGAAATTATTGCTGAATCAATAATTATCAAAGGAAGTTTTAGAGGAAATATTAGAGCTAAAAATCTTAGCATTTCAAGCAAAGCCAAGGTTTTTGGTGCTATTGAATATGTTTGCCTTGCAGTTGAAGATGGCGCTTCAATTGAAGGTCAATTCAAAAAACTCGATATCAAATCTTCTTAAAAATTGCTATCGTAGCTCAGCGGTAGAGCACTTCATTGGTAATGAAGAGGTCGCGGGTCCGATTCCCGCCGATAGCACCAGTTTATTTTTTGCCTAATTAATGAAATCATCCAATATCCTTGAATTTACAGTATCAGAGTTTTCTCGAAATATCAAAAGATTGGTCGAGGATGCTTTTGGTTATGTAAAAATTAAGGGCGAAATTAGCGGTTTAAAAAAAGCATCTTCTGGTCATTGGTATTTTGCCCTTAAGGATGAGGGAGCTTTAATTAATGCCATCTGTTTTAAAAATATTGCTCAAAATATTAATTTTGAAGTTTCTGACGGCCTAGAAGTATCGCTATTTGGGCGAGTTACTACTTATGAGAGTCGCTCAAACTATCAAATCATTGTTGAAGAAATTACCATCGCCGGAATTGGCGCTTTGCTTGAGGCAATAAACAAAAGAAAGCAAAAATTACTGCTAGAAGGCTTATTTGATCAAATACATAAAAAAACCTTGCCGTTTTTTCCCCAAAAAATCGCGGTTATTACTTCAAAAACCGGGGCAGTAATTCAAGATATTATCAATCGTATTACTGCCAGATGCCCAACCAATATTCTGCTTTACCCATCATTAATGCAAGGAAATCAAGCTGCAAAAGAGGTAATTGCCGGTATCAGATATTTTAATAAATTGCCAATTGCCAAAAGGCCGCAAATCTTAATTATTGCCAGAGGAGGGGGGTCGTTTGAAGATTTATTGCCATTTAATGACGAGGATCTGGTGCGTGAAGTTTTTAAATCAGAGATACCTATTATTTCAGCAATTGGTCATGAAACTGACACTAGCTTAATTGACTTAGTAAGTGATTTAAGGGCGCCAACCCCAAGCGCTGCTGCTGAAATTGCCACCCCTATTTTAGCTGAGTTATTGCAAAAAATCAGTAATTTTGACCAAAGATTAACCGCTTTGATAATTAAAAATTTTAATAAAAAAACCTCTGATTTAGGCAATCTAAAAAAATATCTAATTGATCCTAAGGTAATTATCAAATCCGGCCAAGAAAGATTGTCGAATGCTTTATCAAGACTGGATTTGATCAGTAAAAACTTTTATAATCATTACTGTCAAAAATTAGCCCTAGTTACAATTAATGGCGATCTATTAAATCGTAAAATTAATTTATATCAGCAGAAATTTTTCTATCTCAGCAAGGATTTACAATCAAGAGCCAGACAATTAATCGAAAAATTAGATAGCAACTTGCTAAATGCCGCTAAATTACTGGATAGTTGCAACTATACTCAAATTTTAAAAAGAGGCTTTGCCTTAATTAAAGACCAAAGCCACCAGCTAATTACCAAAATTGCCGACATTAAAAATAAAAAAATAATCTCAGTTGAAATGTATGATGGCGAGTTCGAAGCGCTGGTTTTCAATCAAAATAACCGTATCCAAAAATCAAAATCCATC
>CAZFCP010000034.1:0-1231 GCA_964517775.1 uncultured Candidatus Marinamargulisbacteria bacterium | reverse complement strand
AAAAAGGTACCAGGTACCGATCCTGGCATGATATTGGTGATAATTTACTTCTAGCTAAATAAAATATCAAAACCCTGATACACCTTCGACATAATCAATAGTGAATAATATAGTATTGCTCCCGAGGCCAGCAACTTGATAATTTTAAAATAGGAAAAAATAAAGCGTCTAATTGCCGACGATCCAATCACTGCCGACAAAAAAACTGCGCTTTCAACACACATAAAACTAACCAGATACAAAACCATCATTGGTAAGTGTTTGTGAGGATAATGAGCAAGAATTCCGCTTAATATACTGCCGTAGAAAATAGCAATTTCTGGATTTAAAATAGTAGAAATAAAGCTTTCAACAAAAAACTTACCATGTGAATTATTGTGACTTACTTCACTAGCTAAAATCTTTAAGCTAAATATATGATAGGTGATATAAAGCAAATATAGCGAAGCAAAACAATTAAAAATTATAATTATCCTTGGATTATCTAAGAGATAAGTAAATCCAATCAATAAAAATACCAACCAAATTGCAACTCCAGTTAACACCCCAAATGCTGACATAAAGCCAAGCTTTTTGCCATAAGCAATAGAATTAGAGGTAACCAGAACTATATTTGGGCCTGGCGAAATTGCGGCTAAAAGAGCAAATAAGATATTTGATAGATAAAATAGCATTTTAATAATTATAAATGTTTGGATATGGCTTGCTAGCGGGGCTTCAATTTTGGGAATTCTTGATATTGGACGCTACATTATCTCTGCCTATTAATTTTTCCAATAAAATATTACAAATTCCAAAAAATAGAGCGCTCGGCTTGAATTCTTTGAATTGGGAAGGAAATTTGCTCAACTTTTGTCGTATAATGTATATTATGTAAAATAGCGATTATCTGGCGAGGCCTACCGCTAGCACTGGGACTTTATCAGTTCATTTTTTAAGCAGCCAGTCTTAACAACCTTAACACGCTTATCTGGATTTATTTTGTAAACATTTTTAGTTTTATTGTAATAACTTGTGTGAATCATGCATTTTAAGTAATTTTAACAATTTTAATTTTAAATAATTCTCGCTGCTAGAAAAATCATTTTGAGCTGCTTGATAATTACTGGTTAGGTCCTGCAAATTATACTGAAGATCAAAAGCATTACCATAAATACCATCGTCACTTAGATTTAATTCGATAAAATTAAGATGGTTTTTAATGCCATATTCAACTGCGATTAATAGACAA
>CAZFCP010000033.1:0-9978 GCA_964517775.1 uncultured Candidatus Marinamargulisbacteria bacterium | reverse complement strand
TGAATGCAGGAGTGAACTATGGAAGTGGCTATGCAGGCCAAAGCGTGAGCATGATTTTTGGAAACAGAACGGTAGCTGGAGCCAGCAATCAGTTTAGTGGAGTAGATGTGACGATGAGTGGTGTGAACCCAACAGATGGGTTTACCTTTGGACGGTTAGGGGATGGAGAGACCGCGATCGGATTAAATGTGGATGTAAGTGGATTGAGAGCGAAATATACCACGGAACAAAACGGTGGTGGAGTGATTAATGGATATAAATATGCGGGTATCTTCGTAGGAGGAAACGTGGGTATAGGAACAGTGAGTCCGTTAGCGGGGTTACATGTGGTAAACAGTGTAAGTGGTGTAAATCCATTTAGAGTGGATACGATCAGTACACCGAATACGTTTGTGGTACAAAGTAATGGTAATGTCGGAGTAGGAATCAGCAATGGTGGAAGCCGGTTAACGGTAAAAGGTAGTACAACAACTGCAGCCTCAAGTGGCTTGAATGTAACAAAGAGTGACGGAAGCACGACTTTATTTGTACGTGATGATGGACGTGTTGGTATTGGAACAACTCAACCAATCTCTAATCTTCATATAGAAGCAGGCATAATTTCTGGAACTCCTGAATCTCCGTTACGCGTAGGTGCGGTGGGTCAACCTTATGCATTTGCCATTTCAAATACCGGTTTTGTGGGTGTTGGTACGTCTTCTCCTGAAGCCAGTCTGCATATCGTAGCTCCGTCATCTACAGTAGCTCCTTTAAAAATATCCTTTAAAGGCGGCGAGCAAAATGCCTTAATTGTAAGCCGTAACGGTAATGTGGGTATTCGTGTGTCCAATCCGGTATTCCCGTTAACTGTAGACGGTATTATGTTAACAGGTACTGAAAATGCAAGCTCTATTGCTAAATTCCCTGATTTTTTAACGAATGCTCCAGCAACAACCCGAGGTTTCCTGGCTAACTATAATACTGATAACGTATTTTTGGGTATCAAACAAAAATCCGGTGGCGGTGCAGAACCTGTTTTATGGTGGAACGGTGATGCTAATAATAAATTCCAATGGCAAGCTTATAACGGTTCAACAACAGTTAATGTAATGACATTAAGAGGTGATGGTCGAGTTGTAATTTCAACATCCAATACCGTAAGTCCTTTGGCTTCCTTGCATATTGTTGGTGAAAGCAACAAGCCATCTTTATGGATATCTACTCCTGGTACGGCTAATATTTTAGTGGTTACAGGAAATGGATATATTGGGGTTGGAACCAAGCTTCCATCTTCAAATCTGCATGTTCAAGGTACATTAATGTCTAATACCATTAAAGTGACTCAAGGTCCGGTACGGGTTACATCATTGAACGTAACCGGAGTGTTAAATGTATCTCGTTTAGTTACAACTAACGTGGTTGTTACGGGTCAGGCCATCGAAATGATTGTGAATAATGATATTGATTCTGCCACAGCTGAACTAACAGGTTTGGCCATCAAAGTGTCAGCCAATCCAAACCCATTGTTTACCAGTCCGGGCCGTCGTTATACCTTATCTAATGGTGCAATAGCTACAGGTCTTAAAGTAGATATGACAACCATGGAAATTCGAGATCCTGTTCTGCCTGCCGATAACTTCCCAGGTTACAAGATTGCTGGTTTATTTACAGGTGGAAGTGTGGGTATTGGCCCTGATGCAAGCTTCAGACCGTCATTCCCGTTACATGTTCAATCTTCCTTTGTAACAACAGGTGGTTTAACCTTCTCTGATATTGCCAGATTTGGAACAACAGACGGTGACTTAACATTAAGAGGTTTCAGCTCTACAAGCCCTTATACCGGTCAAATGGGTTTCTATATCAGAAGCAGTGATACCAATACCTCTGACCTGGGCCTTGTTATGGCGCCTGGTGGAAAAATAGGTATTGGAACCACAAACCCGGATACAGCATTAACTGTAAATGGAGACATGCGTTTAGGTATTATTAAAAATGCAGCGGTTTCAACTCAAGGCTATGGAAATCAGCTTTATTTCTCAGGTGGTCCTGATTTATCCACTGTCTACAATACGGATAATAATGTTCCATTAACAATGGGCCGTTATAACGTTTCAGATGGTGTATCAGAGCTTCGTGTAGGTATCGGAAATACACAAAGTGCTTCCAATAGATTCGTTGTAGGGTACACCAACGGCTCCTACACTCCTGTTCTTGATGTAAGAGCAAATGGAAAAGTCGGTATTAACTCAGACTCTACTGTAGCGACAACCTTCTCCCCAGATGCAACCTTACACGTAAGAGGCCGTGTTGCAGCCGCTTCAGACCGACTAAGCAACCATATTATGGCTATCGAAAATACCGGTGGTGACAATTCTGATGGCTTGGCTTTGTTACATAGCGGAAGCAGCGCTGGTAATTTAAATGCCAACTTTATTACCTTCTTCTCTGGCACAACTGAGGTTGGTTCGATTCAAACCAACGTAGATGGCGCTGCCGTATCTGGTGTTAAATACATGACAAAAGGTGCGGACTACGCAGAGTATCTGGAAAAAGCCAACCACAGCGATAGCTTTGAAAAAGGTGATATCGTAGGTCTTATCAATGGAAAAATTTCCAAATCTACACTGGGTGCTCAGCAAGTCATGGTTAGAAGTACAGCAGCCAGCGTGGCAGGTAACTGGCCAGGAAAAGATAAACTGCATCAATTTGAATTGATTTCATTCTTCGGACAGGTTCCAGTAAAAGTTCGTGGCCCAATCAAAAAAGGTGACTATATCATCCCATCAGGTTTAAATGATGGAACTGGTATTGCGTTATCGCCTGATAAAGTACAGCCAGGTCAATTTGACAGCATCGTAGGTACAGCCTGGGAAGAATCCTCGAAACAAGAACTCAAGCTGATTAAAGCTGCTGTTGGATTCCAGTTCAGCCTGCCAAAACTTGGCGATCATATCTCAAATATTAATGGCCTTAAAAAGTCTGTAGATGATTTAAAAGCTGAACGTCAGCAAATTGAAACTGATTTTAATAAGAAATTAGATGATCAGAATAAGCAAATCGAAGCTCTTATGAAAGAGGTTCAGTCGCTTAAATAATTTACCCCACTATGCTCCTGTCGCTTAAATCCCCTTCCCAGAAGGGGTGGCAGCGGAGCTGACGGGGTAGTCTGTATCTGGGATTGCCTGTTGCCAGATTGAGGGGGGATTGTTTAGCTGTCTTTGATTTAACTGTCTTTGATTTAACTTACAACTTACCTTTGATTAACTACCCCGTCACTACCGTGCCACCCCTTCTGGGAAGGGGAATTTGGCAGATGGGGTTGTAGCTGTCATTCCAGCGTAGGCGGGAATCCAGTTATACTATAACCATGATTCCAACCCAATATGGCTACTCAGCGTTCTCCTACGCCTTTCATAATCCCGGTTATTTGTACTGGTTTTCCAAAAAGTACGAGGCCTGTATTGCTTATGTTCGTGTTCCGTTTAATACCGTTGTGGCGGCTCCTCCAGCTTGCTCTCATGAGTGCCTTTCAGAGGTTGTATCCGAGTTTTTAGAGTCTTTCCCCCATACCGTTTTTTTCGGTTGTGATGATGTTGAGCGTCAGCTGATGAATCCTAAAACCTCACTTTTGATAGGAAAGCAGCCCGTTTGGCCCATGCAGAGCTGGAATCTGGAGAAAAAACCGTCCCTTCGGGCTCAGTTAAATCGGGCAAGGCATAAGGGGGTTGAGGTTCGGCGTTGTCAGGATCCGTCATTTTATGAGGATTATGTGTCGGTTAAGAAGCAGTGGCTGGCGGGTAAATCTATTAAACATTTCACCTTTTTGGGTAATCCTGATAGCAATGTTTTGGATTCACAAAAAAAGATCTGGGTGGCTTTGCATCATGGAAACCCCATCGAGTTTCTGGTGGCCTGTCCGATGCCCGCTCAAAATGCCTGGCTGATCGAGCAAATGCCCCGGATTCCCGGTTCTCCTAACGGTAGCACGGAATTGTTGCTGCATACGGCGTTTATGGATCTTAATCGGCAGCATCGGGTTACGTTGGGGATTGCGCCGTTGTATGGATGTGAGGATGTTTCGCCATTGTGGGTTAAATGTGTGTTTAAGGCGGCTTGGGATTATGGGGGATGGTTTTACTCGTTTAAGGGGTTGGCGGCGTTTAAATCGAAATTTGAACCTCTTGAGTGGGAGAGGCTTTATATTGTTGTTCCTGGGGAGAGGTTTTCGGTGAGGACTTTTTTGGCGGTGTTTTTTGGGTTTTTGTGGGGAAAATCGTGATTTTTTGTTGCTCTACTCCCAACAATGATGGTGTATAGTAGTCTAAAATTTCAGTGCAATGAAAAGTTTTGAAAGATAAAGGGTTTGTATGAAAAGGCTTGAGAAAAAAATATATCGATTAAATCTGTTAGAGCAAATTCTTGTTCAATCATTTCCACAAGGGTTGAAAAAAGCGGAATTAGCAAGGGAAATTGATGTTAATCGGTCTCAAATTCCAGGTTATTTAGCTGATTTATCTCGTCAGAATATAATTGTTTTTGAGAATGATGATGGAAGAGTATGTATAGATCCTTCCACATATAAAATGACATTAAAATTTGATCAAAACGAGTGTGTGGCTGTTTTTCTAGCTATACGACTATTAACAACTCGTACTGACAAGAGATACCCAAGTGCGGCAGGCGCTTTGAGAGAAATCGGGCAATCATTTCGAGCTGTGGCGCCATTTATCTCTAAGCATATTCTTGGAGCTTCGAAACTAGTTGAGCATAACTCTAGAAAAGAAAATATGGTATTTATCTCTAATCTGGAAAAATTGACTTTGGCTTGGGCTGAGCAAAAAAAAGTGAAACTTGTTTATGAAACGGGAAAGACCCATGTATTTTCGATGTATTTTATAGAACCGTATGCGCTTGGTAATACGATGTACGTGATTGGCGAGTCAGAGAAGAGTGCTCAGGATAAAAAAATACTAACACTTAAACTCGAGCGTATTCTATCTGTTGAGATTATTGAAGAGTCTTATGTGATTCCTGAAACATTTGATCCGACTAAAGTTTTGGAAGATACATGGGGAATTTGGGGCTCTGATTCTGTAGCTCAAGATGTCATATTGAAATTTTCTCCAGAGGTTCGGGATCGTGTATTGGAAACGCAATGGCATGTATCAGAGGTGAAGGTTTTGGAGAAAGATGGATTTCTTTTGTGGCAGGCTACTATTTCTGAGCCTAGAGAAATGTTGCCTTGGATTCGGGGGTGGGGGGCAGACTGTGAGGTACTTGCTCCAAAAGCCTTGCGTAGTAGGGTGATGGAGGATGTTGAGAAAATGGGGAGGGTGTATGGGAAATCAAAATAGTGAGAATAAGGCTGACAAAGATTTCTCCATGTTTAGTTATTGGGGTAAATCTAATAAAAAAGATCCTTTAGATCATCATCTGTTAGTTTACCATTGCTTGGATGTTGCGAGCGTTGGATGGGTGGCACTTGAAAGATTCCCAAAATGGCATCAGTTATTCTCAGAAAAATTTGGTTTAAGTTTGATAGAAACACAAAAACTTATTGGATGGCTGTTGGCTTTGCATGATATAGGGAAATTTAGTTCGGCTTTTCAGAAAAAGGTTCCTATTTTATACAAGGTGAAAAATGATTTTTTGATTAAAGCCGAAGCCTTACATCATTCTGATTTGGGCTGGGTTGCTTGGGAGAAAAAGCTGACCTCTCAGAAAGAGGTAGAAGATTATGGGGATACGATATTTTGTATTTTGAAAAATACAGTTTCAAGTTCGGTATTCCAGGCGTGCGCTTCCTTATTAAGGGCTATTACAGGGCATCATGGAAAACCTCCTCAAAAGAATTTAGGTGGGAGTTTGGATAGTTATTTTTCAACTGAAAACAGTGATCACCTTTCAGAGTATGTGTATTGGATTAATCAGTTTTTTGAAATAGAGAAACTTCATTTTTTTAAGGAGACGGATTGTCAAATTGATTCTGACGCTATTGTTCAGACATCATGGTGGTTTGCCGGCTTTGCTGTTTTTTGTGATTGGTTAGGCTCTAACGATGACGTTTTTAAATATGAGCCTCAAAAAATGGATTTGAAAACTTATTGGCTTGAAAGAGCAACCCCTTCAGCAAAAAAAGCAGTTTCTGAGACAGGAATAGAGGTATGCATGCCTAGTCGTGAACAGACGCTAGTCGAGCTTTTTTCAGCGATAACCGTTCCAACCCCTCTTCAGAAAATGATTGACACTCTAAAAATTTCTTCTTCTCCAACACTCTATATTCTTGAAGATGTAATGGGGGCTGGAAAAACTGAAGCGGCTCTAGCTCTTGCGCATAAATTAGTTGCGCTTGGACAAGCTGATGGGCTTTATTTTGGATTGCCGACTATGGCAACAGCTGATTCGATGTTTAATCGGGTTGAGACGGTCTATAGATCCTTTTTTGATGAAAAAAGTCATCCTAATGTTATGCTTGCTCATTCTGCAAATCGGTTAAATACTCAGTTTTTATCTGCAGTTTCTAATAGTAATAAATCTATTGAGTACAAAGGGGATTCAAATAAAGAATTTACAGCGACTGCAGAATGTAGTTCTTGGCTTTCTGATAGCCGAAAAAAGGCTCTTTTGGCTGATATAGGCGTAGGAACAATTGATCAGGTCCTTTTGGGTATTTTACCTGTTAAGCATCAATCCCTCAGATTGTTTGGGTTATACAATAAGGTTCTTATTTTAGATGAGGTCCATGCCAGTGATACGTATATGCATGGCTTAACTCAAAAACTTTTAGAATTTCATGCCTCTATCGGAGGTTCTGTTATTTTGCTGTCGGCTACATTGCCAAAATCTACAAAGCAAGAACTTCTAGCTTCTTTTAAAAAAGGCTTGGGCCAAGTATTTGATTCTAATGAATCCTTGTCTTTTGATTATCCATTATTAACTTCTGTTGATGCTCAAAATAAAGTCGAAATTCCTATTGAAGCTAGTTCAAATTCTAAGAGAACGGTTGCGTTTCGGTTGATAGATCAAGAGTCAGAGGTTTTGAGCTATATCTTGGAAAAATCACATCGTTATTGTGTGGTTTGGATTCGAAACACTGTTCAGGATGCAATAATGGCATATCAAAAACTTTGCAAGGAACTTGGTGAAGATAACGTAGTCTTGTTTCATGCCAGGTTTACGTTGGGTGATCGTTGGCGTATTCAAGAAGATATTGTTGGTAGATTTGGTAAGGTGAGTGTATCTAATCAGCGTCAAGGTCGAATAGTGATTTCAACCCAGGTTGTAGAGCAGTCTCTTGATCTCGATTTCGACTATATGGTTAGTGATTTGGCTCCAATAGACTTGCTTATTCAAAGAATAGGGCGGCTTCAGCGCCATACTAGAGATGCTGGTGGAAGTAGGTCTGATGTGGAACAGCGTCATACCCCAGAATTGATTGTTTTTTCACCATCCCCACAAAAAGATTGTACAAAGGACTGGGTAACAAAGCTTCTTCCTGGGACATCGGCTGTATACGATGATCATGGTGAGTTATGGCTTACATCAGATTGGATCTCAAGGTGTAAAAAAATCAAGATTCCAGAACAACTACGGGAGGCTGTTGAGCATGTGTATGACAAAGGAGACATAGAAGAAAAAATTCCTGCAAGCCTTATTGGTAGTGTAAATCGTGCGGATGGTAAAGATAGTGCAAAATCTTTTGAGGCTAAACAAGTAGCGATTAAGCGCAGTACAGGATATTCCATTGAAGGTGCTTGGGAAGATGATATTGTTGCAAAAACGAGGTTGGGTGAGGATGTTATAAAAATACGATTGGCCAGGTGGATTGATGGAAAATTATGTCCTTGGAACGTGGATCAGGATGATAAGCCCTCTTGGTTTTTGAGTGAGGTTCAGGTGAGAAAGGTGAAAATAGCTTCAGAATATGATGGGTATTCTCGGGATATTCAAAAAGCTATTGAAGATGTGAAGGAAACTTGGCCAAAGAAAGGGGAGTATGAGCTGGTGGTTGTTATGTTTCCTGAAGAAAATTATTGGGTCGGAAAAGCAAAAAATTTAAAGGGCGATATTGTGGCTGTACAGTATTCAGAAAGGGAAGGGTTGTCATATGGAAAACAAAGGAGGTAAAAAAAATGAACTTAATCACGAGCCCATGGATTCCCGTTAAAACGCAATCTGGCCAACATAAAACGATTCGACCGTCAGATATAACTCTTGATTTTGTTGATGACCCTATAGTGGCTTTTGATTTGCCACGACCAGATTTTAACGGTGCTATGGCCCAATTTATGATTGGGCTTCTTCAAACTTGTTGCCCCCCAAGTTCCAATGATGACTGGAAAAAATGGATGCGGGTTTCGGAGGTTCCATCCCCAGAAGTTTTGCAGCAAAAATTTGAAAAAGTGACTTTTGCTTTTGAGCTTTTGGGAGATGGCCCTCGATTTATGCAGGATTTGAATCTGGATACTAAAAAATTGGATTTGAAGTCTGTTGGATCTTTGTTAATTGATGAGCCTGGGGAGAAAACGCTTAAGGATAATAAAGACCATTTTGTAAAACGAGACCGGTTTGAATCTTTGAGTTTAACTATGGCAGCCTTGGCTTTGTTTAGTCTTCAGTTGAATGCTCCAAGTGGAGGAGCTGGTCATCGTACAGGTCTACGTGGAGGTGGTCCATTAACAACCCTAATTGTGCCAAAAGCTCAGATGAACCGACCTCAAACGCTTTGGGAATTGTTATGGGCTAATGTTTTGCCAAAAGGGCAGATCGAAGAAGATGCCCCGAATTGGGAATCCAAGCCAGAGACTATCTTTCCTTGGTTAGCACCTACAATTACAAGCGAGTCTGAAAAGACTATCACTCCTATGAATAATCATCCATTGTTGATGTTTTGGGCAACCCCTAGACGTATACGGTTTGATTCGAGCTTAATAAAAAATTGGAGTTGTGGTATTTCTGGTGCTCAAAATATTGACTGTATCCAGTCATACTATACTCAAAATTATGGGGCGAACTATTTGGCTTGGCAGCATGTTCTTAGTCCTTATTATAAAAAAGGTACAGATACTCTTCCGTTGCATCCAAATGCAGGTGGTATGACTTACAAGCATTGGTTGGGTTGGACATTTGGAGACTCTAGTGAAAAATCTGCTATTTTGGTTTCAAAAAATATTTCTGTTGCCAGAGAACGTAGAATAGAAGCTGGGGCGTGTATTTGGGCTTTTGGATATGATATGGACAATATGAAGGCTAGAGGTTGGCAAGAATCTAAGATCCCATTGATACTTTTTGAACATACTACTTTTCAGAAAGAGAATCTCGATAACTTTTTTGAAGTCATTAAATCAGGATTGAATGCAGCAGAGGAGTCTCTGTTTACGCTTCGCAAACAGATTCGTTCAGCTAGAAAATCAGAGGGCACCCCTGAAGGAATTGATAGGGAATTTTGGAGTTCTACGGAAAGCTACTTTAGGAAGTTTTTGGATGATGTGCAATTTGTTTTAGATCAGTCTTATGCTGTGCAAAATGAAGAAAGAAGCTTGAAGCTTGAGCCTGCTCAGGAACAATGGAATAGAGTCCTATTGCGTTCTATTCTAGCCATCTATGACAAATGGACATCTGCTGGTCAAACAGAATTTGAAAGTATGGAATCCTTCATTAAAGCCAGGAGAATTTTGCATTCAAAAAAGTTCAAAAATCAGATTCGAAAAACAATCGGATTAAAGGAGGAAGCTCATGAATGAAACGGTTTATCAAGATTCTAAGTTTGACATCATTTTTAAATGGTGGTCTGAATTGGATGGAGCGCGTGAAAAAACTAGAAAATATAGTGAATTTACAACGGCTGATAGCGCCTTATTAAGGCGCGCAAAAACAGTTGATGAGGTGATGTTGAATTGCCCTGCTTTTTACAAGCTTCTAAATAGATTGGGGCCTTCTTTTTCTTTCGATGAAAGAGCAACGTTGGCTGTTATTGCTGGTGTATTAGCTCATATAAGA
>CAZFCP010000032.1:0-10223 GCA_964517775.1 uncultured Candidatus Marinamargulisbacteria bacterium | reverse complement strand
GAATCTGCCTTTTCAAAAGTGTATTCAAAATCTCCAGGAAAAAAACTGGAATTGCGTTTAAAACTTCTGGAATGGTCAGGACGGCTGAAATTTCCTACAACCACAGGAATTATGGTCGGAATCGGCGAATCAAAAAGTCATAGAGAATCCGTCTTAAAAGAAATTGCAAAAATCCATCAGACCTACGGCACCATTCATGATGTAATTATTCAAAACTTTGTACCTGAAGCCGGCACACCATATTCAGGCAAAAATCCAGCCTCAAAAACAGACATGCTTAATATCGTAGAGCAGGCCTTATCCATTCTTCCATCAGATGTGACCGTATCAGTTCCTATGGCCTTAAACCCGGATATCGAAGATTTTATCAGAGCCGGTGTTCGCGATTTAGGTCAGCTTATCGAAGGTAAAAATCCCTATTACAAAGCCAAACCTTTCACCTTTGAAGACCTCGATGCCCTTGCTGCAAAACTGGGACTTCGTCTTCAACAGCGTTTCCCTCTAAAAAAATCCTTTATTAAAAATGGCCTGTATTCCAAAAAATTAGGCCAGGTTTTTGATGCCTACCGTTATAAAATCAAAAAAGACGGGCAAGACGTAAAGAGCAAATGAAAATTCAGCCAGAATCTTTAGATCGTCTAAAACTTGAACCGTTGGGGATTCGCAAATCCTCGAAGTCTCAGGATTTTTTTTCAGATTTAAAAGAAGCCGAGAAAAGCCCAGGCGAGTCTCACGTTGAAACAGAACCTAACACTTACAAAAAAGCTGAAAATCCAAAACCGGAAGATCCGCTTCAAAAAGTTAATGTGATGGTAAAAGGCGGCGAATTCTGGATTCATGTTCCTATTCCTCAGTTTCAAGCTAGCCCGGTGCCAACCCTTGAACGGGTGCTTGTTGCCAGCGTTCATTATGCAGAAGGCGTGCCGTACCCTGTTGTTCACTTTAAAAGTGATACGCTTCCAATTGAAATCAAGATTGAAAAAACCAATGGAAAACTTAATATCACCGTGTTTGCTTCCGATGAACTTTTAAAAGACCTTAAGCAACATCTTAATCCTCTAACCCAATTAATGACACAAAAAATAAACAGCCCGTTTTCACTTCAACTTGCTAACAATTCCTCAGATTCCGATTCTCAGAAACGCCAGAAACATCAGCCTAAAAAAGATAGTCATACAGATGAAGAAGGAGACTTTGAACTGGAATGATAGCCCCTGTTTACATCGCTCAGGCAGATTCATCATTATCCGATCAGAATGTGCTTCTTAATCAAATTCAACAAGCTCAAAATAACGTCTCAGGCACCGGATCTTCCCCATTTAGCTCCAGCAACAAACCCGTTTTAAAATTAGTCAATTTTTTAAAAACAAAATTTTTTGGCAAGACCTTGCCATTAAGCGATAAAGAACATAAACTTACTGGTATTGGTATTGTCATAGGCATTAGCAGAAGCACTGAAAATGTCATCTGTTTAATGCACGATGTTGACAGACCCTTAACCTATAATGCTAAAGTCGTTTTTGAAAAAGAATTGTTCGGAGAAACATTTGGAGATGTAGCTCAGCGCAATTCGAAACTTACACAACAAAACCTTGATATAGAAGCCGGATTAAGTCGCGATATCAGCCCTCTTTTAAACTCAGGAGGAGAGCTATCCACCATAGCCAGTCCTACAGCACCGCAACAGTCACAGGAGACCCTGCAAAACATGCAAACCGAAGACATTACTTACTTTGACCGCAGAACACAAAGCACTCAAAAAGGGAAAATTATTCTTCTAAAAGGAAAACCTTTTTTTCAAGACGACGGATCCCCCGTTTTCATCAGGTTGGAGAAACAGTAAATGTCCATGTCCAAGCAAAAATTCGCCTATTCCAGAGCTATCAAACTTCCTGCAGCCGTAGGAGACTGGACCACTATTCAATACCGCGATGAAAACGAAAACCCTATCCATGTATCCACTATTAAAAATATCGGGTTTAACAGCCTTCCGAAAGAAAAAGTACGGGAAGCACATTATATACATTACCGTTTAGCCGAAAACCTCATTCAAAAAATTTCGTCCGATCTGGATATTCACGTAGAATTACACACCGTTACAGCCTCCCAGATGTCCTATCAGGACTTTATCTCTCAATACAATTCCCAGGTTGTACAATGCGATTTTCAAATTGATAAACTTGGAAAAATCAATCTTGTACTGGATTGGGGACTTGCCGATTGCCTCATCAACCGTTTAACCGGCGGTAATGGCGAAGAAACCCACTCTTTATCTATCAGCGAAATTGAAATGAGCATTCTTCAGGGTGAAATCGAGCAGCTGATCCCTACGCTCACCCAACAATGGCGGTCGTTATTCAGCAAAAGCCAGATGAATCTTGATTTTATCTGCGGCCGTTTTGTACCTGATAAAAAACTACCTCTCAGAGAAGCCGTTTGTGTGTTTTCATTCTACGTCTATTTTGGAAAAAGTGATTTATACAAAATCGTTTGGGCCTACCCCAGCGAAGTATTACGAAAACTGTTGTATGCGTTATCGCTTCTTCCCGATCCTATCAAACCTAATATTCAATTTAAACCTAAAACCATTAAAACCTTAAAAACACCGGTAAAAGCTGTCCTTGGAAGGGCCTCTTTAACCATGAGAGAATTAAAAAGTCTTCAGGTAGGCGATATTGTGCCACTTGATAGCCATCTGGATTCTCCTATAGAAGTGTTGATTGGAGACAGAACCAAGTTATCCGGCCAGCTTGGCGTATTTCAAAATCACGTAGCTGTTCAGCTTATCTTTATGGATCCTGAAACAACAAATCAACCTCAACGATATAAATCGGAAAGTTCATCTTACGACTCACAACAATCCATTCCATTTGCCAATGTACAGCTTACCAATACGCAAGATCCTATTGCACAGCCTGAAGAAGACAGCTCGGATATGATGGGCGGTGGATTTCTAAGCTTTGGTGGAAATAGTGGGGGTGACAATTGGGGAAGCAGTTCATCTTTCTCTAGTGAGACTCCGCCACCTCCTCCTCCGGCAGCAAGACAACCTCAACCTCCAGCACCAGAGACCTCAAGCTTTGAAGAGGACGAAGACGAGGAAGAAAATGATCTGGATAATTACGATCATTTATTTGAATCCGAAGAGGACTCTCAACCTGTAGCCAAACAGGAAACAGCCTCATTTGACAATGGACAATTCGACGAACAGGATCATGACGATCTATTCAGCGATAACGACGATTTTGGCAGCTTCGATAATGAAGAAGAAGAGGAAGCTCCAAAACAGGACAAAACTCAAAAAAAACCTCAAAAAACCACCAGTGAAGACGATTTTTCCTGGGACAGCCTGGATGACCACTTTTAATGACAAGAAGTATCAGCATTATCAACTATAAAGGCGGCACAGGAAAAACAAGTACAGTTGTTAACCTGGCCCATTCCCTATCCCGATCAGGATTTAAAGTTCTAATTGTGGATCTTGATCCTCAAGGATCCGTATCTTACTACCTTGGCCTTACGCCTCGGAAAACCGTATACGATCTTCTGATTCAGCAAAAGCCTTACCACGAATGCGCTACAGCAGCCCGGGAAAATCTGGATGTTATTTGCTCAAACGAACGGCTTTATCCGGCAGAACTGTCTATGGCCACCATGAAAAACAAAGAGTCTTTACTGACACAGGTTCTTCAGGATGTTACAGAATATGATTTTATTTTATTGGACTGCGCACCTTCAATGAATCTGTTAAATCAAAATGCACTTTATTTCTCAGATGAAATCATTTTACCGGTGTCTATGGAGTTTTTATCACTGGTTGGTGTAAAACAGCTATTGAAGAATATTCAAATCATGAATAAAATGATGGGCAAAAAAGTAGCAATATCCAATGTTGTTCCTACTTTTTTTGACAAAAGAAACTCAAAATCAAAAGAAATACTTGAAAGTCTCAACAGAGTCTTTCCAGGAAAAGTATCTTCCCCTATTCATCTTACGGTAGCGCTTTCCGAAGCACCAGGCTACAGACAGACCATTTTTGAATACGAGCCAAATTCCAAAGGCGCTCGTGACTACGACCAACTAACCAAAGAGGTACTGAATTATGGCAAAGCGTAAACCTTTTGAAGATCCCCTAGACGATATTGATCCGGTAATGGAGCAGGCGTTTTCAGACTTCGCTGAAGACGGAAATCAAGGCGTATCCTACGAAACTGACGACCAATTGGATCAACCGGAAATAGCGGATATTCAATTCCCGACTCTTGTTGAAGAAACCCACGGAAAAAAAGTGGAAATGGATTTATTCGGAAACATTCCTATCAATATTTCTGTTGAGCTTGGACGTTCTCAAGTGTCTCTAAAAGAAGTATTTGAACTGTCTGAAGGATCGATTATCGAACTTGAAAGATTAGTTGGAGAACCTCTGGATCTTGTTGTTAACGGACAAATTATCGCTCAAGGTGAAGTAGTTGCCATCGATAGCAACTATGGGTTAAGAATCACATCGATTATCGCAACCCCCGGACAAATTTAACCAGTCTGCATGATTGAAATTTCCTACTACATCAAAGCTATCTTTTCGCTTGCCGTAGTATTGGGTGTTCTTTATGTCATTTTAAGAGCATCCCGTGCATTGCATAAACATCATTTTAGTGGTGAAATGAAGGTCATCGACAGGTTGGCATTAGAACAAGGGGTTTCTCTGGTTATTGTGAAAGTTCGCAACCAGGAATTACTGGTAAGCCTTGCCGGGAAAGAGTTAAAAATTTTAGATAAACTAGGAGAATCTATTGAGGAGCCTATTTCAGCTTAAACAAAAAACCTCCGCCATAGTGTCTCTGCTGCAGCGTCTATCAGGCCGCAAAGCCATCCTGGGACTTTGTATTGCAGCGCTTGTCCTTGTTCCCATAACTCTCTACGCACAAGGTGCCGCCCAGCCACTTAACCTGAACCTCGAAGATCTCACCAAATCACCGGGATTCAGCACCTCATTAAATCTATTATTTTCACTCTCATTTATTACCCTTATTCCATTTTTTCTGATCTCAACCACCTGTTTTTTACGTATCGTTATCGTACTCAGCATGATCAGACAAGCCATTGGTACACAGCAGGCACCACCAAACATGGTTATCGTGTCGCTTGCCCTGTTTATGAGTATTTTCGTTATGTCTCCAACCTTTAATGAAGTCAATACAACGGCTTATAAGCCTTACAAAGAAGGTCGTATTTCTCAACGTGAGGCCCTGGATCTGGGAATCAAACCTTTCAGAAAGTTCATGTTGAAATTTACCAGAGAAAAAGATCTGGCCTTATTTTTAGAGTTTTCCCAGGTCAAATACACAGGCTCTTACGACACCATTCCTATTTTTGTTATCATCCCGGCCTTTATCATTTCCGAGCTTAAAACAGCCTTTCAAATCGGATTTCTTCTCTTTATCCCGTTTGTGGTTATCGACCTTGTTGTATCCAACATTCTGTTATCGCTGGGTATGTTTATGTTATCACCAGCCATGATTTCACTTCCGTTTAAAATCTTATTATTCGTACTGACTGACGGATGGAATCTCATCATCCAGGGACTGCTTCTCAGTTTCAGATAGGAGTCCACATGAATATCGATACCGTTAACAGTATTTTAGGTACAGCCATCCAGGTTATTCTCATCACATCCTTACCCAGCGTAGGGTTGGGGCTTTTGGTAGGATTGGTTATTGCTTTGATTCAAGCCGTAACTCAGGTTCAGGAACAAACACTGACCTTCGTTCCAAAAATGATCGTAGTATTTCTTGTATTGGCAGCCACATTTCCATGGACAGCACGGGTTATTATTGAAATGACCGTACATCTGTGGCGCAATATTCCCATGTACGCACGCTAGTGTATATTCACTTTATATTCATTTTATTTCTCATCATGACACGGATGCTGGGTGTTATTCTGACCGCTCCTGTGTTCAGCCGCCGTGAAGTCTTTGCCATGAGCAAAATCATGATCGCATTCTGGACCTCCTCCCTTCTGATTTTTGTAGTCCCGGTTTCAAGAGAACTTCCAACAACCAGTATTCAGTTTCTTTTTACGCTGGTAACAGAAATTACTATCGGAGCCATGATTGGTTTTGTTTTGGATTTATTTGTAACCGGCATCGAATTTGCAGGCAGTTTAATGGACACCCAGGCCGGATTAAGCGTGGCCTCGTTACTGGATCCTTCATCAGGACGGAACATCACGTTAATGTCCCTGTTATTAAAATGGGTAGCTTTTATGATGTTTCTGGCCATCGATGGTCATCACCTGGTGTTATCGGCTGTGGTTCAAAGCTTTAAAATCATTCCTGTTGGAGGTCAGGCAAACCTTGCCGCCGGAGCCTACGAAGTCTTAAAATTAGGAAGTTATATTTTATATCTGGGCGTCCAGTTATCAGCCCCTATTCTTTTGGTTGTGTTTTTAATCGATTTTGGATTTGGGATGTTGAACAAAGTTGCCGAGCAGGTCAACGTGTTTCAGCTGGGCTTTCAAATCAAACCGTCTATCAGTCTTCTTGTGTTTTTAGCCATCGCACCCAGCATCGTAGGCAGTATTTATAAAATTCTCGACTTTATTACCGCCCATTTGCTGCAACTGTTTCATGCACTCCAAACGCCGATAGGATAAACAATGGGCGAACAAGACTCAGGCGAAAAAACCGAAGAACCTACCCCTCACAAATTGCAGGAAGCCCGTAAAAAAGGACAAATTGCAAAAAGCAAAGACTTAACCGCATCCATCATGGTACTGGTGTCGTTTTTTATGCTTAAAAATATGGCGCCAACCATTTGGGACAGGCTGGTAAAACTGTCGTTTGATGTTTACGCCTACATCCCCGTCAACTTCACCATGAGCATTGCTGGCTATCTCTTAATGGATGTTTTAAAAACCTTTATGTGGATTATGCTGCCCTTGCTTGGCGCTACATTTTTAACCGCCATTATTGTTGAGGTGCTTCAAACCGGTTTTTTACTTTCCGTAGAGTCTTTAGAGCCAAAACTTGAAAAATTAAATCCCATAGAAGGATTCAAAAAATTTTTCACCATGAAGCAATACATCGAGCTGTTAAAATCTCTGATAAAAATGGCCATTGTTATCATGTTGATTTATTCGGTTATTAAAGAAGACTTTTTCATGGTCATTTTGTCCCTGCAGTTGGGTTTGTGGCAAATCATGGCCTTCACAGGCGGACTGATGATGAAAATTGTAATCCGTGTCGGTATTTTTTATCTGATTATCGCTATTTTTGATTACTTCTATCAAAAGTGGGAATACATGAAATCTCTACGCATGTCTAAAAAAGAAATCAAAGATGAATACAAAAGACTTGAGGGAGACCCGATGGTCAAACAACGGCAAAAAGACGCCGCCAGACAAATGGCTCAGGGGCGTCAGATGGGCGCTGTCCCTAACGCCGACGTTGTTGTGACAAATCCGGTTCATCTTGCCATTGCCATTTCCTATAAACCCAACGATATGAAAGCACCAAAAGTGCTGGCCAAAGGAAAACGACTGGTAGCACAGGAAATTCGGCGTATTGCCCAGGAGAACAATGTTCCGATTATTGAAAACCCTCCTCTTGCTCAAGCCATGTTCAAAGTTGTGGAGGTCGATGAAGAGATTCCCATGGAATATTATAAAGCCGTGGCTGAAATCCTGGCTTTTGTTTATAATCTTAAGAAAAAACAGAAAAAGAAAGCAAGGATTATCTCTTAGATGTTTGGTTTTAAGCAACTTAAAAATCTATTTAGTTTAGCGGATGTTATCTTAGCATTCGTCCTGATCGTCATCATTTGCGTGATGATTGTCCCTATTCCTACCTTCTTCCTAGACCTTTTAATGGTTATCAATATCGCTATTTCCGTTATGGTGCTTTTAGTCGCCATGTACTTATCTCAACCTTTAGATTTCGCTGCTTTTCCATCCTTACTACTTGTTTTAACCCTCTTTCGTCTATCGTTAAACGTTGCCTCAACTAAACTTATTCTCAGCTTGGGACCAGATTTTGACGGTCACGTTGTATTGGCCTTTGCTGACTTTGTAACCCGTGGAAACTTCGTGGTGGGAGTTGTGGCATTTGCCATTATTACCCTTGTACAGTTCATGGTTGTTACAAAAGGTTCCGAGCGTGTTGCCGAGGTTGCCGCACGGTTTACCTTAGACGCCTTGCCCGGAAAACAAATGAGTATCGACGCAGACCTTAATGCCGGGCTTATTGATGCCGATCAGGCAAAAGAACGCCGGAGAAAACTGGAACGCGAATCTACATTTTTTGGATCCATGGACGGTGCTAACAAGTTCGTTAAAGGGGACGCCATTGCCGGTATCGTTATCGTTATCATCAATATTATCGGCGGATTATTAATTGGGAGATTCCAGCAGGATCTGCAACTTGGCGAAGCCATGGAACTGTTTACCCGGCTTACCATAGGAGACGGTCTGGTAGCACAGGTTCCGGCACTGCTTATTTCAATTGCAACCGGTCTGGTTGTAACCAAATCAGCTTCAGAAACCAGTTTGGGAAAAGATGTCAGCGCCCAGATTTTTTCACAGCCCAAGGCCTTTGCTGTAACCTCCGTTATCCTCTTTTTATTCTCCTTTGTACCAGGGCTTCCAACCATGCCGTTTCTGATTATGGCCGGCGTATCCGGAGCCTCCGCTTTTGGCATTATGAGAGCCAACAGCCTCAAAGATGAGATGAGTTCGGAATCCAGTCAGGAAGCCGCCAAAGATGCCATGAAAAAACCTGAAAACCTTTTAAACACACTTAGTTTGGATCCTATCAGCCTTAAAACGGGGCGAAATCTGGTTCCTTTGATCGATCCCACTCAAAACGGGCCGTTGCTGGAGCGTATTACGCTGGTGAGGTATCACATCGGGCAGGAATTGGGATTTGTAATCCCCGGGGTAAGGGTTATGGACGATTTGTCTCTGCCGCCGAATCAATATGAAATAGAAATCCGTGGAACCCGTATCGCAAACGGCGAAGCCTTACCTGGCCACTTCTTCGTACCCAGAAGCAGTGCCGAACTGCGGCGATCAGGCATCAGCGGCATCGAAGCGTATGACCCGTCCACAGGTATGCAGGGAACCTGGGTATCCGAAGATCAAATCGAACAGCTTCAGGAAATTTCCGTCCCGGCTCAAAATATCACCGACTTTATCGCCAACCATTTTTCAGAATCCATCAAACAACATTCCGATGAAATCATGACCCGCCAAAATGTTCAGTCTCTCATCGAGCTGGTCAAAAATACCAACGCCGCGATTGTTAGAGAGCTTATTCCCGATATGTTATCCCTCGGCCAGGTTCACAAAGTCCTTCAAACCCTTGTAAAAGAACGGGTCTCCATCCGGGATTTATCCACCATCATGGAACGTCTTGCCGACTACGCTCACGTATCCAGAGACACCAACCTGCTTGCCGAATATGTACGCCAATCCCTTGCGAGGCAGATTTGTGGGAGATATGCTGATAAAGATGATATTATTACAGTATTCACAATCGATCCGCGTCTGGAAGAAACCATGATCAGTTCCGTACATCAATCCGAATACGGTTCATTCCTGGCTCTCGACCCGCAATTAGGAGAAAAGCTTTTGGCACAAATCGGTGAGCATATTCAAAACTTCAACAAAATGGAAAAGCCATCCGTGGCACTTTGCTCGCCAAGACTTCGGGCTCATTTAAAACGCTTTACCGAACGTAATTATCCTCAGCTTGCTGTTTTATCCTACAATGAAATCGTTCCTCAAATTAAAGTTCAATCCATAGGCATTTTATCCGAAGAGTAGAATGACAGATAAAAAAGCCTTTTACAGCGAACATATCCCTCAAAATGAATACCGCCGTATTGATTCTAAAGAACGTCTGAAAGACAGACAAAAATTTGATACCGACCTCCAAAAACTGCAAATCAGCGATAAAGCCCTAAAACAGGATCTAGTTGAAAAAATCAAGGAAGAACACCGCCATTTACTGGGAGCCCTTCTTCCTCAAAGCATTATGAAATCCCTGGATGAAACCGTATATCTGAACCCGATTCTGGATCGATTGGGGCTACTATGACACAAGCGACTTCCACATCACTTTGGGAAACAATCTGCGAACCGGTTTTAAATAATGTCAAAGTATTTTTGCTGGAACATTATGTTGAGGATATTTTATACCACTACAGTGCCAAGCTGGATTATCT
>CAZFCP010000031.1:0-12260 GCA_964517775.1 uncultured Candidatus Marinamargulisbacteria bacterium | reverse complement strand
CGACTCCCTACCTCAACAGCTGGGGCCCACTGGTCATTCAAACAGCTGAAACCGGTGGAACGCCTGGTGAGCGTCTACGTATCGCAACAAACGGTAATGTGGGGGTTAATAATAGTAACCCATCTAAAACGTTGGATATCAATGGAACCTTTGGTGTAAACGGACAAACCACTTTAACGGCTACAACTATGACAGGTATGACCTGGGTTCAATCTGGAGATTTACGATTAGGGGATAGTGTCGCCAGTCCATCCATTCGGCTTTCCGGCCCAAATAACTGGGATTTTTATTTAGGAATTAAAACAGACAAGGTGTATCTACGCCGAAACAGCGATCCAAAATTCACTTTTACTTCAGATGGAAAACTGGGTGTAGGAACAACGATGCCAACAGCTCGTTTGGAAATTTCAGATCTCGCAAATAACGAAACAGCCTTACATATTAATGCGGCAGGTGTAGGTACAAATGTGCCTCTAATCCGGTTTCAGCAAAACAGTCAAAGCAAATGGGGGCTTTTTGCGGAGTATCCGACTTCTGGTCTTTTTTCAGTGTTTTCTAATGGCTTGAATGATGTTGTTATGACATTTAAAGATAATGGCAATGTCGGAATTGGAACAACAACACCTTCAGCTAAATTAGAGGTGAAAGGGTCTTTGATGGCAACAAGTGTATCGTATACCGTTCTAGGATGGGCCGATAAGGTTTTTGAGGCAGGATATTCATTGAGATCGATAGACGATGTCGAAAAGTTTATTAGCATCTATAAACATTTACCAGATGTGCCATCAGAAAAAGAGATTGTTGGTACGCAAAAAGATGTAAATCAACTTCAAGCATTGTTACTTCAAAAAATTGAAGAGCTTAACTTATATGTTATTCAACTTAATAAGGAAAATAAAAATCTAAAAAATAGAGTTGAAAAATTAGAATCAAAATAAAGAAAGCATCCTTTTATGTCTCTCAAAAAAATCTTAGTCTTGATGACAATGAGTCTTTTTTTTACAAGCTGTTTAAGTGCTGAAGTATTAAATGAAAAATTTGATTGGTCGGGAAGCTTCTATCCAACAGCTAATTCTAAATCTAGTACTCCTGGAAAATACTTTGCTGCATCTGTGGGGCCTTTTTTAGGAAATGTTTCACCAGTTTCGGAAGTTTTAAATGCGGTTTCTTCTCAGAAAAATCAATTTAGCTCGGGGGATTTAAATCTATCTCAAGGAGGAGTTGAATTGGCAGAAGAAGATCTACATCTTCCTGGGCGGAATGGTTTGGATTTAAGTATTAGCCGATCTTATAATTCCCTTAAATACAGATCAAATGGAACGCTATATCCCTTTAACGGTGATCAATGGAGCGGATATTCCAATCATGGATGGGAACTTAATGTTGGCATGAGAGCTTATTTTGCAGAAATTGATGTAGATGGGTATTCAACTTTTAAACAAGTAGCTATTGATAGAGGAGGCGCAGTAGAGCTTTTTGAACTGGATCCACAATCAAAAAAATATAAAAGTAAAACACCTGGCAGTTCTGATTATGTGGAAAAAGTAACTGACTCTGGAATTGCGTTTGGGGTTAGCGGGATTATTTTACATACGTCTTCTGGTCAAACTATTAAGTTCTCTGGAAGTCTCTTCGTAACCTATGTTTCTCCAAGCAGCCAAATGAATGGGTTTAGGAATTGTTTTGTTCGTGGATTTAATGTTTCAGAAATATCAGATTTGTATAATAACAAACTAACGTTCACATACTCTGGTTATCAACAACCCTATACAGGTGAAAATATTTTTTCAAAATTAGCAGTTGTTTTTGGCAGTAGTCTCGAACAGAGTTTTGTTAATATTGCTCAATCCTACTACCCTTTCAGTGCAACTGCAGGTTTTGGAGGTGTCGCATCGAGACTAACTAAAATTACGGATACCTATGGGCATAATGTTGTATTTTCATATGGAGGATCAGGAAACGCCAACTCCTCATTGCAAAACGATCTTATTACCAATATTGGGTATAAAAATACGAATGGGGTCACAGTTAATATTAAATATTCTTATGACATCAATGGGAATTTAACGTCTGTTCAAACTAATAATTTGCCAGCGATAAATTATAGTTACACATTTATGTCATTGGGCTCACCGTATGAAGATGGCTATGTTTTGACAAGGAAAGTCGATTCCTTTGGAGGAAAGGTTGATTATTCATATGTTATTTCAGGACAAATGGATGAACGTGACAATATTAAAGATTATAGACATTTTCCTGTTGTGAATAAAAAAACAGTCTATGAGCCATCATCGAGTGGAGAAACTCAAGACGTTTTCAATATAGTCTATTCATTAAATATTTATAACCAACCCAAGCAAGTGGCCTATAGTCCTGTCTGGGATACGTCTAAAACATTGTATTATTTTAACAACGTTACCTTAGACAACCCTTCTGTTTTACAGGATGAAACATATATTTTTGATCAAAGCATGCTGGTAAAAAAAACACAGGGGATTTTTAGCACCGAAACAAGTTGGGACTACTCCAATAATTCACCCACACAAACAACGAATAAAAAGAATAACAGCATACAGTCCATTACGAAATATGAGTATGACAGTTATGCTAATCCAACCAAAATTATAACCCAAAAAGGAACGTCTGATTATTTAATTCAAGAAATGACTTATTATACGGACAGCACCTATGTGTCTCCTAACAATATGATTCATTTATTAAAAACCAGCAAGCTATATCCTGCAGCAACGCCCGGTGTTTCTAGAAGCTATTTTTATACGTACAATCCCCAAGGAAAAGCTTTTCAAACATTTAAGGGATTGAATTCATCTGGCATAAAGATTTTAGAACAAACATATACATCAAAAGGTGCGCTATCGTCAGTAAGTAAATTTCCTGCTAATGGAAATGTAATTCTAGAAACATTTACCTATGACGAATCTTTCCCTAACCAAATTATTATTACTAGCGTTCTTAATAGAAAAAGTGCTCAGACTAAAATTGAAACATGGACTGGAAAAACCAAGCAAAATACGGATATCAATGGGAATGTTACCAATTATTTGTATGATGATTATGGCCGTCTTACACATGTTAACTATCCTGATGGTAGTCAGGATACCGTTACATACTCATCAGATTTAAAAACCACGACAAGTACCAGTGGCGGAATTGCAAATACCCAAACCGTAGATAGCTTGGGCAGAGCTATTTTAAGCCAGCTTACTGGCCAAGAAGAGGTTAAAACCGAGTACTATTTTTCCAATTTACCTTCCAAGGTATACAAAAAACAAAATGGAGTTTGGGTTCTTAAAAGTTCAATCTTATATGATCAATATCTAAGAAAAACACAAAGTATTTCTCCTGATTTTGGGACGTCTACGATTGCCTATGATACTCCTGCGATGAACCAGATTACATCAACCGATCCTTTGGGTAGACAAAGTATCCAGATATTGGATGAATTGGGTAGAAAGATACAATCAATAGATACTGGTGGTGGTATTACCCAAATAAGCTACAACGGGTTTGGAGAAACCTCGCAAACAATTGACCCTAGAAACTTGATTCACAAGACGGATACGGATGATTATGGTAGGCCAATCAAAGTCTACTTCACAAAAAATCAGGCTACAGGAGGCGCACTTTCACTTCGTAGCCAAACAACCTACAATACCAATAACCCCAGCATCATAGATTCTGTACAAATTTTTGCTAAAAATAATTCCACTACTCCTTACCGTACTTATAGTTATCAATATGATTCCGAAGGAAGAGTTATTCAATCCTTATTAAATGGTCAGGTCCAAGAAACTTTAACCTATGATGAAACCAGTCACTCCAATGCCAAAGGAAAGCTTGTTAAAGCTGAAACACCAGATTCAGTCACAAGTTATGATTTTGATAGTATGGGCAGAATTACCAAAGAAACAACAACAGCAAAAGCGATCAATAAAACCTGGGATATTCAATACATCTATAATCTAAATGGCCAAGCGATCAGTTTGAGATACCCAGACGGGAAGCTGGTAGAATATGGGTATGATACCAACCAACGGCTTAGCCAAATCAAGTACAACGGCAACGTGATAATTACTTACACGTATAACACAAATGGAACGATAGCGAGTATGGGCTATGGGAATGGAAGAAATATCAACTATTCTTACCAAAAAGATACTCTTTTAAGCAATATTGATTACAACAATGGCCAGTACAATCAAAGTTATACCTTTGATAGTGTGGGGAAAATTACACAATCACAACACAATGACTATATTAGTGGTGGAAGTAGCTTAACAAGAACCTATAGCTATACCAACAAAGATGAGATAAAAAGTGTAGACCTGAATGGTGCTCGCCAATACACCCAAGACTTTGATGCAAACAGCAACCTGACGAGATTTGAAACACGTAATAATCGTGCTTTTACAGGTACAAATTTAACTCAGCCCAGCCAAAATATGATTTTAGATACAGACTCTGACCAACTTTTACAAAAACATCAGAAAGACGGATCAAAAATAACGGTTACATATGATCCTGAAGGAAACATGGTAAGTAAGCAGTACATTTTAAGTGATGGAACAACCGTATGGACAAATCGCCAATATGGATACAATTACCAGGGGCAGCTTACTGTGGCTAGTGAAAACGGACAGATACTTGCTCGATATGGATACGATCATAAACTCCAACGAATTTATAGCAAAACAAATGGAGTAGATTATCCTGAAAAATTTTATTACTGGGATCAAAGCGGGAGAATTATTGGTGAGGGAGTTGTTGGTAAAACAGATTTTTCTGTTCGATATATCTACAATGGGAATCAAAAGGTAGCAATGGAGCGAAAAGACTTAATAAGTGGACAAGTTCAATTTTTTTATTTTGTAAATAATTCACAAGGTACTCCAGTGCTTATTGTGGATCAAAACAGCACAGCAATTAGTAAAATAAACTTAGATGAATATGGAAACCCTGGATTAATGGTAGGCCCTAGTACAGAGATTAATTTTACAGGTAAAAAGATGGATTTAAGAACAGGACTTTATTATTTCAATCAACGTTTTTATGACCCGGAATTGGGTCGCTTTATGCAGGAAGACCCTGCAGGTCAATCTTTTAATCCTTATGTGTATTGTGGAAATAACCCTTTAATTTACGTAGATCCTGACGGAAGGTTTTGGTGGGTAGTTGCTGGTGCAGTAGTCGGTGCTGTTATAGCAAATTGGGGGAAACCCGTTACCTTAGAAAACACCTTTAAAGGAGCCATTCTAGGTGCGATGGCTGGAGCTCTCTTGGGAGCCGCTGCAGGATTGGATAGTATAGTTGTAGATTGGGGTTTTGAGGTAGGAGTTGGAAAAGCCACAATTGGTATTGGTGGAACTTTGGGTACTTTAGGGAATGGGGCCGCAAATAATAAACCACTGAACCTTTCTTCTGGAAAACCTACTCAAGGCTCTGCTTTGGTTCCGGGGATTAATACAAACATAAGTAATTTTGAAACTAAAACAAAACTTACAGATTGGAAAAACAGATTAGGTGCCAATGATTTAAAATCGAATTATAATGGCACGGGTATCTTAGATGGAGTTGCTGAAGTTCTACTTAATGATATGAATATTGCTACTCCAAAAAATAGATTAAACGAACTTACAGGAGAGTGGGATACATTGAATGGGTATAGCGGTGGAGGGCATAGTGTAAGAATGGCTATTTTGTCTGGGCGGGCTGATGCAAATACTATTAATGTATTTGGAAGTGGGCTAACCAATTATGAAGATATTGCCAATGGCGGGAGGGCTGTTAATGTTTATTTATCCCTGCAGGATCCTGTATCTTGGTTTTATGGTAGCTATGGTCCTACGGGGCCAAGAATATTGATATTACCCAATGGATTAGTCAATAAGGTTAATTATATTATGAGGCCTGGTATAGGTCATGGAGATTGGCCTACAACTCCATAAATTACTCACAAAGAAAGATTTTGAATTGAAAATCACCTATTTAAAAAAAACTCTCAACACTCTATTGATTTTGTGTTTGCTTACGCTTACAGGTTGCGATGATCCACACCTTTATGAAAGTCAAATTAACGCCATAATGAACTATAAAAACGAAAATTGTATTAGACTCTTTTTACCTGTAGAAAGAAATAAAGACAATCGATATATCCCAAAGTATATTGAACTCAAATATGTGGACCAAAACCGCTTGCTCGATCAAATTGAAATTGAGAGAAAAGAGGAGCTCCTTCGCTATTTGAGAATCAAATGGTACTCAGATCGGGATGAAATTATGGAGAAAGTTGAAAAATCTCCTCTCAAACAAAAAAACGAAAGTGAGGAAACTTATACTAATCGTATTTTAGGATTGATTCCTGAAGTTAAGGTTGGAAAAACATTAGATAGAACTCAAACTCAAATACACCAAGAGGTTTGGGATAGGTATTCGATTCAAAATGCTTTATCAAAAATTGGTCCAGATGATCTTTTGTTTTGGATTACCTATTATGGAACCATTATAACAATAAAAGACAACTTGAGGTTTTCACTCAAAAAAACAGAGCCTGAGACAAATTCAAGCTCTAAATTCTTAATTAAAGAAGCCGGCTTTTCAGATAGCCTTTATCTTGGTTTTGAGCAATCATTTTTTCCAAATAAGAAACATTATCTCCTAGTGTTTAAAAACTTTAAAAAACAACCTTTTAAACGATATACATTGGAAATAAAAGGAAAGTATATTGCTAAACCTTCGTGGAATCTAGAATATCATTCAAAAAATAAATCTGAAGAAGATATAGCAATGGAAACTTGGGATAAACAGGAAATATGGTGGTATATGGACCGAACGATCGATTTTTATTTTGATGAGAAGGGAAACTGTCATTTTGAAAACGAGCAGCATCTCTTTGATGAGACAACAAATCCACCTCCTTCATTTAGATCTACTCAAAAACCTGAGATGTTGCAAGTTCCTCAGCCAAAGTAAATTGGTTTTATATATTTTTCAGCTCAACGCTGACCTATTTTTACTTTCTAGAGGCTTAATTTTAGTGGATACTTACCGAAAGATATGTGATGTTAGAAACTAAATCCTTGTTAAAAATAGTATCTGTGAATAAAGTTGTAAGTATCATATTTATTCTCTGTTTAATTAATCTTTTTGGATGTGATGATCTTCGTCAGTATGAAAATAAGCTTAATACCATAATGCACTATGACACAGAAAATTGTGTCAGACTTTTTTTGCCTGTAGAGAGAGATAAGGATAATCGATATGTTCCCGAGTATATCGAGCTTAAGTACGTAGACCAAAACCGTTTGCTCGAGCAAATAGAGGTTGAACGAAGAGAAGAACTTCTTCGATATATAGATCACACACGCTATGCTGATACTTTGGAAATAATAGAAAAAGTAAAAAAGTCCCCTCTCAAACATAAAAACGAAAGTGAGGAAGCTTACACTAATCGTATTCTGGGATTGATTCCTGAAGTTAAAATTGGGAAAAAAGTAGATAGGACACAATTGCAAATACACCAAGAAGTTTGGGATAGGTACTCCGTACAACAATTTTTGCAAACAATTAACCGTGATGATTTGCTATTTTGGGTCACTTATTATGGAGCACTTTTTACAAAAAAAGATGCTCTAGCCTTTACTCATAAAGGTATCGCATCTGACCCAATATTTGTTGATAAGATTTTGATTAAAGAGGCGGGATTTTTTGATGTTGTATATGTTGGGTTTGAACAAACTGAATTACTTAATAAAAAACATTATCTCCTGGTGTTTAAAAATTTTAAAAAACAGCCTTTTAAACGACATACATTGGAAATAAAAGGAAAGTACCTTGCTAAGCCTTCGTGGAATATCGAATACCATTCAAAACATAAATCTGAAGAGGATATTGCTAGGGAAGCTTGGGATAAGAAAGAAATATGGTGGGAAATGGATCGTACGATCGATTTTTATTTTGATGAGAAGGGAAACTGTCATTTTGAAAACGAACAACGATTATTTGATGAGACAACAAATCCACCTCCTTCATTTAGATCTACTCAAAAACCTGAGATGTTGCAAGTTCCTCAGCCAAAGTAAATTGGTTTTATATATTTTTCAGCTCAACGCTGACCTATTTTTACTTTCTAGAGGCTTAATTTTAGTGGGTGAGCTTGTCCCACAAAATTAGACCAGAAATAGAGGTGTATAACATCTTGGACATGTATAAAAAAATTACAGTAACTCCTTTAGGTCTTTCGTCTCCTTCACTTGAAACAACTTATGGGTATAACTACATTTTAAATTTTGTGTTAATGCTTAAAGGTTTTGAACCAAGTGCTAAAACGACTCAAATAAATGGTTCGTATTCAACAACGCGATTAGGGTCTTTTTCTTACAGCAGTGTGACCAATGAACAATATATCTATTCGTCCCTCGGTTTTTTGACAAATCAGTTTCTTCCTGAAGGTCAAGTTATAAACTATTCTTACCAACAAGGAACCCCATACCTATCCACAACGACTTACAGTGATGTTACGTTGTCCCAACAAAAAACCTTTGATTCCTTTACAGGACTGGTTACGCGACAAGATGACCTGAACCAGTCTAAGCAGTTCACATATTATGTTGATTTTAGGCCAAAAGACATTGTTTACAACCCGGGGCTAAGCAATGAAAGCAAAGAAAGTTACCAGTACGACGACACAGCAAGAACGCAAACCTTAACTGATCGTGAAGGTTATAAAACCCTTACCAAGTTTGATGCCTGGGGAGACCCCATTTTGATTCAAAAGTTTACAAAAAGTGGATCCACTGTCTTTTTAGAAACCAAGATGGATTATGATGGGTCCGGTCATCTCATCAAAACCACAGAAACCAGCAAAGATCCTGGCACTGGACAACAATTCTCTCGGATTACCCAGTATGTGTATGATGCCTTAGGTCGTCTTACACAAACCACATTTCCTGATTCTTCGGTACAATCCATTGCTTATAATGATGCTTTGGGTTCCAAAACCATTACGGATACATTAGGTAATAAAACCACACTGTTTTCTGATGGCGCTGGCCATGTGACAAAAATTATTGATTCTTTGGGAAAAACAACTCAGTATCAATATGATAGCTTTGGATTTCTCAAACGTGTAACGGATCCTAATGGCGCAATCATCGACTATGTTTATAATCCATTGGGACAATTATTGAGACTTGATTCCCCTTATCAACTTCAAAAGATGAGTTATGATAAAAATGGAAATTTGACTCAGGTAAGCAAAGGGGATGCAGGTTTGTATGGTATGGAGAAAGTGACAAAATATTCAGGGTATGATTCATTAGGCTTATTTAAAAAAATCGAATTAGGATCATCCTCAGTGGCTGGAACTCAATATACAAAATCATTTGTTTTTACTGCTAATGATTCAAACCGAAATGCAAATGGAAAATTCTGGAAAGTAGAATTACCTTCCGGTAATGTCATGGTGTATACCTATGATAAAGATGGGCAAATAACACAGTTCCAAACCCAGTTTTCTCAAGGGCCTACTCAGACTCTTTCTTACCAATATTTTTTGAATGGGCAACTGGCTTCTATTCAAGATAGTCAAGGTTCAACGTCATATCTTTATGACGATGCTGGTCGTTTAAGTTCTATTTCCAGAGGCGGAAGTATTGTAGTTCAAACGAGTTATTCTCCTTCTTGGTATAGCCATCTTAACCAAATACAATTTGGAAATGGAATTCAAACACAACAGTCTTACTTTTTAGATGCAACTACTGATTTCATTGGATCTCAACAAGTCAAATCTGCTACAGGAGATACTCTTTTAGGGCAAACTTTTACATATGATTTTCTAGGGAACCTTACCCAAAAATCAGTTCAAGGAACTGGTATTTCCCCATATTCTTTGACCTATAGTTATGATGCTTTGTCTCAACTCAGAAGTGCTCAAGGCGGAACGATCTCATTTGGGTACACGTACGACTCTGTTGGAAACCGACTCCAATCCTCAACGCCTCTTTCGAACTCTAATTACACACGCTTGGCAAATACCATTACAGTAGCTTCGAATCCGTTTTCTACTCTTTATAGTTTTGTAATTACGCAGAATGGTCAAATTGTCAGTAAAAAAGTGTTATTGAATCAATCTAAATTCAAGAATCAGAATTTTGTATTTGATGCGTTGGATAACCTTAGCCAAATCTCTGATCAACAAGGTTCTCAGACTGTTATCTATGATTTTGTGTATGATGCTAATCAACATCGGATTATTTCTTCAAAAAATGGTGTAAAGCAAAAACTCTATGTTTGGGGGAATTTTCAAAGCCCGATTGTCGAACTGGATGGGGCTGGAACGGTCAACAAAGTAGGCATTTTTTCGCCTCAAGGAGAAAAAATTGCTGAAGACTATTTGGATAATGGAACGTTCAAAAGACGTTATATCGTGAATGATCCTTTGGGGACACCCATTATACTTACCAATCAACAAGGTCAGGTAGAAACCAGGTACCTCTTATCGCCTTATGGGGACCAACGATTTGACAATGCCAAAGTGGCTTCATCGACATTGCAATCACTTTCTCTTTCAAATTCACCGCTTTGGAACTCAGGGATTGTTGCCGGTCAAAGTCTGGGACTTGTTTCTCCAACTGGGTTTAAATTATCACCTGGGTTTTCTGCAAAAGCAGGGAGTTCTTTTAAAGCTACTGCCATTGAGTCATTACCACCATCTACTAAAATCTCTTTTACGGGTAAAGATTTTGAAGACGAGTTAGGCCTCTATTACTTCAACGCACGCTGGTATGATCCAGATTTGGGGAGCTTTGTGAGCGCTGACCCGAAACTCCCCGACTTGAGTCAGCCCTTGTCTTTTAATCCTTATCTTTACTGTCTCAATAATCCACTCAAAAATCTTGATCCAGATGGTAAGCGTACCTATGCTATCAATGGGATAAGGAATACAAGTAACCAACCTCCAAAACCTATGGTTGATTTTGTTCAATCACTTAATCGTATGTTAGGACGGCAGGAGGTATTTAATACTCCAGGAATTTATAATCAAGGAACATATCGAGATTTGGCATCTGTTGCTCTAGAAATGGTTAATGTCAATCAATATTCTTCTCAAATTACTGCCTATATTCAATCGGATTTAAAGAACCGCCCATTAGATCCAGGAGAAAAATTGAATCTTATAGGTTATAGTGGAGGAGGGCAAATTGCTTTCAATGTAGCTGATAAATTATCAGGGGAATATTTTGTGAATAATCTAATTACATTAGGAAGTCCATATTCAGAACTGACACGGGGTAATATCGGACAAGTGACTCATTTTAATTCATTTTTTGACCCGATTTCTTATCCTTCTATGTTCGACTTTAGAACTTCACTTTTTGATTTTAATTCAAATGGTAGTTATTTTTGGGATGTAAGGCATTCTGGAAATAACTCATACTTAAATAACCCAAAAGTCTTGGACTCTATATCGAGAATCTTGAAATGATGAATACTGTTTTAATAGTTAGTTCAATTTTTTCATTTATATTTTATCAGTTTTATATCAACTTTGTGCTTGTTTTTTTGATGATTTGGAGCTTGAGGGATAGGTGGAAGCATATTTTTTTAATAATTCTTTCACTATGTTTAATTCCATTAAATATAGTGATTAGCTATATGACTACTTGGATTCTTGCTAATGTTGTGGAATTTAACATTATATTGGTTTTTACAGCTTTACCGGCTATCTACCTTGTCAAAAGAAAAAAATATTTTAGTGCAATTATTTTATGCAAAGCTATAGAACTCATCATTTATATTTGGGGAATTTATGGTGGTTTTGAAATAGCGTAGTTTTTTATTTAGCTAAATTGAGTTATTAAAAAGTGTTTTTGCTATTTTTTTTCTGAATAAAATTTTTGCATCAAATTTTTACGTATGATTATTAAAAGGAACAAAACAATATGAACAGACCCCTAATCACTACAATCCTAATTCTAACCCTAATCCTTTTCACCACCCACAGCTTTGCTACAACCAGCAGCGCTGAACTACGCATAAAAGCCCTCGCCAAAAGGGATCAATCCAACCGAGAATTCGGCAGTGGAGCTCTAATCATCACCGGCGGTGCCTTTTTAATCCCCGCGCTTTCACCTAACCAAAGCTCCATGAAAGACTCTTTTCTAGCATCGGGAGCCAGCATGTTGGGTTTAGGCGTACTTATGCAATTTAACAAATATCCCGCAGAGCTCCCTCATACGTGG
>CAZFCP010000030.1:0-13784 GCA_964517775.1 uncultured Candidatus Marinamargulisbacteria bacterium | reverse complement strand
ATCGAACCACCGACACAAGGATTTTCAGTCCTCTGCTCTACCGACTGAGCTATCTCGGCCTACTGCAAAACTATTTAAATGGAGCCGACGGTCGGAATTGAACCAACGACCGACTGATTACAAATCAGTTGCTCTACCAACTGAGCTACGTCGGCACACATTGTAAAAGACCCTCATACTGTAGTATAAAGATTCCAAATCGTCAAAGGTTTTCTCAGGAAGGATTCACCGTGATTATTGTAACCGGCGGAGCAGGAATGATTGGCAGCGCATTTGTGTGGCAGCTAAATCAACAAAACATTACCGACATTATTATTGTAGACAACCTCAACACCTCAGAAAAATGGAAAAATCTTCTGCATCTGAACTACCGGGATTACTGGCATAAAGATCAGTTTTTAGAGTGGCTGAACCTTAGCCCTGAAGCCAGACAGTGTGAGGCCATTATTCACCTTGGCGCCTGCTCATCCACAACAGAATTAAATGCCGATTATTTAATGGAAAACAATTATAGATATACCGTAGAACTGGCCAACTGGGCTTTGGATAACAACGTGTATTTCATGTATGCAAGCAGCGCAGCCACCTACGGAGACGGAAACCTGGGTTTTGATGACGATCACTTGAAAATCCCATCTCTTATTCCACTCAACCGTTACGGCTATTCCAAACAGTTTTTTGATCTCAAATCGTTGTCTAATAATTGGACGGACAAGCTGGTTGGATTAAAGTTTTTCAACGTATTCGGCCCCAATGAATACCATAAAGGCGATATGAAAAGTGTGGTCTGCAAGGCTTACGATCAGATTTTGCAGGCAGGCACCTTAAAATTATTTAAGTCTTATCGACCTGATTATAAAAACGGCGGACAAAAAAGGGACTTTATTTATGTAAAAGATTGCGTGCAGGCCATGTGGTGGCTGTTTAACAATCGCCAGATCAAAGGAATTTTCAACGTAGGCTCGGGTCAGGCCAATACGTGGAATGATGTAGCCAAAGCCCTGTTTACGGCCATGCACAGGCCTTTATCGATTGAATACATCGAAATGCCCGAGACTTTAAAGAATCAATATCAATATTTTACAGAAGCACCGATGCAAAAACTAAAACAGGCAGGATACCCGCATCAGCATATGCCGCTGGATGTGGCTGTCACAGACTATGTCAGCTATCTTAAATCCGACAATAAATATTTAAGATAAGTGAGTTTTAGCTCAAAATACCGCGTAGGTAATAAAATTCTTTAAGGAACCAAAATCCGAACTGATGTTTTTTAGTGGATTCAGGCATGGTGTAGCACTGTTTTGCAAAACGAAACAGCCAGCTGTTTTCCGTTAATTTTGGAAACAGCCACGCTGAAAGAGGATTTAATCCTAAAAACAACTTTAATTCCGGATGAAGGTTTAGCAACACTTTAGCCGATTTTCCCTTGGCCACGTTGCGTTCAATTTCCTCATCTTTACTCACCACATGATAGTGATAATTGATGGCAGATTTTAAATAATATAAAGGGATTTTTTTCAAGGACATTCTGTAGCCAAGCTCGAGATCTTCCCAGCCATAGCCTTTAAAAATCGTATTAAATCCACCAAAACTATTAAATAATGATTTTGGAAATGAGATATTTCCGGTCAAAAAGTAGTACCAGCCTAACGGTTGGCCATCCGGGTACTGACGTTGAATATACGGCGTTAATTGTGCCTCGTGAACAGGCCAGGCCAATCGATCCATGTTAAGGGTTACACCTTCATAACAAGTCGGCTTTTTAGAGGACAACTGAACCGCCAGATGTGTAGAAATAAACTCGGGATGAGGCACCATGTCGGCATCGGTGATAATAATGTACTCGCCTTGGGCTTCCTGAACGCCACGGTTTCTGGCCGACGCTTTTCCATCATTGGCCTGAACAATATATCTGAAATTAAAATCCGGCTTAAAATTTTGCAACATCTCGATGGTTCCGTCCGTAGAGGTTGAATCTACAACAATCACCTCAAAATCAGACTTTGAACAAGTTTGAAACGCATATTCAGACACTACTTTTTCTAAAACATGATGTTGATTTAATGTGCCAATAACAACACTTATTTTGGGTACCATTTTAAAAACTCCTGATATGTTTTTTGAAGGCCGTCATCCAATGATGTTGAGGCTGTCCATCCCAAGGCCTGCAATTTAGAAACGTTTAAGCATTTTTTAGGGGTTCCATCAGGCTTTGTCAGATCAAAATCGATGGATCCCTCAAACCCTGTAACAGCCGCTATTTTATGAGATAAATCACGTATGGAAATATCCGTTCCGGTTCCAACGTTTACGATATCTTCGCTTTGATAATTCAGCATTAAAAATACACAAGCTTCGGCCAGATCATCGGCATACAAAAATTCCCGCATGGGAGTGCCTGTTCCCCAAATGGTTACACTGTGTTTACCAGCCTGCTTTGCTTCATGAAACCGCCGAATTAACGCCGGAAGCACATGAGAATTTTCAGGGTGATAATTATCGTTCGGGCCATATAAATTGGTAGGCATCGCACTGATAAAGGCTTTTCCAAATTGTTTAAAATACGCCTGACACAGCTTGATACCGGCAATTTTAGCAATGGCATAAGGCTCGTTTGTAGGCTCAAGCATGCCGGTTAAAAGGGCATCTTCAGTAATAGGTTGAGGTGCAAATTTTGGATAAATACAGGAACTGCCCAGAAACAACAATTTCTGAACATCATGTTCGGCGGCCGCTTTAATTACATTGGTTTGTATAGCCAGATTTTCGTATAAAAAATCAACAGGATAGGTAGAATTTGCTAAAATCCCCCCTACTTTTGCAGCGGCTAAAAAAACGAAGTTGGGTTTGTGATGATTAAAAAAATCAGCAACATCCGTCTGGTTTAAGAGGTTAAGTTCCTGACGTGTTGCAGTGAGGATATTCGTATAGCCTTTGGCCTGAAGGGCTCTGCAGATCGCAGACCCAACCATACCTCTATGGCCGGCAACAAAAATCTTATCTGTAAACTGCAAGGTCGGCCTCCACCATCATATCAATCAATCCTTTTAAATCGACTTTAGGCTCCCAGCCCAAAACGGTTTTAGCCTTGGTGCAGTCCCCTATTAGAAGATCTACCTCAGCAGGTCTGAAATATAAAGGATCGACCACTACGATTGGTTTTCCGGTTTTTTTATCGATATAAGCTTCATCCACACCAGTTTTTCCATTGTTTTCCCAATCAAACTCCAGGCGATTTAGGGTCAGTTCCAAAAAGTCTCTTACAGAGTATGTTTTTCCGGTGGAAATAACAAAATCGTCAGGTTCGCTGTGCTGTAGAATTCTCCACATGGCTTCTACGTAATCGCCGGCAAACCCCCAGTCGCGTTTGGCATCCAGATTTCCCAGATGAAGGGTTTTGCTTTTTCCACATTTGATTTTTACAAGGGTTTCTACAATTTTCTTTGTCACAAAGGTTCCGCCACGGCGAGGCGATTCGTGATTAAATAAAATACCGTTACTGGCAAATAAATTATAACTTTCTCTGTAATTTACGGTAATCCAATACGCATAAAGCTTGGCAACCGCATACGGACTTCTGGGATAAAAAGGCGTTTTTTCAGTTTGAGGCACTTCCTGTACTTTGCCATAAAGTTCTGAGGAAGACGCCTGATAAAAACGGGTTGAAATCTGGGTTTCACGAATGGCATCCAAAAGACGCAAGGTGCCGGTTCCAACCACATCAGAGGTATATTCAGGCATTTCAAAACTTACCTTAACATGGCTTTGAGCCCCTAAATTATAAATTTCATGAGGTTCTGTTTTTTCTAAAATTCGATTTAAACTACTGCTGTCCGCCAGATCTCCATAGTGTAAAAATAAAGGTTGTCCCTGCTCAAACCTGTCATGATACAGATGATCGATACGCCCCGTATTAAACGATGACGAGCGTCTGATGATGCCATGCACCTCATATCCCTTATCCAAAAGAAGTTCGGCCAGATAAGCGCCGTCCTGACCGGTAATGCCTGTAATTAATGCTTTTTTACTCATAAATCAAACTTTCCACGTTCTTAAAAATGATTCTGTTAACCTGATAATAGTGATTAAAAGTGTAGCATTAGTTGAAGCATCTCGAACATAGTTTTTTATGTCAGCGTTAAAACAATTCCGGCACGTAACGGTCCGGGATAGCCCTCACAGGTTTTTGAGGGATCATCAGGATGCAGGAACTGTTCCAGGGAATAGGTATCTATCCAGGGAGTTTTTCGCTGCTCTACCGTTGTTGTAGGCTCTAAAAATGCCAGGGTATGCGATTTAAATCCGGCAGCCTCCAGCCAACTGTATAAAGCCGTTAAGGTTGGAATAAAATGAACGTTGGGCATCATGGCATAGGTTTTTTGAGGACTAAGCACCCACGGATACCCATCCTCCACAGGAGGGTTCATCACTAATGTTTCCAACACCAAAGTACCATTGGGCCTCAACTGCCGCTTTAACTGTTTAAGCAATTCAATCGGATAGCGCTGATGATATAAAATCCCCATACAAAAAATCACATCAAAGGCTTTTTCAACACCCTGCAAAGCCTCTACCCCGATGGGCGAAAACCCCAACCCGGTTTGTTTCGCAAAACGATTCAAAACCTGAAACTGAAGATAAAACAAAAACGTAGGATCAATCCCCAGTACAAAATCCGGCTTCCCCTCTAACATCCTGAACATATAATATCCCGAGCTGCAGCCCACATCTAAAATCACTTTACCCGACAAATCCGGCAAAAACGGTGCCAACCTGTTCCATTTTATAAACGATTGCCACTCTGTATCCACATGCGTTCCACAAACCGTAAATGGCCCTTTTCTCCACGGTTTTAACGACAACAGCGACGTATCCAGCATTTTTTTAGACTCATTATCCAAAGATCGTTCATCCCCTATCACAATACTGTCGCCAATTTGTACCGAAAACGGCACTTCAGAAGATGGCAGTTGATTAAACAAATCTGTAAAAACCGTGTTGTTTCTAGCCGTCAAAATAGGAAGTGGTTTCTCAAAAATCCCATCCAGCACGGTTGCACACCGATCATACCCTTTTTGGCGCAGCGTATCCGTTATCTTTTTATGTTCGTCATTTACATATATACTGAGAGACGTATCCATACGAAAAGTGTACAAAGGAACGTTAAAATTCTCAATGAAACCTACCGATTCTCAAATCAACAAACAGTCTTTACGAGAGATTTTCAAAAAAAGAAGAGCAGACCTTCTTGGGTTTGAAGTGGCAAAATCCAGCTCATCTCTAGCCAAAAATCTGGAAGATATCATCCAAAAAATTCCGTCTGTTAAACGTATTGCCGGCTATTTTCCTGTTCATAACGAAATAGATCCCATCACGTTTTTTGAAACCCACAAACTTCTGTTCACCCCATCCATTTATTTCCCTCGTTTTGATGGAAAAGAATACGTATTCTCCAATACAAAAGACTTATGTTCCAAGCTTGAGAAAGGCCCTTACGGTGTTCCTCAGCCTCTGGCAGATTCTCCGAGTATCAGCCTGGAAGAAGCCAAAAAAACAGTAGATATTTGGTTGGTTCCAGGATTAGCATTTGATCATCTTGGTTACAGACTTGGGATGGGAAAAGGCTACTACGACCAGTTTTTAAAAGGCTGTCAGGGTCTGCGTTTTGGCCTTGCCTACGACTGGCAGGTTGTAGATTCTTTACCTCGAGACACCTGGGATATCACCATGGACATCGTGGTAACAGACGAACATGTCTGGATCACCTCCGATGAAAAACAGGAAACCCTGGGGATTACCGATGTTGTTGAAGACGAGACTGAATAACCTCGTTAGACTGTTTTAACAGCTCCTGCGCTGTCTGTTTAGCCTCGATTTTTGTTTCGGCTTTTTTAACCGAAATAGGCTTATCAATATACACCGTAATAGCCCCCGGCTTCATCATCAAACTTCTCTTATTCAAAATAGTTCCGGTTCCTACAATCGTACAGGGCAACACACTTACTCCGGTATTTGCAGCCATCATAAAGGCACCTTTTTTAAAGTCTCCCAACTCACCATCAAGAGACCGGGTTCCCTCAGGAAATAACACCACACTTAACCCTTTTTCTATCAGTTTTTCTACTCGGGCAAGCTCTAAAAGTGATGTTTTGGGGTTGCTTCTATCAATAGCCACATGCCCCAACAAATGAATATCCCACCCTAAAATTGGAACCGCCAGCAACTCTTTTTTGGATATAAACGACAGCTTTGTTTTTAAGGCTTTTAACAACACCACAATATCCATATGACTTTGATGATTTGAAATCAGAATAAAATGCTTGTTTTCAGGGATATTTTCAACACCTTTAACCGTCATTTTAAACCCAAACAAAAAGAAAGCTACAGAAAAAAAAGGCTGGGTTAACCGTTGTGCCGTAGCCTCACTATCCTTACAAAACGGGTACACCAACAATACCAGTAAAAAATGAGTAAGAAATGAAAATGCCGTAAAAAGCCAGACTGCAGCCGTAAATATACTTTGACCTAGTGCATACACAACTTTTTTCACCGTAAATACTCCTGACAAAATCGTATAAAAAAGATATAATGAGGACGACGTTTTTCTTCACTAAAATTGATTAACAAGCTATTTTGCAAATCACCTTCTTGGAAGGTTAGGAGACTATACAATGAATCAGCTCATCATGTCGACATCAGGTACAAGGGGTGTTATTGGTACAACCCTTCATCCAGACATTGCACTTAAAATGGGGATGGCCTATGGGACTATGGTTGGAAAAGGGCCCGTTATTGTAGGCGGAGATACCCGAACCAGCCACACGATGATCAAATCTGCTGTCATTTCCGGTCTAACCAGCGTTGGGACAGATGTTATTGATATAGGAAAAGTTCCAACCCCAACTGTTCAGCAAATGATTCGTCATTTTAAAGCGGCTGGCGGACTTGTAATCACCGCTTCACACAACCCTGTAATCTGGAACGGCATTAAAATGATGAACGGATCAGGATCCTTTCTTGAAGATGACCAGTACAAGCAATTTATGTCTTTATATGAAAATGAATCCTTCACGTTATCCAGCTGGGACACTATTGGTGAAGTAAAAATCGAAAACCATGCACTCGATATTCACGTTGATATGGTTCTAAGCCACTTTGATGTCAGCGATATCAGACAAGCCAATCTAAAAGTGATTGTAGATGCCAACAACGGCACAGGCGCCCTCGCCGACCCTATTTTATTACAACGCCTGGGTGTTCAATATCAAATTTTAAATAACGCACCTAATGGACACTTTGCTCACGACCCCGAACCTCTAAAAAAGAACTTATCCCAGATCATAAACACCATGAGAGAATGTTATTACGATATCGGATTTGTTCAGGATGCGGACGCTGATCGTCTGGTTATCTTAGATGAAACCGGACATTTTATTGGGGAAGATTATTCGTTAGGATTATGTATTGATTATTTACTGTCCGAAGAGCAGGCCTCTGATAAAAAAGTAGTGGTTAATTTATCCACCTCCCGCGTTATCGAATGGATTGCAAACAAATACAATGCCGAACTGTTCTATACCAAAATCGGGGAAACCAACGTTACCCAGGGTATAAAACAACAAAAAGCCCACGTCGGCGGAGAAGGCAACGGTGGCGTCATTTTCCCTAAAATCGGCTGGGGACGAGACAGCCTTGTAGGAATTGTTGTAGCACTAAAATTCCTCGCCAAATCAAGAAAAAAAGTATCCCAGATTGTTGCCGAGTATCCTCACTACACCATGCTGCGTGAAAAAGTAACAGCCAACAGCAGAGACCACGTCAACGAGTTTCTACAAAATGTCGCAAGCAAGTTTCCAAACTGTAAAACCAACACGGAAGACGGCGTAAAGATTCTTCTTGAAAACGCCTGGGTTCATGTCAGACCCTCCAACACAGAGCCCATTATCCGTATTTTTGTTGAAGCCCCTAACGATACAGAAGCAAAAGCCCTTTTAGCACAGGCAACCGCTTAAAACCACGAATAACAAACTATATAAAACTTGAGAGAAGCCCGTCTTCTCTCTTTTTTTTATCTACACATCCCCACCACTAAAAGCCCCATACAAATAAAAAACCCAGGCTTTTGAGAGCCTGGGAGAAAAAATAATTTTTTTATTTAGAAACTAAAGCTTAGTGCTTTGCAGCTTCAGCTTTAGGAGCTGCTTCAGCAGCAGCAGCTGGAGCTTCAGCAGTTGCAGAAGCTGTAGCAGCTTGCTCTTGAGGAGCAGCAGTTGCTTCTTGAGCTGGTTGAGCCTCTTTTTGTTTCATTTTGTCACATCCAGCAACAACAACAACAGAAGCTACTAGAAGAACCGCAGCGAATTTCACGAAAGATTTCATGATAACTCCTTTCAAAATTTTTTTCTTTAACCTATACAATACAATATAGGGAATGAAGATTATGTGTTCATGATACTCAATACAACCTAATTTTGCAAGCCTGCAAATTGAATATCCTGACCAAGATTAAATTCAAAAGATTCGTAGCCATGATTCAAGGCTACAACATAGGGAACCGAGGTCGATGTTGGCCCCCATAACTGAACAGGACCAGGGGCTGTAAACACATCAGATGCCGCCCATTGGTCACGTCTGGATGAAAAATAAAGAAAAGCTGGGGACTGAATATCAACCAATGCCTTTTCAATAACCAGTTGAGAATCCTGACCGCGTTGCTCTACCGTCATTAATCCGGTTAAAGGCAAGGCAATGGCTTTCCCAGAGCTGTCCAGGTGCGTTAAAGCCGCCATATAACCGGTTCTGCCGTCCAGAATCAAGGATCCGGCAATTAAACCCAGGTTAAAGGTATAGGCAGCATCAAAGCGGGTTGGAACACCGCAGCGACCTTCATAACCAAAGAAGTGATTATTGGTTGCAAATTTAAATTGATTAATACGCTCGATTTCCTTTGGAGACAATTCGCCAAGGCTTTTCAAGTTGGTCTTAAGTTCTTTGATTTTCACTTTAACCATATCGATTAAAAGCTGTTCCGTAGGAATCTGGGATACCTGAAGATTTCCGTGGGAATCACGCTCTAAAAGAAGCTGGGTTTTAATGGATTCAGGTAAAGACGACAACAACTGAACATGTTGAGGATCGAGTTTTTTCTGTATAAAATCCAGTTTTTCTGTAACGGTTAAAATAGCCAGTTCGCTATCATATTTAGCCAGAAGTGTATTTAACTCTTTAATAAGCTGTTTAAACTCAGGTACAAACTCGATAAGACCCTCAGGTAGGAGAACAACGCCGTAAAACAATCCTTTAGCCGCCCGTTTTAAAACTGTGGTCGCCGTAAAGGTCACGATATCATTTAAGGTTTGATTTTTTTGAGCAACTTCCTCAGAAATTAACGCAACCGGAGGTTTTGTTTGTAACGCAACTTCCAAAGCCACATGACTGGCACTTCTGCCCATCAACTTTACAAAATGCCAGTATTTACGGGAAGACGGCGTATCAGCAAGAATATTCCCTACAAGCTCAGCATAGATTTTTGTAGCCGTATCAAATCCAAAACTGATGGGTAGCCAGGAACCAGCCTGCAAATCGCCATCGATGGTTTTAGGAACCCCAATAACAGAACAACCTAAACCAAACAAAGACTCAGCCAGGAATGCAGCATTTGTATTGGAATCATCTCCACCTACAATCACCAGTCCATCCAGACTGAACTTTTGAACAGTCTGCTTTACAAGCTCCATTTGTTCTTTGGTTTTGATTTTGGTGCGATCAGATCCTAAAAAGTCGAAACCACCCGTATTAATAATAAAGGAAACATCCTGATCAGTGATTTCAAATAAATCGCCGGCAAGCAGTCCTTTTGGGCCAGCCTTAATACCGTACAGGGTGTTTTGAGTACCTAATATTTTTTTAAGACCAACAACCACATTGTGGCCGCCGGCAGCTGGTCCACCTGAAAATAAAACAGCAATTTTTTTACCGGTAACCGGAGTTTGAGGCTTGGATGTTTCCAAAATAACGCCCTGCTGCTGAGAGGTTAGCAACGGCAGTTTTTCCTGCACAGCTTCCTGATTCATCAACGGAAGAACCTGAGCGCTATGTCTGAATCCTACCGGACGAATCTCGCCATCTTCCACAAAAACAGATAACGTAGGCAATGGAAGTTGTTTGATATGCGTTTCAAATGTCGATTTTCTGGCTTCGGATTGGGTTAAACGCTCGCCTAAATCGAGGGTATTAATTTTATGTTTAAGTTGATTTTGAGTGACAACAGTCATGCAGGGTCTCCTTCTTACTCTCTTAACGAATCTACCAATAGTATACTTATTTTCACCTATTTCTGATAGACCACCCCTTGATTACAACCATCATTCTCGTTAGAGAAAAACTCATTTGCCCAAAAAAAAGCAAACAAATCCCCTTAATTAGTTTCGGTATTAGACACTGGAAAAAGAAAAAAGTTCCAAACGTCTAATACTGACAGACTGACAACAAAACCGTATTTAAAGTCCGGCTCTGCTTTTGAGAAGGTTATCGTAGATTGTTAAAATATCCTTCACATAACCGGCAGTTTTATCATCCATCATTCCTGCATCTTTTTTAACAGCCGAATAGCCTTTGAAATATGAGGCTAAAGCCAAAGCTACTTTTGAAGACTGCCCTTCCCAGTAATACAACATAGTTTTGATGTATTTGGTAGTTCCTGACACGTTTTCCTGGATATCATAAGGATTTTGAATGCCCAGATCCTTAAAATTAAAGTCTTTAATCTGACCTAAACCTTTTGCTCCCGTAGAACTGATGGCCATCTTATTAAAAGACGATTCCCTGGCAATAAGTGCCGCCGTAAATTTGGGATCGATCTGATTCTGCTTGCCGTGAATAACAAGCGATTGAGCAATCTGATGGGCATCTTCGGGAGAAATAGAGGGATAATATTTCGAAATAAAACTGTGAATACAGGCATAATCGAGGTCATCGTGAATAAAAGGGTATTCTACATCAACCCCTGCCCCAACACTCTGATAGGTTGCTACGTAGTTAGCGCTGGCTTTTTTGGGTGAAGAGAAAAGAATCAAACCTAACATGAGGGCCGCAATAATAGACTCAGTACCCATATTAAAACTCCTGTTCTAAACAAACCTCAACATCAGACAATTCAACTTTACGAGACTGGCCTGTTTTTCGTGATTTTAATTCCACCATTTTTTCAGCCTGATAGGATTTTCCAACCACAATCTGATACGGAATACCTAAAAGTTCGGCATCTTTAAATTTTACACCAACCGAATCGTTGCGTTCATCAAACAGAATATCCAGTCCTTTTTTCAATAATCTCTCATAAAGAGACTCGGCAGCTGACCGCAAGGTTTCATCCTGAACAGACGTTAAAATGATAACGGCTTTAAACGGAGCCAGCGGTTCCGGCCAGATAATACCTTTTTCATCGTGATTTTGTTCGATGGCTGCAGCAACAGTACGGCCAATACCAATACCGTAACAGCCCATAATCATGGGGTTTGTTTTTCCGTTTTCATCCAGAAATACAGCGTCCATCGCTTTTGAATAGGTAGTACCCAATTTAAAGATATGCCCTACTTCGATGCCTCGAATGGTGCGTAACGGGTTGAATTGATTTTGTTTTAAACAGGTTGGACAGTAGTCTCCGGTTTTGACTTCGCGGATATCTACGGTCGAATCGACCTTAAAATCACGGCCAGGAACAACATGAATAGCGTGCATGTCTGCCTGATTTGCACCTGCAACACCATCGGTAACCGATAAAACACTGTGATCAAACAGGCAGGGAACAGTAAGACCAATTGGGCCAAGAAATCCAACCGGGACTCCGGTTAAGGCTAAAACATCGGTGTCTTTCATTAATATAAGATGTTCACAGCCAATGTTTTTTTTCAGCTTGATTTCATTAACATCGTAATCGCCTCGAAGCACTACAGCTACGGGTTTGCCATCAGCCTGATACACAAGGGTTTTTAAAAATTGTTGAGGCGGGATAGATAAAAAGGCCGATACGTCGGCTATTGTTTTTTGATGAGGTGTTGACATATTTTCAACAGGCAAAGAGGTTTGAGGTTCAGTCACTTCGGTTACCGCAGATTCTGCAGCTTCCACGTTTGCACCATAATCGCAGTGTAAACATTCAAGAATAGCATCTTCACCGGTGTCGGCTGTGACCATAAATTCGGCAGATACATCACCACCGATGGCACCGCTATCGGCTTTAACCATTTTAAACTGCAGACCGCAGCGTGAAAAAATAGCTTTGTAAGCGTTCTTCATGTCAGTATAGGTACGATCTAATTCATCGGCATTTTTATGGAAGCTGTAGGCATCCTTCATGATAAATTCACGACCACGCATCAATCCAAAACGAGGTCTGATTTCATCTCTAAACTTGGTTTGAATCTGATATAAATTTACAGGAAGCTGTCTGTAGGATCTGATAAACCCTTTTGCAAGTTCCGTAATCACTTCTTCGTGAGTAGGCCCAAAGCAAAACTCATTATCATGTCTGTCTTTTAATCGTAGTAATTCTTTTCCGTATTTATCCCAGCGACCCGATTGTTTCCATAAATCTGACGGCACCACATTGGGAAGCAGCACTTCCTGGGCACCGGTTTTGTTCATTTCCTCACGGACAATAGTTTCAAATTTTCTGATAATTTTAAGACCCAGAGGAGTGTAGCTGTAAATTCCAGAACCTACTTTTCGGATAAGTCCGGCACGAAGCATGAGCTGATGGCTGATAACCTCCGCATCTTTCGGAGATTCTTTAAGTGTGGAAATAAATAAAGATGAGTATTTCATGCTTGGAAAACCATAGCATTCAATCAAAAATCTGGCAAAGGTGCCTTAATTTCTGCTGAGGTGAAGTTCGGCTGTATTGCTTTCAAATACAAGAATAACAGCAAAGGTGTTGCTGAGCCTCAATTTTATTCTTGGATCCAAAGGAGCCGGTACTAACGGAGAATTTGAGTTTTCCATAGTACTGATATTTTTCCCTGAACCGCTTCTTTTTAAACGTGTACCGGCAGGCTGCCACATACACATTAACTGTTTACTTTTACGGGCAAGTGGGTAGAATAAGAGCATCCATTTTGCCGTGTTCAAAAAACTCATTCAAAAGGCAGTCATGCAAACATTTAAACATTTACCCGATTTACTGATTCAAAATTGCCTAAAACAGCCTCATGCTCCCGCTTTATTTTCTCGAAACTCCAACGGACTTTATCACAGTGTGTCGTATCAACAGTTTTACGACGAAGCGTTTACGCTGGCTTTGGGCCTTAAAAGCTTTGGCATAAAACAGGGCGATCGTATCGGTTTATTATCCAACAACAGACCGGAATGGGCATATTGCGATTTTGCCGTTCAGTTTCTGGGCGCTATTGATATTTCTATTTACCCTACTCTTTCAGCTCAGGAAATTGGGTATATTTTAAACGATTCTGAATCTACGGCTATTTTTGTTGAAACACAGGAACATTTTAATGCCGTCAGAAAAGTGCTTGTAGATTGTTCACATTTAAAAACCATTATTACGTTTTTTGAGGAAGACACGACACCGTTTCATGGGGTTGAGATTGTAAGTCTTGATCATGTGATGCGGATAGGAAAAGGACATTCAGACGCTTCAAGGCAAGCGCTTGAGCAGGACATCGATAGGCTGGATCGTCAGATGACGGCCAGTATTGTGTATACCTCAGGCACTACCGGTCATCCTAAAGGTGTCATGCTGACTCATGAGAATTTTTTAGCCAACG
>CAZFCP010000029.1:0-14123 GCA_964517775.1 uncultured Candidatus Marinamargulisbacteria bacterium | reverse complement strand
ATGCTTGAACTGCCTGGTTTTAACCAGTTTCCGATGATTCAAAAGCAGACAGGGAATAACGCGGCGTTTCAGCATGGTAGTTTGGAGAAATTGGACAGCAGTGTCATGCCAAAGCGATGGCTTTTTTCAGGATGAAACTGAACACCCATAATGCAACCGCTTCCGACACTTGAAGCAAAAGTATACCCATAGTCCGTTGTAGCCAGCACACAGGACGAATCCTCGGCTACGGCGTGGTAGGAATGTACAAAATAAAACCGATTAGGAGCTAACTGCTGATATAAAGGATGTTCAGACGACACAGGATCAACCGTGTTCCATCCCATATGTGGAATTTTTAAGGCTTTTTCACCCTCGAAACGAAAACGGCGTGTAAAAAACGGTAAAAATCCCAAGCCTTCCCCAGCCCCTTCTTCACTATATTTTCCCAACAATTGCATGCCCAGACAAATGCCCAAAAGCGGCGTCTTTTTTTCCAGAACAGCCTCTTTAATCGCGCCAGTTAATCCGGATTGAAACAGGTTTTTTGAGCCTTCTTCAAACGCACCGACCCCTGGTAAAATCAGTCGTTCAGCACCAGCAATATCAGCAGCAGACGATGAGATACAATGAGGTATAGCCAGCTTTTTTAGCATGTTGGCTATGGACCCTAAATTTCCCACGCCGTAGTTGATAATTGTGATCATACTGTGTAGTCTAGCCTATCTACTATCAGTTGAAAAGGAAAGGTCGCCTGGACGTGAACTCGGAAAAAACTGTTTTTATTGGAGTTGGAATTTACAACGCCGGCCCCTATCTTGAAAAAGCCATCCGCTCTATTCTGGATCAGACTTATCCGCATTTTAAATTATTGCTTGCCGACGATGTGTCTTCTGATAACAGCCCTGAAATCTGTGAAAAAATGGCAGCGCTGGACTCCAGAATTACCTACGTCCGCCATACAAACAACAAAGGCCACATCAACAATTTCAATTTTATTTTAGAGCAGGCTTCCGGTGATTTTTTTGCCTGGATTGGGCACGATGACATTTTAGATCCCACCTTTCTTGAAACCTGTTTATCTCAATTCACACCTCAAACAGATGCCGTAATGACGGCCAGAAGCAACATCAGCACAGAGGATATTGTGCTTGAAACCATTCCAACCTACACCTATCACAGCTGGCTTGAAACATCGTGGCTGCGTCCGTTTTATCTAACCGCCTATACCCTAAGACGAGACATTTTATTTTACAGCGGCGTTTTCCGTTTAGCCTCCATTCAACACACGCATAAGCTCGAATCCATCGGAGGCCAGACCATCGAAACCGACCATTTATTTATGATGAAAGTTTTAGCCACCTTAAACGTTAAACGGCTATCTACCGTTTTGTACCTGTGTAGAAGTGTTGTAAAACCACCTTTATATTTTGAGAGTGAAGCAAACCGTCAATCAAATCGTTTCAGAAAAAGCGCTGTGTACCAGATCTTAAAAACCATCAGAAAAAAACTGGGACTTTTAGGGATTGTATTAAGAGCTTTTTATGCGGAATTCGAACATGCCTTAACCAAATTTAAGCGAAACGGCTCGTTTTTTATCTATCTGTTAAAAAGACGTTTTTTGATGATGGCCTTGATTTTCATACTCACCCTTCCCTTTATTATGATCCTGTCTTTTTTTCTGCTCATTCCAAAATTTCTGGTTAGAATCAATCCAAAATCAGCCATTAACAGGTTTTCATGACGCTTTTAACCGATTTATCGACGCTGCTTGAGCTTGAAAATACGGAACAGGTCACCACATTTCGTTTCGAGTGTGACGATCTGTTGATGTGGCCTTATATACGATTTACACTTTTTGATGCCTTAATACGAGATCAGCTGGCCACACAGTCTGTCAGTACCTCCGAGATCAAAACAAAAAAAAGTCCCGGCCAGATACTTCGATTCGTTACGGATTCCATCACACAATCGCCGTATACCCTGAACCAAAAAAGCCCCGCTTTGTTTTTCTGCGCTCCCAAAAAACTGATGCAAAAACCCGAGGGCTACTACGACCGTATTATCGATCCTTTAGCTCATAAAATACCCGGCTCGTTTTGCATGGAACGACCAACCGAATTACACTATTTCAAACCAAGGGCTTTTCAAAATATCAGCTATTGGGGACTTCCGTTTTTAGTACAAAAAACCAGGGTATCGCTGAAGCAGCTTTCAAAAAAAGATCTCACTCATATAGAAAATCTGCTTCATTTCATCAAAAACCATCCTGTAAGTTCGGGTTTAAAAACAGCCACACTTACGCTCATAAAAAACAAATTGATACACATCAGTGCGGGATTATCGTTTGAAAAAAAACTATTTGAGACACTGCTAAAACGAACGAAGCCTGAACTGATTTTTTTTGAGGATGGGATGTATGGGATGCAGTCGCATCTTATTAAATGGGCAAAAGACCATCGGATTGTTACGTGTGAGCCTCAACATGGGCTTATTTCGCCGACACATCCGGCGTATACGGTTTCGGCGTATTTAGGTCAATCAGCCCAGTATAAACAACAATGCCCCGATTATTTTCTCTCGTACGGGGAAGCCTGGACCAATGGTTTAAATCTGCCCATTCCAGCGTATCCGATTGGAAATCCGTTTAGAGCCATTCAACTGCAGGATTTAAAAACAGAACAACAACCAAAAACATCCCAAACCATTTTGTTATGTTCAGGCGGTATGCAGCCGGATTTAATACGCGATTTTGGCTTAAAACTTGTCGATTATGCCGCACAACGTAACGCAACCATTATCGTCAGGCCTCATCCGGTTGAGTATTCTGAGGCTGAAAAACGCTATGGCGAGCTGCTTTCAAAGCCAGGTGTATCGCTTTGCCGGGAGGCTAATTTGTATAAGCGATTGGCCTCGACTGATATGTTGATTGGGGATGCCTCTACCGTATTGTACGAAGCCATCGGAATCGTTCCGAACATACATGTACTAAACAATCCCTTATCCCAATCCTATTTATGGCCGCATCGTGAGGCGTTTAGCTGGATAACAACACCGGACGATCTGGATTCGGACACTCCAAAAACTCAACACACCTTAAATCCCGAAGAATTTTGGGCTACAGACTGGGAAACACGTTTTGAGGACTTCCTGAAAAAAACCCTCAAACAGGGTTATTGAGCCATATAGCTGCTTAAGGTTTCGCCGTTTCCTTCTGCCGCAATTTTCCCTTTATCCAGCACAAACAGATAATCACATTTTTCGATGGTCGTCAGACGGTGCGCAATAATAATCAAGGTTTTATCCTGCCCCAATTCCATAATATTATCCGAAATATGCTTCTCCGTTTCATGATCCAGAGAGCTTGTAGCTTCATCAAAAACCAGAACATCGGGATCGTTATACAAGGCCCGAGCGATACCGATACGCTGAGCCTGACCTCCAGATAACCGGATACCGTTTTCTCCCAAAGAGGTGTCCAGCCCCTGCGGAAGTTCGCGGACAATATCATCCAGTTTTGCTTTTTTTAACGCCTGCCACACCTGTGCATCCTGGATATCGGCATCAGAAAGACCAAAAGCCACATTTCTACGTACGGAATCATCCAACAGTGTAATACGTTGAGGCACATAGCCAAACATCAGCTTTTTATGCTCACCATCCACTACAATATCACCGGATGATTGAGGCAAAATCCCCAAAATAATATCCACCAACGTTGTTTTCCCGGCACCTGATTTCCCGATAATCCCCACTTTTTGCCCTTTTCGAATGGTTAAAGAGACATCATCAATAACAGGTTTTACAGAACCCGGGTAAGCAAAACTGATGTTTTTTAACGCAATGTCTTTTTCAAATTTCCCATAAGACAGTGGTCTATGCTTAGGCAAAGCACTGTCAGCTTCAAGCTCCCTGATTTCAAAAAACAACGATGGAACCGTATGGGAATGTGTCCGAATAGTTGAGTAGGAAAACGTAATGCGGTTAAACGCCGGAAGCAGCCTAAAAATCGCTGCCGCAAACAAGGCCATCGACAACACAGCACGTTGGCCCGTCCAGTGCATGATAAACGCCGTGAGGCAAAAACCTGATAATCCAAACGCAAATAAAAGCTCGTAAAACACTTTCGGTGTTGAATGCAAGAAAAACGTTTTTTTCCCGGAACGCTCATATTGATCCAGCCACTGCATGGTTCTGGAAATAAAAAACATCTGTTTGGCCATCACGCGAATGGTTTTAAACATCAAAAAGACCTGATCCATTTCTTTTTGCTGGATATTTTGTGCCTGCAACTGAAGGGTTCCATGAATCTTTAAAGCCTTGCGGGTTAATCCAATAAAAAACCAGCCACCAATCAGCATAAAACCCAAGGCAATGCTGGTGACTTTGGGATCAAACCACAACAACAGCCCGACAATCCCAATTAAAACCGTAAACTCCGTAAAAAAAATCGTTATAGGCTGAATAATATTCTGAGCAAAAAGCCCAACTTCCTGCGTACATTTATACATCATATCGATGGAATTTTTCTGAACGTACAACACATACGGCATATCCAGATAAAGGCTGAACAGGCGTTTCGTCAATCGGGTACGAAGACTGTAAATAACCCTGGCCGACATATAAATAGTGGCAAGAGAAAAAATCGTTTTACAGATAAACAGAATCAGAATGGCCACACTAACTGTAATAATCGGTGGAAACGGAACCATGTTGATCAGCGCATGTATCGGAGCAAAAATGGCGTACATGTTCATCAGTCCAGGATTAATCACCACCGTTACCAGCGGGATAACCGAACCAATACCGATGGTATCCAGCAACGCTGTAAAAATCATCAAAGCAATCAGCCCGGCCAAACGAAACGGAGACTCTTTTAACAGAAAAAATACAGCGTTCCACATCAGGATAAAGCCTTTTTTACAGCATCCAAAAAGATCTGTTTATTGGTATCAGCATTCCACTGAGCTGCCGCATGATGAGCATGCTGCTTTAAAGACACTATATCATTTTTTGTGAGGGCATTTAATTTTTCGGCCAAAGAGTGAGGAGAAAAATCATCAGACACAACACCACAGGGGATGATATTTAAAAACCGCACTAATTCCTGTGATGGCCAGGTCGCTATAGCTAAACGAGCCTGAATGGTTTCAAAAAATTTATTAGGGAGGATAAACCGGTAATTGGACGAAAGTGGAGGAAAAAGACAAAGCCCCATGTCGTAATGCTGATTTAAAAATTCGGCAATTTTAGGCATGGGAACAGGATCAACAAACCTGATTCTGGGATTATGGGCCGCCATTTTCCGTAAACGCTGATCATAGCCGGGATCACTGGTAACAAGAATAAGATCCAGAGTAAAACGCTCGTCCAGCAAATCAATAATGGTAATGAGATTTTCAAGGTCTCTGGCCCGTTTTAACAACCCGTGATGAACGAGCCGAACAGCCGTATCATCCACAGGTTGAGGCTGAAGTTCCTGGAAAAAAGGGGCATTCGTTAAAACGCCGCAAGGCACACCATAATGGGCCGTATAGCTGTCTGCAATACCCTGGCAAACGGTCATCATGGCTTTTACCTGAGGCAAGAAAGTTTTACAGATCTGCTCCCAAAACGGCTGCCAGAAAAATCGGAATGTCCATTGTCCGTCAAATTGCCTCGGCGTGTACTCGTGGGCATCCAGAACAACCCCAAAACGGGTGTTTAATTTTAAGGCCAACGGAACAGTTTCGATGTCATTTGCAACAACAAGATCATAGGTTTGGGTAGATGTTTTAGCGAATGCTTCCTGAATATGGCTCATTTTCCAATAGGCATACTCTGCCGGACAGCATTTCAGAAAAAAGCCCTGACGCAGTTTTTCAAAAACCGTTTTTTCACGAAACGGGGTGATGGGAATAAAGGAAACACCTGGAATTTCGGGGTCAGAAAAGCCAGCAGCGGTGATCTGCAACGGTTGTCCAGACTCCTGTGCATACTGAGTCAGCCACAAAAGCTGGCGATATACCCTGGGATCACGCTTTAAATGGGTAAAACATACAATTAAAACCGACAGCACATCAGCCCTTAAGGTCGGTAACAGCGTCTTTTACGGCTTTGATGGCCAGCTGCGGATTTTCAGCGTGCTTATGAATCAGATTAACCAGAAAACTACCCACAATAGCCCCTTCGGCAAATGCCAAAACAGACCGAACATGCTCTTGTTTACTGATTCCAAATCCCACACAAACGGGAATATCCCGAATCTTTTTAATACGTCTCACAAAAGCCGACAACGACCCCGATACAGACGACCGCTCACCCGTAAGCCCGGTAGACGACATCAGATATAAAAAGCCGCTGGTGGATTGAACAATACGCGTCAACCGATCAGGTGTACACAAAGGAGACACCAGCAACACCAAAGCAACTCCATGTTTTTTAGCTTCTTTGACATACACATCAGCCTCTTCCACAGGAAGATCCGGAATAATCACCCCATCCAGTTTTACGGCTGCCGCTTTTTTGAAAAATGCAGCAGGTCCAAATCTAAAAATAAGGTTAACAGCACTCATAAATAACAGAGGTTTAGATGTTTTTTTTCTAAGCGATTGAACAAGCTGAAAAGCCTGGGATAAAGAAATATCAGGATCAACAGCCAAAGCACGTTGATGAGAGGCCTGAATCACCGGGCCGTCTGCAACAGGATCTGAAAAAGGGATTCCGATTTCTACGGCATCTGCACCAGCCTCAAAACAGGCAAGAACAAGTTCTTCAGTAAAAGATTTATGAGGATCACCAAAGGTGATGTACGGAATTAATGATTTTTTATGGGATAAAACAGTTTCAAGATTAGCGGACATGTCGTGCAATGGTCTCCATATCTTTATCGCCTCTGCCGGACACATTAACAATCACTATGTCCTGTTTCTTAAACGATAATTTTCTCAATGCCGCAAACGCATGAGAGGTTTCAAGCGCCGGAATAATGCCTTCACAGGTAGATACCCATTTACAGGCATCCAGAGCCTCGGTATCGGTAGCACTGGTCACCGTTAACCGTTTTGAATCTTTTAAAAAGCTCAGTTCTGGCCCCACTCCCGGATAATCCAACCCCGCAGAAATAGAATGCGCCAATTGAACCTGCCCCTGTTTATCCTGTAACAAATAGGACAAAGACCCGTGCAAAATTCCTGGCTCTCCCTTAGATAGTGAGGCTGAATGCTGCCCGGTTTCCAACCCATACCCAGCTGCCTCAACTGCAATAAGAGCCACCGATTTATCTTTCACAAAGGTATGAAACATCCCCATGGAATTGGAGCCGCCACCTACACAGGCAATAACCGCATCAGGCAAACGCCCTTCCACTTTTTTAATCTGCTTTTTGGATTCTATCCCAATAATGGACTGAAAATCACGCACCAAAGACGGATACGGATGAGGCCCCACCACGGAACCAATAATATAATGTGTCGTTTCAACATGGGTTAACCAGTCCCGAATAGCCTCGGTTGTGGCATCTTTAAGGGTACGGGATCCGCTTTCAACAGGCACAACCTGCGCGCCCATCAACCGCATTCTGGATACATTCAGCGCCTGACGCTTCATATCTTCAGCACCCATGTACACCACGCAATCAAGACCCAGCAACGCACACACGGTAGCTGTAGCCACCCCATGCTGCCCAGCGCCTGTCTCGGCAATAATACGCTTTTTGCCCATTTTTTTGGCAAGCAGCCCCTGCCCGATTGTGTTGTTAATTTTATGGGCACCAGTATGATTTAAATCTTCACGTTTCAAGTACACTTTCGCCCCAACAGCCTTAGACAGGTTTTGAGCAAAAAACAACGGCGTAGGACGTCCTACATAATCTTTTAAATAATAAGCAAGCTCGGCTTTAAAATCAGCATTATTTTTATAACGGTCATACACAGCAATCAGTTCTTCCAGAGCAGGAAAAAGAGTATCGGGCACAAAAGCACCGCCGTATGACCCAAAATGAGAAGGTATTGTCATGATATCAAGGCCCTTATTCTTGCTTCGTTTTCAATAATAGTGGCTTCTCCCATGGCGATCATGGTTTCAGCCTGTTTAAAATGACGGGAAGAAAAATATTGTGTAAGAGGTCTAAGCATCAAATCAGCCTCATCTTCATACAGATCAGACATATGGTAAAGCAGAATATCCAAACTTCTATCCACAATTCCCATCATATGAGACGGAACATCATCAAGCGATACTTTAGGGATAACATCAACCGCAATCACCACATCAGCACCCATATCTTTTAAGAGTTTAGCCGGAACATTTCGGGTAGCACCGCCATCACAATAAAATTTCCCATTAATTTCAGCCGGTTCAAATACCCCTGGAAACGAGGCACTGGCCTTAATCGCAAGCGCAACATCCAGATCAGGATCATTCAGCACTTCACATTGACCCGACAAAATATTCGTAGCCAAGGCTGCAAACGGTGTTTTTAACTGCTTAAAGGTCATATGTCCAATGTGACGATGTACAAAGGCTTCGATAGGTTTTGAGGACACCACACCCAACCGTGAAATATGAAAACCTGCAAAATCGGACCATTTTAAGGCCAGTGCATTTTCTTTCATGGTTTCAGGATCAAGGCCAGCCGCAAAAAAACCACCGACTAAAGCACCGGCACTGGTACCGGCGATATAGTCGATGGGCAAGTTCAAATCAACAAAGGCTTTCAACACACCAACGTGTGCAATACCTCGGGCAGAGCCCCCCCCTAGAGCCAGGCCAAGCTTTTTCGCCATAAAGGACTAGGCGTCTAGCGAGTATTCAGTTTCAGGCTGAACCGCAGGAGTTTCAGTCTGAGGCTGAGTTTCAACAGCTTCCGTAAGAGGTTTTAAGCTCAAACCAATGCGTTGTTCTTGAGGAATAAGTTTAATAATACGGGCTGAAACCTGTTGGCCAATACGCAATACATCTTCAACTTTTGCAATACGTTTTGGAGAAATTTCAGAGATGTGAATCAATCCTTCCAGATCGTCACCGATTTTTACAAAAGCACCGAAAGGAACGATTCGAGATACCGTACCATCAATAGATTGACCTATAACAAACTTTTCAGAAACCTTTACCCAAGGATCCTGCTCAAGCTGTTTCATACCCAAAGAAATACGTTGAGATTCTTTATCCACACCTAAAATAAACACATCAATTTCATCACCCACAGCCAGTTTTTCTGACGGATGATTCACACGTACCCAGGAGATTTCAGAAATATGAACCAGACCTTCAACACCGCCTAAGTCCACAAACGCACCAAAGTCTTTAAGGCTGCTTACTTTTCCTTTTTTAACCTGTCCGATTTCCAAACCATCTAAAATCTGAGAAATCTGCTCTTTAGAATTTCTAGTTTTAAAACGGCGAGAAAACACAATTTTACGGCGTTTTCTATCAGCCTGCTGCACAGTAACTTCCAAAGTCTGACCAATAAATTGAGATAAATTATCTTCCCCGTCCTTCAAAACCTGAGACGCAGGAATAAACCCTTTAATACCCATATAACCTGCAACTAGTCCGCCCTGAACTTTGGAAGATACTTTCACTTCGATCACTTCACGGGTTTTCACAAGGTTAGCCAAGGCATTCCAGGTGTCCATATATTCCGCTTTTTTACGGGAAAGAAGGGTATACCCTTCTTTACTTTCCATTTTTTCGATCATCCCACGGATTTCATCCCCAGGTTTTACAACAGCTTCGGCAAATACATCAGGATCATTACTGAACTCGGCATTCGGAATAAACGCTTCCGATTTGTATCCGATATCCACCAAAACGCCTGCCTTTTCCACACTACGCACAATACCTTTAACAACATCACCTTCACGATAATCCGCAACCAAACCATCCATTACAAAATCAAAATCATCAGATTTTCTATCTGATTGACCTGATTCTTCTATCATAAATGCTTTTTCAAACTCAGAAAGGTCGCCTATTTTTGTTGCCTTTAATACTTCCGTCTGAAATTGTGTTTCCGGCGCGCCAGTCTCACTAAATTGGCCTAATCGAGTACCTTCAGTCATTGAGAAATCCTCCTAAGCGATAAAAAACCACTGTTCTTACATGTCTGTCTTAATCTATGTTAAGAAGAAAATAGTACACCAAAACAGCCTTTTTCTACAAGGAGGCGAACCTCGTTCGGCAAGATTTCATGGCAATTTTTTAAATTTACAATTGGAATGATTGGGATAAGGCGAGAATAAAGCAGGTTTTAATATTGATTCGAGGTAAGAAAGTTAAAAATATCAGGTTTTAATTTGGGATTAAAAACAGCTGTGAAGTTTAGTATTTAATAAAAGATAAAGAAACAGCTGTACTTGAACCTGAATTTAAAGAATTAAACGACTGCCCAACCGTTCCTAACAAAGAAAATCCCTGATCAAAACGATGCTGATAGGCCAAATCGACATGAGTTCCAGATATGGAAGAAGACGTCGTTGTTACATTACCAAAAAATAATGAAGAATTAATCAGGTAAGTTCGGCCCAAAAATGCACCGGCACCAACAATCACCGTACCTTCTTTACTAAGGGGCATCGCATGACTCAAAGTCAGATCCAGACCCGCCTGAAAATCAGACGCCGATCCTGAACTTGATCCAGAAACGGATATGCTATCAATACTTCCATACACCGTCATTTCAAGCTCAACAGGAAAGGTTATTGTTTGTTTCAACAAAGCAAAATCAGCCGCAGCCCCCATACTCACAACGCTTACATTTCCCTGACTCGCTTTATTTACAACGATATCCAAAGCTGCACCACCATTCCAAACCATACTGCCTGAAAACCCTGTCGAAGGTGATGCACCTGATTGACTATTCAATGAAAACTTAAGGCCGGACTCATCTTTTTCAAAAAATTGGGTTGTGGCGTATGTGTTTAAGGATAATAAACCGGCTACAAAAAATGAACATAAAACTATATTTAATTTTGATTTAATCATTGGATGCCCCTCAAAATGTTTTATTTTCTTTTTAGATTTGCTTAAAAATAGTTAAGCAGATTTTATAGAAGAAAATAGTATAATTATAAATATATTTTTTGACAATTTAATACCTTGTGTTTTTTTATAGAGATAAGTTCTCACCTCGTAATAAAAACAACAACATACTCCCTTAGTGTGTTTATAGTATTCACTTTCTCATTTCTAGAACCCAATTTTGCAAGCAGATCATCGTTAAGCTCAGTAATAGCGCCATCTATTAGCCAGGGATCCAATTCTTTAAGCTCCTGATCAAATCTGTCTTCAGGGCTCAACAATTCAGGATTCACTCTAAACTTTTTTGATATAGACTTCCAAATTAATTCAAATTCTGCAAAAGGTACATCTTGATTTGGAAAAACAGACATATGTATATCTATTAAACTCACATTTCTTCTTGCTTTTATAATAGAGCGACGTTTATAAAATTTTAATAAAAATACCCCAACAACAAATACGACTATGCTAACGATTAGGTAATGCATAAAATAAACCCTCAACTAAAATTGTAGCATTATACGTGCCAATAAACACTGCAACAGGAGCTACAAGAGAGGTCACAGCTCTTGCTGTGCTTGTAAGTTAATTTGAGCTCCCAAGTAAAGTATTCATTATTTTTCAGGGTTATAGAAAACTTCTCGTTCAAACCACAAAACCGAATACGTTAATTCGAGTCTAAACGGATAAAAACTTCTTTCAAATCTTTATCTGTTTTTTTAATATACTGAAAATTTGAAAATTGGTAGATTTCTCCATCTTGATAGCTAAAAAACAACGTCGTATTTGTTTCCCATTTTACTGAAAACAATTTTGATTTATCTGCAACAAAAACAGGAAAAAAGATCAAAAGACTGTTGCTTTCTTCTTTTTTCACGATGTAACACTTCAAAATTTTTTTGAAAGAAAATGGCTTTGTTGTAGTTGTTAAAATCATCGAGATCTCACCTTGAGGGTTATCAAAAACCACTCTTTTTTCAACTTCTAAGAAAGACTGTGTGATATAAATTACAAGCAAGAAAACAAGGATAAAAAATAAGGGGTAGGCAATCTTTTTCAAAAAAACAATAGTCGCTTTCATAGCTTAAGAACCCTTTCATATTTTGAATACTGCAAAAAAAGGCTCTTCGGACACTTTGAAACGAAATCAACTTGAATCAAATTTATTTTTATTCGCCTAGATTTACCCTTACTATCTTTTACCCATATAAAATTGTTATAGTGAAAAATCCTTGAATCCTCAAAATACAAATCAATCTCTTCATTTGTTTTCCAAACAACATTTAAATTCTTTATTTTATCTGCCTTAAAAAAAGCATTTCCTTCTCTCTTTTGATTGTGTAAAAAGCTTGCTACATATAAATTTGTCGAATAGCTTGTTGTAGCACCCCCGTCTCGGATTGAGGCAACTATTTTTAATGTTTTATCTGGAGAATTTAAGTCTATTATTTGAGTTCTAAAATCAATGGAAAAAAATAAGAAAACCAGGAGTACAATAAGCGTAGTAATTAAAAACCAAAATACATTAGTTATATTGATGAAAGATCTAGAAAGCATTGTATAAATCTATCCTTTTCTGAAATACTTTTATAAAAAAGAATAGTAAACCATACAAAAAATTGTTAGCAGGCTACCAAAAATGAATAGATTCAATCCAAAAAGCAACACCATAATGGATAAACATTTTTCAAATGTTAGCCCATGAACAAATCGATACTTAATGAGGTATTGCGAATCATAAATCAAGTACATCCCTACAACACATTCCATACCTGTAATCCAAAAGATGTTTAAATCCTTTATTTTTTCAATGAAAAACAGATTATTATATTGCAGAAAAAGCACTGCAGATACAATTGATATACAAGAAATCCCGAATGACCTCACCAAATAATATTTATTATCATTATCTAAAGCAGATCTAAAATAGTAGTAAGCAAAAAAAACAAACAGTAAGCCTGCTAGTCCTGATAAAAAAAATGAGAAAAAGAATACAATATTCATCTAGTTTCCAAACAGATTGTATATAAGATTTGCATTTGCAAGGTGTAAAGCTTTTAGATTTTTCGCCTTAAGTCCCAAAAGAGTCAACCCTCCATTCACAGCCATTTGTTTTGATATCAACCCATGCTCCTTATACGTTTTATATAAACTCGCACTGTTTATTACTATATTTGCACCCATTACCACAGGTGCTAAAACCGTCCCCTCAGCTCCTATTGTAGCAACTGTCCCAACAACACTTAGCCCATCTAAAACTGGTTGAGGTATATCATCTACTACCTTTTTAACTTTAGTAATTTCTTTTGTAACACCTGAAAAATATTGCGCATATCCCTCTACTTCTTTTTTAATCGCACCTCCAATGTATCCAGTTGTCGCATCTCCCAAGTCATTATACAACACCTTACTAAATCCAGATTGAAACCCAGTTGCAAAATTCCCTCCGGTTGCCCATGATGTTGTACCTGCGGCCAAGCCTGCAATCCCGGCTCTTTCAAACATTCCTTGGCCTTCACTCATACCACCAGCCACACTGCCTACAAAACCTCCAGCAAAACCTGATCCAAAACTTCCACCACTGGCCATACTCTGTAAGCCACCAGACACACCATGACCTATATCTTTTGCAAATCCGGTTAAACCCGATACATGTCCAATCCCATAACTTAAACCACCACTCAACGCTCCGCTCCCAAACGAATCCAATACACCGTTTCCACTTATACTACCCGTCATCACATATTGAGCTGCCGCATTAATTGCTGCACTTGTTGCACCTGCCTGTAATGCCGCCACTACCATTGGTATTATCCAAGCAAATTGCCCATCTGGATCCACATACAAAAGTGGATTATTCCCACAGTATTGATACAAATTTGGACCCTGAGCTGCCGGATCTTCCTGCAAAAATCGCCCCAATTCTGGATCATAATACCGTTGGTTGAAATAATACAATCCTGTTTTAAGATCCATTTTCTTACCAGTGAAGTTAACCTCTTCTTTTGCTCCAATCATTGATCCAATATTTCCATATTCATCTAGATTAATCCGGCTGACAGCATCGTTATTTTCACTATCCACAATTAAAACTGGCGTTCCTTGAGCGTTGTTGACGAAGTAATATAGCTTCGTATCCCCAC
>CAZFCP010000028.1:0-14668 GCA_964517775.1 uncultured Candidatus Marinamargulisbacteria bacterium | reverse complement strand
ATATTGGCCCAATATGGATACGACCACAAACGCCAACGGATTTACAGTAAAACAAGCAGCGTACCATTCCCAGAGAAATACTATTATTGGAATCAGAGTGGGCAGGTAATCGGTGAGGGGATAACTGGTCAGTACGGCACTGAATACAGTGTCCGTTACTTTTACAGTGGCAATGAAAAGATAGCGATGGAGAGACGTGATATTTTGACCGGAGACACGAAGCTATACTACTTTGTTAATAACGCTCAGGGAACCCCAGTATTGATTGTGGATAGTGAAACTAACGATGCTGTCAGTCGGATTAATTTGGATGAATATGGAAATATTGGGTCAATGATAGGTGCAAAAGAAGAGGTTAATTTTACCGGTAAGAAAATGGATTTGAAAACGGGGTTGTATTATTTCAATCAAAGGTATTATGACCCAGAATTGGGTCGGTTTTTGCAGGAAGATCCGGCAGCTCAAGGGCCTAACTTGTATCAATACTGTGGCAACAATCCGTTGATGTATACAGACCCAGACGGACAATGGTTTTTCACAGCGTTAACAACAATGTTTGGTATGCCTTGGTTAGGTGCTATGTTAGATTCCGCCGCCTGGGCAGGAACAACAAGTGCAGCTATTAATGCCGGTGCCCAGTACGCTATGACGGGTAGTATTAACATGGGAAGTGTCTGGAATAGCTTTGGTAGTGGAGCTTTAAGTGGTGGATTGAGCTATGGGGTAGGTCATTTATCTGGTCTGACCGGAATAGCGAAAGATATAGGCCATGGCATATCCGGTGGTTTGCAAAGTATGGCAAACGGAGGGAATTTTGGATCAGGTTTTGCGGGAGGCTTTGTAGGGAGTGTCGCAGGAGGTATGAGCGAAGGCCAGGGGATGTTTGAGAGAGCTGGGATAGCGGGATTAGCAGCCGGAACAACATCGTGGGCAACGGGTGGGGATTTTGCAACTGGATTTCAATCTGGGTTTAGTAAGGTGTTGTATAATGACTTTGGAGAATTTACTTCAAAAATGATGGGGGATTTTATTGGCAGAGAATTAAATGGATATAGACAGTATTTTTCAGGAGTTGCGAATTCTCCATTAATTCAAAAAACTTCAATTTTTATAAACCAACAAATTGCTGAAAAAGCAGTTGAAAATGGAGTGAATATTATTTTTAAAACCAAATATGCAGGGTCTGTCGTTGCGGATCTACTAGTTTATCCACAACCATTAGAGGCTCCAGGATTACCTCAAACAACGCCTCAAGATGTTAAATCTGCTGAAAGAATTCTCAAGTTGGTAGAGGGTAATTCCTTAAGTCCTAAAAAACAAAGGAGCTTTGTATGGAAAAATTGAAGAATTTCTTTATTTTTATTTTTATAGGAATTCCAGTTGTTTTGATAATTAGTCTTCCTTTTGTGATGGTTATAGCCCTTTTTCAAAATAACACAAAGCCATACTTTGAGCGTATTAAAACTATATACACTCACCTGCTTGAAAAACTGATTTTTATTGCAAGGTAGCTTAAAAAATGACGGGTAGCATTAATATGGGAAGTGTCTGGAATAGCTTTGGCAGTGGAGCTTTAAGTGGTGGATTGAGCTATGGGGTAGGTCATTTATCTGGTCTGACCGGAATAGCGAAAGATATAGGCCATGGCATATCCGGTGGTTTGCAAAGTATGGCAAACGGAGGGAATTTTGGATCAGGTTTTGCGGGAGGCTTTGTAGGGAGTGTCGCAGGAGGTATGAGCGAAGGCCAGGGGATGTTTGAGAGAGCTGGGATAGCGGGATTAGCAGCCGGAACAACATCGTGGGCAACGGGTGGGGATTTTGCAACTGGATTTCAATCTGGGTTTAGTAAGGTGTTGTATAATGACTTTGGAGAATTTACTTCAAAAATGATGGGGGATTATTTGGGAAGAGAATTGAGTTCTTATGGCCAAATGTTTGGGAATATGAAAAAAACTGTAGAGAATTCTGTGGGTAAACTATTGAATAATGCAGGAAACTTGGCAACCGCAGGTCAAATAGTAGGAAAAGCAACTTCTATGGCTAAAATAGAACTAAGGGCTCAAACTATTGGCCGAGCTATAGCTGTAGGTCAAGGTGTTAAAGCTGTTGCAGATTATAAGCGTAAAAAAATTTCTGGCCAAGAAGCCCTAGAGCAAGTAGGAAATGCTGCATTTGATGCAGGGGCTAATCCGGTTACTGTAGCTATTAAGTCAATATTTTTTTGGGAGGTTCCAATCTATTGAATATAGACACGAATGTTAGAAAAGCACTATTTAAAATATGGAAAGGCTTAGCTATTGTTTTAATACCTTTATTTGTTGTTTTTCCAGACGAAACGCATTTAGACGGTTATGGAGAACTAATATCTATTATATGTTTATTAGGGTTAGCTTGGTTGAATTATAAGGTGTTTGATTTGTATAAAAAAAAATTTGGATTCGATTCTGATTTCGATAATATCCAATGGATTAAGGGAAAGAAAGGGTTTAGCTATATGGCTGTAGCAATTGCATGCGCAATATTTTTATTTGCCTATGTTTTAAAATAAACCAGAGTTGCAGGTTCCCTTAAGTACAATAATTAATGTGTTTTTTTAACTTGAAAGGAGTTTTATTTAGATGTAAGAGATGGAACTATGTCAGAAGAAGATGCCTATTTGTCTGTTGGTTTATCTGCATATGCTTTGATCCCAGGATTGCCAAAAATTTTTCAATATTCTCGTAGTGCTGTTGGGTTGGTTAACGATCTTGCTTCAAGTTTGAAGTCAACCCCGAAAAAAGAGAAGGAGAAATAATTATGAACTCAAAAATTTTATCTATAGGTTCGTTTATTCTGTCGTTTTTGCATCTTTTATATTTTCTTTATTTAAAACAAAAAGATAAAGAGGCCCTCTTTATAGAGCGTAATTTTCAGGAAAGTCGTAGTGCTTCAGGTGCAGTAGTTTTTTTTATTCTTGGAGTAGTGTTCTGGAATAGCTGAGTAGATATTTTAAAGAGGATAGGATAAGTTAAAAATGGATTTGACAATAAACATAAATGAAAATAACCCGTTAATGTACACATATACTGCCCCAATTAAGAATCCGTTAAAATTAAGTTTAACCTAATAAGGAATCCCAATGAAAAAAATATTTTCAATTTTTTGTCTTATCATCAGTTACAGCGTCGTACTCCATGCTGACCCTGTTATCGATCTCATCAACAAAGTCAAAGCCTATGAAGCCAAGACTCCTGTATATTTTGAGTCTACAGAAACGTATGAGTATGGATCTGATCATAAAACGATGTCGAAGCAATACGCTGTTCTTAAAAAAGGTGATAATCAGGTTGTTCAAGATAAATCAAATAACCAGGTTAGTGTTAAAAAAGGTAAGAAAGAGAAGGTTTTAGTAGCGTATTCCATAGCTGAGGGAACGAGTATCCCTTCGATTTTAGATAGCTTTTTAGAGTCGTATCAATCCGAGAATTTTGAGGCTAAAATTAATGCAAAAGACGAGACTTATGTGATTAAAGCTAACCGGAATGGGATTGAATTTAAGATGGTATTTGCCAAATCCCCTGTTGTTTTGCTCTCATATGAAAGTAAAGATAAAGCCGATAAAGTGCTTTCTGAAGGTCAATTTAGCTACGATTTTGATAAAGGTTTTGCGAGATTAACACAGAGCGAAGAAAAAGGCTGGATTATGCAAAATGATAAACCTGTTATTCCGTTCAAAAAAACAGTGGTTTATAGCCAATACAAAACTGTGGATTCTGTTAGCGAGGATGATTTTGATGATGATGTGGTGAAAAGACAAGTCTTCAAAAAACCAAAAGATTAAGTTTAAAAGGAGTGTAATGTGATTACGTTAAGAGTTAAACAACAATTTCTAAAACCAGCCCTGGTAATAGGTTTAGGGCTTTCATTTGTGAGCCTGATAGGTTGTTCAGCAGCCAATTCTGTTGGAGGAACTGGAAATAGTACAGGAACGGCTTTTGCAACAACAGAAGAAAAAACAGCTTTGGCCAGTATCGATGGAAAGACAGGCTTTATGAATAGTGGGTCTGGCGGGACTGGTGCAACATCATCCAGCGTATCTGGAAAAATCAGTATTCAGAAAATAGGTGGCGGGGTTGATAGTGATCAAATGACCTTTGATGGGGTTAGTTATCAACTTCCAGATACCAATCATGTGCAAATTGATGGAAAACAATTTCATGTGATGTTTAATCAGGTTGCTCCAAAAATGGGTTCAGCTGACACACGGTTTGTATATCTGGAGCAGTACATTTCAAGTACTGAAAATGCCAAAACAAAAATTGTGATGCAAGAGCGAGATACCGATGCATTTAACACCCACCTTCTTTTTCAAACGATTACCGGTACTTATTTGGACGCACATCCAGAAGAATTTCAAAATGGAACCGTGATTCCGTCTGAACAATTTAATGGACGAGTTACCTACAATGGCCCAGGCGGGACAACAGTGGCTCGATTTGATTTTTCTGGTGGAACCATGATGATTTTTAAAACAGCCAATCCCCAAAAATATCTTCAGGTTTTGGATTGGCCCTTCCAATTAACAATAAAAGGCAACACTTTTAAGGGGCGTTTCCAGTTTGATGGAACTAAGTTAACAGAAACAGCTTTAATAAGTATGACTTCGGATCTTACTACGTTAGATGGAACCAGAAAAGTAGGACAGATTACTATTACAGATGGAATAACTGTACCTATTAAAGTTCGTGTGTATAACAGTAAAGGTGAACTTGAAGATGCTGTTTCAACTCAATAAGTGGTAGTTTTGGAAAAGCTTCTCATAACAAACGCACAATTAATCAAAAGTGTTTCGGAATCACAGTTCATACTTTGCACCCAAGCCATATACGGTGCTTATTTGTCCTTCAGTTAAATTTACAGAAGCTCCAATGCCCAACGATAAAGTCGGGATGAGTTTTTGGTAAAACGTACCGCCAAGAGAGTAGGCTACTGTACGTTTTTCTATGTGCTCAATAGAAGGAATAAAGTAATTGGTATCGAGATAGTATTGGTAATACTTATAATTAACAATGCCAAGCTCCATAAGGAGATTTTGATTGTTACTGATATGCATGAAGTGAGAAATATTCATTCCATAAGATACTTTTTCATCAGAATCAGTTGCTGAATAAACTCTGGGATAAAGATCATCATGACTAACTGAACAAAATAAAGAAAATGTGAAAGGAAGAATCGGATTCTGTTTTATTAAAGCAAACTCTAAACCGACCTGGGTCTGTTTAATATCCATATGGAGTGCACTTATAGAACTTTGACTAGCAGCATATGTTAATCCTAGATTGCCCCATAATACACAGGTGCCTCCTAAAATAGTAGTTTGATCTTCCCCATTTGAAGCCGATCCTACTTTAAGTAAAATTCCAGACTTACTTTCGAGAAAATCTGAAACTTCTGACCATGATTTTTTACCAAAAAAAATAATAAATAAGACTAAAAAGAAAAATGTTTTTTTATTTGTAAAAATATTTGAGTTCATTTTAAATTCTTTCAAGAAACTAATTGTAAATAAAAATAGCGTGAGTTTTTAATTTAATAGGAATTCTATACTTAAATTTTATTTTTTTCAAAATAAATTTATAAAATCTTACTAAAAGAGGTGTGATTAAGAATCGGTTTGATAAAAATCTTTACGATTTTTTTACACATCCCCCGCTTTTTTTAACACCAAATCCTCCTTTTCCAGATTTATACTGAATCATCACTAAACAAGGTGCCTCACTATATTGTGAAAGGAAGATGTTGATGAAGAAATCGGGTTTGATTTTGGGTGTGATAGCCTCGGTCGGTGTTATGTTGTGTAGTTCCGTTCATGGAGCAAACTGGACATATTCGGGATATACGGAAGGCTTTTACGGATATAGTTCTTCTTCTGGGTCTTCAAAGCTTTATCCATTTATTTACAGTTATCCAGATACGAACGGTTTAAGGCTGAATCACGCTCAAATGGAGCTGAATTATAATTCGGAAGACTGGTTTGGACATGCGGGTATCCATACGGGGCGTTATGTAGAAGAGAACTATGCGGCTGAACCTGCTTTTTTAAGGTCGATTTATACGGCGAGCATCGGAAAGCGTTTCTCATCACTTTTGAGTCTGGAAGCTGGTGTTTTTACGTCACATATCGGGCTTGAATCTGCCATCGGTAAAGATAACTGGACATTAAGTCGCTCTGTCATGGCGGATAATTCTCCTTATTTTGAGTCAGGCGTGAAGCTGAATGTCGTTCCAAATGATACGGTGTCGGTTTCGTTTTTGGTGTTGAATGGCTGGCAAAATATCTCTGATACTAATGATAACAAAGCGTTTGGGACACAGATTCAATGGAAGCCAAATCCCTCTTTTTTATTAAATTCAAGTACATTTATAGGGAACGAGCAGCCTGCTGGGTCTCCATCAAAACAACGTTATTTTCATGATCTCTATGCGGTGATTGCACTTTCGGATTCCTGGTCTTTAGCTCCGGTTTTGGATATGGGGATTCAGGAAAATGGAAGCGGAGGCTGGGACAGCTGGGGAGGTGTTGCTGTGTTGAATCAATGGAAAATGCACCCTTCATGGCGGTTGGGTGCCCGTCTGGAATATTTTTCTGACCCAGCTCATGTTGTAAGCAGTGGTGCGGATGCCGTCTTGTCGGCCTCAATAAACTCGGATCATGTGGTTGCCGATCACCTGTTGTGGCGCAATGAACTTAAAACATACTGGAATTTGCCTACATCCAGTACAACGTTTTTAACCTCATTATCCTGGGCATTTGAAGGAGGATTTTAATGACCATTCAATCCTGGTTGGAGTTACTGTTGTTTGGTGCCTCTTTGATTTTTCTGACTCCGTTCTTGGGTCGTTATATCGCTTATATTTTTCGTATGAATGAAAATAAAATACCGGTCTTAAAATCGATAGAAGCTGTTGTTTTTAGGATGTCAGGTATTGATAAGCATAAAGAAATGAACTGGAAACGATATGCCTTGGCAGTGATCCAGTTCCATCTTATTGGGTTTTTAGCTTTGTTTGTCATGATGCTTTTTCAGTCTGGATTGCCGTTAAATCCCGCTTCTCTTTCGGGGGTGTCCTGGCATTTGGCGTTTAATACGGCCATTAGCTTTATCACCAATACGAACTGGCAATCTTATGCTGGTGAAACAACGTTCGGATATGTTGTTCAAATGATAGGGTTGGGCGTTCAGAATTTTCTAAGTGCAGCTGCAGGGATTGCTGTTTTGTTTGCATTGATGCGGGCTCTTATTCGAAAAGAGACCTCTCTTTTAGGGAATTTTTGGGTGGATATCTGTCGTATTACTCTCTATTTATTAGTGCCGTTGTCTGTGTTTTTTGCTGTTGGGCTTGTAAGTCAGGGTGTTATTCAAAATTTTAATAAACCGGTTGTTGTAAAAACAATAGAGGGCGATACTCAAACCATTCCACAGGGGCCGGCAGCCTCTCAGATTGCGATCAAGCAGCTGGGTACAAATGGAGGTGGATTTTTTAATGCCAACAGTGCCCACCCTTATGAAAACCCTACGCCTTTGTCCAATTTTTTTGAAGTGTTGGCCATTCTTTTAATTCCTTCGGCTCTGGTTTGGACCTATGGGGATGTTGTGAAAAATCGTCGTCATGGCTGGGTGATCTGGTGGGTGATGGCTGGTATTTTTGTGGCCGGGCTTGCTTTGTCTTTGTATTCGGAAACACACATGGGGTTTGTAAATTGGGAGGGGAAGGAAACCCGATTTGGTATTACGGGCAGTGTGCTTTGGTCTGCGGCAACCACGGTGGCATCGAATGGTAGTGTCAATGCGATGCATTCCAGTCTTAGTCCTCTTTCTGGCGGTGTTGCCTTGTTTAATATGATGTTAGGGGAAATTATTTTTGGAGGTGTGGGTTCAGGATTATACGGGATGATTCTCTTTATTATTCTGACCTTATTTCTGGCTGGATTGATGGTGGGCCGAACGCCGGAATATCTGGGTAAAAAACTGGGTATTTTTGAGATGAAAATGGTGGTGATTGGATTACTGCTGCCCAATGCCTTTATTTTGCTTGGAACCATGCTGGCTGTCATGCTGCCTCAGGGATTGTCTAGTCTGATGCATCAGGGGCCACATGGGTTTTCGGAAATGGTGTATGCGTTTACCTCCGCTTGTGCCAATAACGGCAGTGCCTTTGCCGGATTAAATGCCAACACATCTTTTTATAACACGGCCCTGGGCATCTGTATGTTGATAGGTCGTTTTGGCGTTATTTTCCCGGTTTTGGCTATAGCCGGAAGTCTGGCCAGGCAAAAAATTGTTCCTGAATCATCTGGAACTTTGCCTACCCATACGGTTGTTTTTGGACTTTTACTGGCCTCTACCATTCTGCTGTTTGCCGGGCTTACGTTTTTCCCAACCCTATGTCTGGGCCCGATTGTTGAACATTTACTACTGAATTCTGGAGTGGCGCTATGAAAAATCACTATTTTTTTGCAATAAAACAATCTTTTTTGAGGCTAAATCCATGGTCTTTAAGACATAATCTGGTGATTCTAGCAACCTATATCAGCGCAGTTGTATCAACGGTTTTTTGTTTCTATTCACCACAAGCCGATCTTGGTTTTGAAATCCAAATTAGTATCTGGTTGTGGTTAACCGTTCTTTTTGCCAATTTTGCAGAAGCATTAGCCGAAGGACGGGGAAAGGCTCATGCTGAAAGTCTTCGTCGAAACTCCGAATCGGCTGTTGTCCATAAAAAAATGGGAGATGTAGAGGTAAAACTGTCGGCTTTGGAGCTGAAAAAAGGCGATCTCATTGTTTGCCGGGCAGGCGATATGATTCCTGTTGATGGCGAAGTTGTAGAGGGAATAGCCAGCGTGGATGAGTCTGCCATCACCGGAGAATCGGCACCCGTAATACGTGAAAGCGGAGGCGACCGAAGTGCTGTTACCGGTGGAACAACTGTACTCAGTGATGAAATTGTTATTTCTGTTACAGCTGAATCCGGCCAGGGGTTTATGGACAGAATGATTAGTTTGATTGAAAGTGCTGTGCGGCAAAAAACGCCTAATGAAAAAGCCTTGGACGTGTTGTTGTTTGCCTTAACCCTGTTGTTTATTTTAGTGGTAATTTCTCTTCCGGCTTTTGTTGGATTTACTCAACATGCTGTTTATTCCGGCTTGTCTGTACCTGTGTTGCTGGCTTTGTTTGTGTGCCTTATTCCTACCACAATTGGCGGATTGCTAAGTGCTGTAGGTATTGCTGGCATGGATCGGTTAATACGAAAAAATGTTGTGGCCAAAAACGGAAGAGCGGTAGAGGCTGCAGGTGACATTACTGTACTTCTTCTGGATAAAACAGGAACCATAACCTTGGGAAACAGACTGGCTGTGGCTTTTCATCCTGTAGAAGGTGTTTCCATGGATGAGCTGATACAGGCGGCTTATACATCCTCACTTTCTGATGAAACCCCTGAAGGCCGCTCTATTATTACCCTGGCTAAAAAATTAGTTGGATTAAAACCGCTGGAGCAGCCTTTTGTTGACCCTGTGTTTATTCCTTTTTCTGCAAAAACAAGAATGAGTGGTGTAGACAGTGTTGATAAAAACGGGAGGGTATTTAGTATCAGAAAAGGTGCAACTGATGCGGTTCAGAAGTGGGTACAAACACCTCTTTCCAAAAAAGCTTTGGATGTTACCCATCGTATTGCAAGTGGTGGAGGAACGCCGCTGGCTGTGGCATCCAATCAAAAAATTTTAGGAATTATTGAGTTAAAAGATATCGTAAAAAGCGGTATCAACGAGCGTTTTTTACAACTTAGAAAAATGGGAATCAAAACGGTGATGATTACCGGAGATAATCCCGCAACCGCTGCGGCAATTGCTGCAGAAGCCGGCGTTGACGATTTTATTGCCCAGGCCACTCCTGAAGATAAGCTGAACCGTATTAAATCCGAACAGGCCCAAGGTTATCTCGTAGCTATGACAGGTGATGGAACAAACGATGCTCCAGCATTGGCCCAGGCCGATGTGGGTGTGGCCATGAATCTGGGAACCCAGGCTGCAAGAGATGCCGGAAATATGGTGGATTTGGACAGTAACCCTACAAAACTGATTGAAATTGTGGAAACCGGCAAGCAGCTTCTCATGACAAGAGGGGCCCTAACCACGTTTAGTATCGCCAATGATGTGGCCAAATATTTTGCCATTCTTCCGGCTCTGTTTGTGTCAATTTATGCGCTTCAGCCTGGAAAAACAGGCCCATTAAGTGTGTTGAATATTATGAGGCTTGCTTCATCTCACAGTGCCATTTTAAGTGCGGTTATTTTTAATGCCCTGATTGTAATTGCCTTAATTCCATTGGCTTTAAGAGGTGTGACGTATAAACCTCAGGAAGCCTCGTCTCTTTTAGTGAAAAATCTACTCATATATGGTGCCGGGGGCATTGTTATTCCCTTTATTGGTATCAAGCTTATTGATGTTGTTATTACCGTTTTAAATCTGGTTTAGGAGGATTATGTATGATTGCTTTGCGTCTTTTTATTGTACTGACTTTTATTACGGGAATTCTTTACCCTGTTACGGTAACCGGGGTGTCTCATTTGTTTTTTAAGCAACAGGCTAATGGTAGCATTCTTTATGAACAGGGTAGGGCTGTTGGCTCCAAACTGATTGCCCAGAAATTTAAATCCACCTCTTATTTTTGGCCCAGACCTTCAGCTGTTGATTACAATCCGTTGCCGTCTGGCGGCAGTAATCTGTCTCCTTCATCAAAAAAATTTAATAAAGAAGCCTTAGCCAGCGGAAGCGGTCTTGATCCTGATATTACCGCTGCTGCTGCCTATGCCCAGATTGATCGTATTGTAGACTCACGGCATTTTAACGAGACTCAGAAACAGCAAGTGATGCATCTGGTGACCCGTCATATCCAACATCCTGATTTAGGGATTTTGGGTGTGGATCGTGTTAATGTGCTGCTTCTGAATATGGCCCTGGATCGGTTACACTGATAGAAATGGCGATAAGAGGCAAGTTAACAGTTTTTTTAGGAATGGCACCCGGTGTTGGAAAAACATATGCCATGCTTCAGTCTGCCGCTGTTCTTTTGGATGAAAATGTAGATGTTGTGAGTGGCTATGTCGAAACCCATGGCCGAAAAGATACCGAAGCTTTACTTCACGGTATTCCTGTAATCGAGAGGCACAGGCTGTTTTATCAGGGAAGATCCTTTGAAGAGTTAGATCTGGATGCCGTTTTGCAGCGTCATCCGTCTCTTGTACTAATCGATGAGCTGGCTCATACCAATGTTCCGGGTTCCTTACATGAAAAACGCTGGCAGGATGTGCAAACCCTGCTGGATGCCGGAATCGATGTGTATACAACCCTGAATATTCAACATGTCGAAAGCCGAAGTGGTGATGTTCAGGGCATGACTGGCGTCCCTGTTTTTGAAACTGTTCCCGATCTGATCCTGGAAAAAGCCGATTTTATCCGAATTATTGATCTCTCTCCCGACGAACTTTTAGACCGCCTTCGGGACGGAAAAGTCTATTTGCCTCACACCATCGAAAACGCTCAGACCCATTTTTTTAAACGGGAAACCTTATCCGCATTACGGGAATTATTGTTACGGTTTACCGCCGAAAAGGTAGACTCGGATCTGCAGAAATCAGCTGCTTTTCAAACCAAAAAAACGGTGTGGAATCTTAATGAACGCCTTATGGTTGCCGTCAGTCAAAGCCCTTCCTCTAAAATCTTAATTCGTACAGCAAGACGCCTGGCTTTTACACTGGGTGCGCCCTGGATTGCTGTTTATGTAAACCAGGGCTCTGTTCTGGATGTTGACGACAGGGATCGTTTGTCCCGACATCTGGATCTGGCCAAAAATCTGGGTGCTGAGGTCATTACTGTTACCGATACCGATTTAATGTCTGGCCTTAAGCGAATAGCGGCCGAAAAAAATGTGACTAAAATTTTAACGGGCCGTTCTGTTCCCAGCTGGTGGAATCTGTTTATCCCGGCTTTATCCCAGCGTTTTGTGAAAGAGCTTCCCGATTTGGATGTGTATGTGATTAAAATGCCAGCCGGACTTGGACGAAAACGCCTGTCGTGGATGTCTCGGCTTTTTTCTCAATCCTCACTAAAAGATGTTTTATGTGCAGCTTTTTTAATTGTAATGATGACAGGGTTAAGCCTTGTTTTGTTGCCATATATTGGATACCGATCTATTGGATTTTTATTTTTGCTGGCTATCTTGTTAATTGGCACCTTTGCTTCTGTTGCGGTTATTTTTTCAGCAACATTTATATCGGCTTTGATTTGGGACGTTGGCTTTATCCCTCCTTTTGGAACGCTGACGATTCAACAGCCTGAAGATATTGCCATGTGCATTGCTTTTTTTGGAACGGCTACTGTTATCGGTCTTTTTTCATACAGGCTTACGTTAAAAGAAATTCTTCTCAAACAAAAAGAAACCCAAACCTTTTTGCTATATCAAATTGCCAAATGCTTTTCTGAACATCACGATATATCGACCTGTGTGACTCACTTAAATGAGCTCATTTATCCATCTTTATCTGCCAAACTGGCTGTTATCCCAGCCTGGAGCCGTGATCCCTTTCATTATGAAGAAAAAGAGCAGGCTGTTCTGGATTGGGTTTTTAAACATCACAAATCGGCTGGATGGGCTACAGATACCCTACCTTTGGCCCAAAACTGGTACCTTCCTTTACTGACTCAGGATGATTGTGTTGGTGTTTTATCCATTACGCCGCTAAATCGTCAAAAATTTCTGCCTGAAGAAAAAGGCGTTTTGATTGCTATCTCTCAACAAATAGCCTCATTTTTGAAGAAAATTGATTTGGAGAAAACCGCTTTGGAAGCCCGACATCTGGAAGACTCCAAAAAATTATATGATTTGATTTTTGATTGTATTTCCCATGAGCTTAAAACGCCACTCACCTCTATTTTAGGAAATGTAAACGTGGCAAAACAGGCTCATCAAACCGATGGTCAATCTCCATTAGACGAGATTGAAAAATCTGCCAACCGCTTAAAAAAAATGATTGATAATTTGCTTGAAATCACAAAACTGACCACCGATTCTGTTGCTTTACATCAGGAATGGATAGATTTTAACGAGCTAATTCAACTTGTAATAGAGGGATTATCTCACGAGGGGACTATGCAAAACCTGACCGTTATACAGGAAGATGGATTCCCTTTAATTTGGGGAGATACGATTCTTCTTGAGAGGTTGTTTAGCAATCTGATTGGCAATGTGCTTCAACACTGTCCGCCTCAAACACCTGTTCGTATTGACGCTAAACGCGTATCGGATGTTGTGTGTATAACGGTATCTGATCAAGGCCCAGGTATTCCCGATAATTTTCATTATAAAGTTTTCCAGAAATTTTTCAGGCTCCCGGGTTCTATTCCCGGTGGAACGGGCCTCGGTCTTGCCATCTGCAGTAGAATTGCCGAGCTTCACCATGGTACAATCGATCTTGGTCATAATCTCCCCAAAGGCACAACCATAACCGTTTGTTTACCTCATCATGAAACCCCATAACGCTAAAATTCTGGTTGTAGATGACGAACCTCAAATTCGTAAGCTTTTGGATAGGGTTTTATCCGAAGCGGGTTATCAGGTTTTATGTGCCGAAACTGGGGCATCCGCCATGTTAAAAGTCGTTCAGGACAGACCCGATCTCGTCCTTTTGGATCTTCAGCTTCCCGATCAAAACGGCCTGAAGGTTTTGGAATCCGTTAGAAAAATCTCACAGGTGCCGGTTATTGTTTTAACCGTACAGGATAGCCAGGATGAAAAGGTAAAACTTCTGGAAGCTGGCGCCGATGATTATCTTACAAAACCCTTCGGTATTCCCGAACTTCTTGCTCGTATCAAGGTGGCTTTTCGCCATGGCTATACCCTAAATTCAACCTCTGCCGTCTTTATCCATAAAAACCTCGAGATCCATTTCCTAACCCGTCAGGTTCAGGTGCAGGGCCAACCCATCAAATTAACCGCAACCGAATACGATGTCCTAAAGCTTTTAGCCAAATATCCTGGAAAAATTATCACCCAACAGCAACTGCTTCAGGAAATATGGGGTGAACGATCGTTGGAATTTACACATTACCTTCGTATTTATGTCGCCCAATTACGTAAAAAACTGGAATGTTTTCCTGATTTAAAAGGCCTGATTATCACAGAACCCGGGATAGGGTATCGACTGGATGTAGGGTAGGGGATTGTCTAAAGTTCTGCATTAATGTTAATTTTATTTAAATATATTTCTTATTAAAATTGAATTAATGGATTATGACTGATTTTAAAAATAAATGGCGGGTGGATTCTGCACGATTACTGCATTGGAATTATGCGGCACCGGGTGCATATTTTGTTACGATGTGTACCAGAAATCGAATTCCTTTTTTTGGGCGGTTAAAATCCGGGTATATGGATTTATCGGAATTGGGGACATGTGCCCATAGGTGTTGGTTGGATATTCCCTTGCATTTTCCGGATGTTGTTTTGGATGCCCATATTGTTATGCCAAACCATGTTCATGGAATCGTTTGGATTTGTCCCAATGCCGGTAATCCCCGTGATTATCCCAATCCGTTACCCCTCCCAAATCCCATTACGAACCCCATGGCC
>CAZFCP010000027.1:0-16351 GCA_964517775.1 uncultured Candidatus Marinamargulisbacteria bacterium | reverse complement strand
AATGGGTGATATTAGCGTAGGAACTGAAGTAAATGGGAAGTTTGTGGGTGTCAGTATTAACGGTGGAGGTGCAGCTACAGCTGGAGCAGGTGTTGGGGCTGGGGCAGCGGCGGCATCCAATGTTAAAGGTAATTCGCAAACCTCGCCAATAAACTTGAACTCGTATTATGATAGAGATCCAGTTAAGGAGTTTTTAAGGCAAAAGAGCATAGAGAATGTTTCAAAGCCAACACCTATTGAGCAACCTGAGATTCGTCCATCAGTTGTTTTTAGGCCTGGGGTTACAGTAACAACGTTGATGATGCAAAAACTGAAGGAGCTTAGTATAAAATTAAATGGGATGACAGTAGAGGTAGTAAGCGGGTATAGAAGTCAAGAAGATCAAGATTCAATTCATAAAGAACATCCAGAATACCGTCAAGGTGCCGTAGCTAAAAGGAGTCAGCATACAGTGGGAGATGCGGCTGATATAATTTTAAGCGGAATAAATAATTCTAAGGCAGCATTAATGATTTATGAAACAAAAATTTTCAATAGAGTTAATTTGTATATAGACTTAGGACCAAAGGCTATCCATGTTGATATGATGCGTGGTGTGAAAAAGTATTATTCAGAAGATTGGAAACGAAAAATTCTATGAAGAAAATAGGCACAATATTTATTATTTTCTTGGCATTATTAGTAGTACGAGCTCATGCAATCGATAAAAAAGAATGGAAAATTTTATCCAATAGTTTGGGTCCTATTAAGCTTGGGATGAGTATGTCAGATTTGGATAAAGTATCCCCCAAAAATATTATTTATGAAACAATTAATGGTGAAAATGAAATTGTTAAGTTAGCACATGAAAAAACTAAAGAGATTTATAGAATTTTTTTGAATAAAAAAAAAGAAATAGTTCTTATAGTAATTTATGACCCTGTTTTTAAAACTGAAAAAGGCATAAAAATTGGAGATACGTTTGAAAAAATAAAGAAAGCTTATCCAGCTTCGAAGATTGAATACGGGTCAGATGAGGGGGGGTATTTAGTTCTCAAAAATAAGACATTAGAATTTCATTTTTTAGTGGTAATGTCAGATTTGGATGATTCAAAAGGGAAACTTGATATTAATAAAATTAAAAAACTAAAATCATACTTGATTGTTGTTGATGGAAATAAGCCTTAATAAGCCAATTGCTAATGTTAATTACAAACAGTGAGCAAAGATAGACGTATTTTAGGGTTCAGTTTACCGGTGAGCTTGTCCCAATCCTTTAGACCACAAAATAAAGTTTTAGAGATATAAAATTAAGATCATCGTCATCGTCGTAGTGGCTGTGGAATTGTGTGTAAACCCGAAGGGTTTTCCACATTTCCATAGTCTTCCCCTGCGGATAACAAGGGAGTAAATTTTCCGAAATACACCTCCTTTGGCGTTTTGTAATTGAGAGACTGATGATAGCGTTTGGTGTTGTAAAATTCAAAGTAATTCGTGAGGGCTTGGCGCAGTTCGGATACCGTTTCGAAATGGCTGAGATAGGTGCATTCATATTTTACCGACCTCCAGACTCTCTCGATAAACACATTGTCTAAAGCCCGTCCTTTGCCATCCATTGAAATTTGAATTCCTTGAGATGTCAGTAATTCTGTAAAAGCATAGCTTGTGAATTGAGATCCTTGATCTGTATTAAAAATCTCAGGCTTGCCTTCACAAAGGGCTTCCTGTACAGTCTCCACACAAAATCCGCTATCCAACGTGTTGCTTAACTTCCACGACATCACACGCCGACTAAACAAATCGATGACCGCTACCAAGTACATAAATCCCCGTTTCAGTCGAATAAACGTAATGTCCGAAGCCCATACTTGATTGTGACGTACTATCGACAATCCTCTTAGCAAATACGGATATTGCCATCGAATACTCATTTTTGAATGAGTTTCCTTTACCCTTTCCCGACGTTTCTCCAGACTCATTTCTCGAGTACTTTTTTTAAAAAATCGTTTTCTATCTCCAGTCGCCCAATTTTTGCGTACAGTCCCTCCACCGTACTGTCATCGTCCAACTTTTTCCGCCCAGCTTTTTTCCCTGAAAATGCTTCGGTAAGTTGACTTAACGCTTGTTTTTTCCACGCCGATATCTGGGTCGATTGCAATTTGTACTTGCTCGCTAACATCGCCAACGTCTCTTCCCCTCGTATCGCTTCTAAGGCCACCTTCGCTTTAAATTCCGGTCTAAATGTTCGTCCTGCTCCCATGTCCTTCTCCTCCAGTTCCTAAAGATATTTTAGACCATTTTAGGCCTTTTTTTATATCTCTATTTCTGGTCTAGTTTTTTTGGACAAGCTCATGATGCAAAGTTTGGCTAGAGCACTTGAGAAATTTAAATCAGATGGTTTTTAGTTTGGAACTCACCCCACACTAAAATACTGCGCCCCCCGATTCTGAAACACTATCGCCGAAACCGACGCCTCCGGTTCCATCATCATAGTGGGATGCAAGGTTACTCCGATAGCCGATGGATCCAACACCTTAAAAAACGCCGCCTGCTGGTTCAAATCCGGGCAGGCACTGTATCCAAAGCTGTATCGTTTTCCGTTGTATAACGCTTTTTCAATAATATCTTCAGATAAATCCGCCTGCGGAGATACTTGATGTCTTAAGCGAAAATGTAGCCACTCGGCGTATGCTTCGGCGGTTTGAACGGCTAGAGCGTGGAAAATGAAGGCCTCGGTGTAGCGTTGGGTGTCGATGAGGTTGCATAGGGTTGCGTGATGGTGGCCGGCTGTGGTTACAAAAAAGGTGAGGGTGGGGTACTCGGGGGTGATGTAATCGGCGAGGCAGAGGCCGTTGGGTTTATTTTGTCTGGGAAAGGGGATGACGATGGTGTTTGTATTGTCCAGGGTGACGCGGATGGTGTCTCCTTCGGAGATACACGGAACCTCTTTCCAAAGGGCTTGAGGCTGCAGCAAATCCTCCTCTAAAATAAATCGTTTTACGGCGTCTACTTTTTTAAGAAGCTTGATGGCTTTTTCATCACCCAATTCCAGGGCTTTATTAAAGTTTCCCTTAAACCCTAAATGTAGGCTGAACAAGGTGCGGTTAGGAATAAAACGCCATAGTGTTTCCAGTGAGGCTGTTTCGTGATGGCTGCTCATGCCGGTACATACTCCTGACTGATACATTTGGCGCAATCGACAGCATTTTTACAGTAAAAAAGCGGGCCAGAGTAATAGTACTGTAACTCTTGCTGGTTATGACGTTTTAAGCCTATTCCTCCGATATAGACGGGAATGGTAACGGCTTTTTTTTCAAGTTCATAAAGCAGGTGCTGTATGGCTGGCACGCAACTGTCCAACAGGCAGGTTAGAATAAGAATGGGGTTGTGTGTGGTGGTGTGGCTAAGTAGAACGTCTGGAGCAACCTGTGGGAGTCGAATGACGGGAAATCCCTGGTGTTTTAATAAAATTTCTGGGGTAATTAGCGACAATAAGTGCGAATCCCCCTGAGGACTTGCAATTAACACCGTAGGAAAACTGGGAGTTGGCTCTGGCAGCGGTTGTGATTCAAGTTCCTCAAGGGTTTCGTAAAGCATTATAGGTCGATTTGCATTCCGATCTGAACGTTTCTTGCAGCTGTAGAGTAGCCTGCAACTTCTTCATAGGATGTATTCAGGATGTTTTGTATAAGAATATACCCGGTTGTGTTTGTTGAAAACTGGTAGCCGATGCGGGAATTTACGAGGGTGTAACTGCTTAAATAAACAAGAGTCCCTTTGACAGTATCCATACGACCCGTATTGTAAATGACAGAAAATCCTAGTGATAATGGGCCAAATTGTTTGCCGCCGAAACAGGTGATGGTTTGTTCTGGTATTCGGATAGTATCAGTGCCAGCTGAGTTTCGAGATTTTTGATTTAGATAACCGATTTTTAAGAAATCCAACACTCCTAATTGCTCAAATTGTGCCTGATAATGAATCCCTGTGGTTCTGTTTTGTGTGGCTGTATTATCATATCCCAATGTTAGATCGCTATATTCAATTTTATTGTTAACCAGTGATTCAAATACTGTTGCTGAAAGAAGGATGTTACCTATTTTCTTTTCTAAGGTAAGATCTTTTGTAAACGATGATTCTGCTTGTATGGGTTTGGTTGTAGTAGCAAACGTTTTTTCATAAAGTCCTGGATTTCTAAAACCTGTGTTCATGTTGGCTTTAAAAGTTGTTTCGATACCTGGAACGAGGTATCTTCCACCTACAGAGTATGTAAAGGCCTGTTTTGTGTTTTTGCTGGTTGTGTATTCATCCTGACGAATGCCCGCTAAAACGGATGTTCTGTCCCAATGAAAATCGTGCTGCATAAAAAATCCGTTACGTTTTTGTTCGACAGGTGCGTTTGTGTAAGAATTTGCTCCATACTCATTAATTCCTTCACCTGATAAATCCATGGTTTCTTTATAAAACGAAGCTCCCCAGCTGGCATCCCATTCAGAAGAAATTTTATTGGAGTAACTAATTTCAAATTCATCACTTCTGGCTCTGTTTAGAGTATTTGAGAAATAAGTTCCATGATTAGCATCAACGCCGTTATGAGCTTCACGACTGATGTAATAGGTTTTATAGCTGATGGTATTGATAAAGTTAGGCGTAAGCGGCAATGTGATTTTGGTCTGCATCAAATCCTGGTCAACAAGGTTGATGTAATTGGGGTCATCTAGTGCGTTAGGCGTTCCTGTTAGTGTGTAATCGGAATCAAGATCAAAGTAGGCTTTGGATTTAATATAGGATGCTTCCACCGTTGCATTCCCCAATTTCTGATCAACGCCAAATCTATACTGTGTCTGTTCGGATTTATCCAGTTCAGATCCGATTTTTAAGGCTGAAAGTGATGAATCAGATTGTCTGCCAATGCCGATATGAAAGTTTGTATCCCCAACTTTCGGGTTACTTACCCACGATGCACTGTATTTGCTATCACCAAACCGAACATCAACTTTATCCCCGGTTTTTTTCGTTAAAATATTCACAACACCGCCTAAAGCATCCGATCCATACAGCGTGCTTTTTGCGCCTTCAACCACTTCGATTTTTTCAATCTGATCAAATACGAACGCATCAAAATAAGGGGTGTTTTGAGGTGTGGATGGATCAGCCAGTGAAATGCCGTCAATCATCACCTTGGTTTGGTTTGAGGCTAAACCTCTTAAAAAAAGTCCTGTTGTACTGCCGGCTGATGCTGTGCTTAGACCAGTAATGCCTTGTAATGCTGTGCTTAGAGACGTTATTCCTGAGGCTTCAAGCTCTTCACGTGTAATAACCGTCACTTTATTATTGCTTTTTTCGATGGGGACTTTGTATTTGTAATCCGTAACATTGCTGGTTGCAAAGACGTATTTGGGCAATTCTGCAGCAGAGGTGTGAACAACTGATGCCGCAAAGCATAAACCTAAAGCAAGTAAATACCTGCTTTTAACAGAAACATGGAACATGAAGGTCTCCTGTGCCAATCCGCGAGCGATTGGAGAATATAGATTTGCATATAACATCCAGGCATTCCGACTACGACTGAGGTCTTTACGGCTGCGGGACAGCTGGGGTTTAAACCCAATTTCCCTGAATAATGCGTTAGGGACTATACCCCATTGGTTCCTCATTCTTCAAGGGGTTAATAAAACGTTTTTTTTTCGTTATACTACGGTTTATGTCAGAAAAATTTTCGTTTAAAACTATCTTTAATTCATTGGTTGTTGTAGCCGCTTTAGGCTATTTTGTTGATATTTATGACCTGGTTTTATTCAGTGTTGTGCGTGTAGACAGTTTGAAGTCTTTAGGACTTTCCGGCAGTCAGCTTATGGATACGGGCGTGATGCTTTTAAACATGCAAATGCTGGGTATGTTGCTTGGCGGTATTTTTTGGGGCGTTTTAGGCGATAAAAAAGGCCGTCTCTCTGTTTTATTTGGATCTATTCTTCTTTATTCACTGGCCAATATTGCTAACGGATTTGCCCATTCTGTTGAATCGTATGCGCTTTGGCGTTTTGTTGCTGGGGTAGGGCTTGCAGGAGAATTAGGTGCTGGCATTACGCTGGTTGCGGAATCTTTGCCTAAAAAACTTCGTGGTTATGCCACCATGGCTGTGGCGACTATTGGTGTTTCCGGGGCTGTTTTTGCTGGCGTTATTGCACAATACTTTGACTGGAGAACCAACTTTTTTATTGGTGGGGTGCTGGGTTTAATGCTGTTGATTTTAAGAATCAGCGTGTATGAATCCGGGCTTTATACACAGTTAAAAGAGAAAAAAGAGGTAGCCAAAGGCCGGTTTTTTAGCTTATTTACAGATAAAAAACGGTTTTTTAGATATGCCTTAAGTATTTTGATTGGGGTTCCGCTTTGGTATGTTGTGGGTATTCTTATGACATTTTCGCCTGAATTATCCAAACATTTAAACGTTTTAGGGGTTGTGTCATCAGGAACGGCCATTTTGTTTTGCTATCTGGGACTGGTTTTTGGAGATTTTGGATCGGGCCTTTTAAGTCAGATTTTACAGTCCAGAAAACAGGCTGTTTTATCCTTTTTGGTTTTGGAAATTTTATTTTTGATTTTATATTTTATGGCTGACGGCATTCTGGTGTGGCAGTATTATGCCCTGTGTTTTGCAGTAGGATTTTCAAGTGGATACTGGGCCATTTTTGTAACAGTTGCTGCCGAACAGTTTGGCACCAATTTACGGTCTACAGTTACGACTACTGTGCCTAATTTTGTACGTGGTATGGTGTTGCCTTTGACGTTTGTGTTTCAATGGTTGAAGCCACAGGTCGGCATGCTGGCCTCGGCCTCTATTCTGGGAGCAGTTTGTATGACGGTTGCTGTTGTTTCTCTTTTCTTTTTGGAAGAAACCTTTCATAAGGATCTGGACTTTTTAGAGCCTATTTAGGCTAAAGGGTTGACGTGTTGTAAAGGGTGGTGAGCGGGGGCTCTCTTTTATGTTGGCAAAGATTTTAAGTACTAATGCTGTAAAGCGTTGGCTGTCATCTGCTGTGATGCAGGCTGGAAGGCCATTACCAAAGACGCATAGTGACACGTGGAAAATATATATAACGCCCCAAGTTGAGGTTGCGTTGAAAAAGGTCGTTTCAAGTCTCCCTCTTTTTAGGATTTCCGATGTTACGGTGGGAGGATCCCTTACAAAAGCCATGAAAACGTCTGTCGTTATTCCAAACGATGTGGATGTTTTTATCTGGGGAAACTTTACATTTAAAAAAACAGCAACCCCTGATAAACCCTGGGAACATGCCTGTCCCGAGCTGGACATTCAGCTGAAGACACACTATCCGACTTTAAAACAAGTGGTAACAACCGAGCATTGGGCATTATATTCCATTACATTGGATACCGGTATAAAACTGGACATCAAATTTATCAATAAAAACAGCCCCGGAAACATTGGCGCCTTTACTTCCGAACTTCAGCATATTCGACTTACCGATTATCTGGCTTCCGATAAAATTCCTTTTATTCGATATGGTACGTTAACCTCTGTTACATGGGGAGCTTATTCAAGCTCAGATTTATTTTGGCTGGCGGATAATAACTGGCGAGATTGTATGGCCCCGGTTCGATTAAATGCCGAAAACACCTGCTCGGTAAAAGAAGATAAATTTTTTAGATGGATGCTGGATCCCACTCCTTTATTAAGTCCTTTTTATGAAAAACTGATACTTCTGGCATTTTTTTCGGGATTTCGTGACAATCCAGCTGCTTTAACTCAAAAATTACATCATCAATGCGAGTCTCATTTTCCTGGTCATAATGAAAAATCTGCGGCTTTTGTTGTAAGAGTTTTACAAACGGTTGTCCAGCATAAAGATCTAATCCTTAAAAATTTTGGAGATGTTTTTTTAACATCCATTTTTGATGGCTTAATCAAAACTCTGGAAACATATAAGGCTGACCTGTCGTTTTCTTCTGACGTTTCTTTTCCTGCTGAACTTGTTCCTGCTTGTTCGGTTTCTGACAAACAAATTGAATCGTGGCGGGCTGTGTCTGATGAAGAGACAATCGCTAAACGTTTAAAAGAGATGCAGCTAAACAAGGAAAAACGGTTTCTGACATCAAGACTGTTGTGGATGATTTTTCAGCCACAGATAGAGGGCCGGATTCTATTGGATGGAAAACCTGTTGTATTTACTCCGTCTACAACCGTTAGAGAGGACATCCTTACTGGCGTCATCCGTCTTAATCTGTTTCTGGATCAGGCCGATTCGGTATCGTCCATGGTTGTGGTTTCGATGTTACAGGGCTTGTTTTTAGCAAGCTCCCTTCAAACCGAGTTCCCTGATAAAGCGTTTTTATCTTTTGCCTCTCAACATGCACCTGATCCAAACAGTGGTTTTTCAAAGGACATGGTGCTTATGCTTTTGGATGCTGTAGAAAAAACAGCTGCACACGGTTACCCTGATGAGGCTCAACCTGTAAAAGATCTTGTGACTCGGGTCAGGCTTCTTTTGGATCCTGTTTCTGAGAAACCTCTTTTATCTTTACCTGTGGTACTATCTGATAGTGTTCCAACAGGTGGCGTTGGAAAGTCGAAACCTGCTTCTTCCAGACATAAAAAAGCATTCAAAGCTCAGCCTCCATCCCATCCAAAACCTGTTAAAACCATGGTGGTTAAAACATCGCCTGTTGAGTCATCTTCTGTAAATGGCGTAGAACGCGATTCCTCTCAAGCTGTGGCAGAGGTTCCATCTTTGGAAAAACGTATAGCCAGTTTATCTGCTGGGTCTTCTGTTGCTGATTGGGATGCCATTTTTACCGAATCTCGTATAACAAAACCTTTAAAATCCATGTTTTTAATGCACTGTAGCCAGGATATTTTTGATGGGTTGTCAGATTCAAGCCGTGAAAAAATAAAAAACTGGTTGCGCTCAGAGTCTTTATCCGGCATAAAAAAACTGAATGCGGCTTTAACAGGCTCCTTTATACTGTGGATACGGCATGTTGATGTAGAAAAATATACAGATCAGGTTTTGGATCAGGTTCTGGCAACTCCCAAACGATTTTCTGCCGAGGATATGCAGCATCTGGTCGAGTGTTTTGCTTATCTGTCCAGCCTCAATAAACCGGTAAATTGGAAAGGCCGACTTGTTCCTTTAGCCAATTTTTTAACAACCCATCATAAAACCAATCCCAAAGAGGTAAACTCTGTTGCTGTACGTATCCCGTTTCTAGCGGATGAATTGCCGTTTAAACTCACCTGCTTATTTCTTTTATCTGGTTCCGATGACCTGATTCAACATGTTCCTCCGGCTTTACGTAGTATTGCAGAGCCTAACGCCATGTCTGCCCAGTCTGTTTCAGAAGCCGTATCTGCTGTCATCCCTCATTTTTTAGAAGCACCTGCCCAATGTCTGGCAATTTTGGATCGTTGTGATTCAGCCTTTGTTTTTGATGCTCTTCTTCAAAAATCTCCAAAAGATTGGGGCCTTTTCGTCTGGCTCACCACAAACAAATTTCCATGGCACGATGATTTTTTGCATCATATTCAGAACATTCAACCTCAGGATTTAACCATTCCGGCCTTTAAATGGATAAATTTTTACGGCGGTAATTCCGTAGACTTTATGCAGGACAATATGCCCAGAATCCTGCTTGCCATCGATAAACTGTCACGTTCAAAAGCTCCTGACGAGGTGGTCGTTTTTGCCATAAAACTGTGTTTCCACTGGGCAGAACGCCTTTTAAAAGAAGCTCCCAAATATTTTTTTCCGTCAACCATGCTGGATACTATTGTTCCGAAGCTCAAACTCGTTTTGTTGCTGAGACAGTCGCTTTACGCTGAAGGTGTAGCTGTTGTTGCTGGTTTTATAGACTCTGTTTTAAAAGAGGACAGACTGTTTCCGACTTTTAAAGATGTGAAGCTTAAGAATTTTGAGAAACCGTTACTGCGCTGTTATCAAACCTCTGAAGTGGTTTTTCAGCTGATGGATCTGGTGTTAAGTTGCTCCCAAATCGATGATTCAAACGTATCCCGTTATATATTTTCCAGCCATCTTTCGGTTGAAACGTTATCGAACTGGATGAGCGTTGTTTCGACAAGAATTGAGGCGTTTTACGATTACGATAACGCCAGACGTCTTTTAGTAAATGAGACGGTTAGAGACTCTTATTTTAACACTATTTCCTACTTGTTTTTGATTTTATCGACCTTAAAACGCCTGGTAAATGATAATCCTGGCCTTCGATATGATGATTTAGTTGCCATTGAAAAAGGCATAGTGGCTCCTTTGACCACAAAGGTGGCTTCCATTGTTTTACAATCAGCTGGAAATGGACATTATTTGTCCCTTGACGACTTTTTTGTGTTTACAGGATTTCAAAATATTTTGGCTAAAAATGTTCAGCCTCAGATTAATGCTTACCAGTTTTTACAATATTTACCTGTAGATAATGATGGTCTTCACACCTTTCATCTTCCTGAAGACTCTATTTTATACAAACGTCATGGCGCAACCATTTCTTTCAGCTAAATTTGTCATCTTGATTTTTGATGTGATAAGATAAAAATCCTTCTAAAGAGGGTCTAAAGAAGGTTGTTGTTTCTACGTTTAAACCAACAATAAGGTGTTTTGGGAGCCCTCGTGTTTTTTAATTTTAAGATTCTCAGTACAAAGTGTCTCAAGACTGTTTGGCAAAGTCGGGTGGTATTTTCCGATCCTGTAAAACTGACAAGATCACAGCAAAAAAGATGGCCAGAGGCCTTTAATGCCCATCGGCGTTCGTTTTTAAATTTATTTTCTATGCTGCAGCGTCAGCCGTTTTGTTGTTCAGATGTAACGTTGGGGGGATCACAGGCTTTATCTATACGAAAATCCGGCATTAATCCCAATGATATGGATTTCTTTTTTTGGGGACAATTCCGCTTTGAAAAAGTGTTGGGAGGAAAACCATGGGACTATCGTTGCCCCGAGCTTGAGGATTTTCTGGCAAAAAAACATCCTGCATTCAAAAAAATTGTGGTTACAGAACATTGGGCCTTATATGAGGTTATACTTCCAGATCAAACAAAATGTGATATCAAATTTATAAACAGTCAGTCTCCTGGAAATGTGGGGGCGTTTACATCAGAACTTCCTCATATTTCCTTAAGGGAGTATTTGAACGTAAAAAGTGACTTGAGTTTTCAGCTTCAGTCATCCCTTTGTGTTGTAACTATGGGTGGTTTTTGCCTTGATGAGCTGCATTGGCTGGGACAGCGGCGGGATACACTAGCTCCAGTTCGATTATATGACGGATTTTTCAGTGTAAAAGAGGATAAATTTTTTAGGCTGCATTTACACGACGATCCGCTTTGTCACCCGTTTTATGCCCGATTAATTACGGTTGCATTTTGCAACGATGCGTCCCTTCAACTTAATCCAACTGCGTTTTCTGACCGTGTCCTTAAACAATGTCAGTCTCATTTTCCAAACAATCCTCAAAAATCCATTGTTTTTATTAGACGAATTTTGCAGTCTTTAGTAATGGTTAAAGCTGATTTGGAAGCAAATCCTGGCCGTCTTTTTTATCAAAAATATCTGGCCGATTGTATGACACTTCTGAAGCGGTTTGGTGCAATTATAACCTTGCGTCATGCTGACGATGTGCCGGAAAATCTTCGTGGCCTTTCCCAAAAAGATGAGGACTATTTTACTCGTTTAGGAACGATATGGACCTTTATGAGTAAAGAAGCCATCGCTGTTAGACTGTCAGAGATGCGACAAGCGGCCATGGATAGACTGGAATCAACCCGTCAAAGCTGGATTTTAGAGCAACCCAATCCTTTTCATTTTTTGAGTGTTAATAATGAGTCTTTATCTGTTACTCCGTTATCGTTGTCCGACTACGTCCAGGCTACCGTTCAGCACCTGGATTCGTATCTGGAGTCTGTCACAAAAGCCGACTCCATGATTGTGGTCTCCAGCCTTCAGGCCTTGCTGTTTATGGGACTGCTTCGACAGCCCGTGATGAATAAATCCTACATCAGTATGGTGTCAGATTCTGTGCTTGATCCAAACACGGGTTTCAGTATGGATTTACTAAAAATGATGATGATTGAAGTAAGGCAGGCTTTTGCAATCAACACGTCTGTTTCTGAGACAGTGCAACTGGACCTGTCAGTTGTTTTAACCAAAATAGATACGCTGCTTTGTCCTTCAGCTCCACTGCCTTCTATAGGGGGCAATGCTGACGAAACCGGCTCTCCTGTAAAACGCAAAAAAAATCGTGGAAAGATTCGTACGGCTTCTTTGCAAAAACCTGTGGGCAGGCCTCCTGATATTCAAGTGTTTCACTCCCATAAGGATGGTCTATCTGCAGCTACAGGCAGCACGGTTGATATGTCGTCTCCGGGTACTGCTCCTGTGCATTGTGAAGTCACTGAAGACAGCCCTTTAACAGCCTCTATCGGCTCTCCTTCTTTTGAAGATAGAGTGTCTAAATTAACCCTAGAAACCTCTGTTGATGACTGGAATAAAGCGCTGGATCAGTACGGCTCATGCAGTGCTTCTCAAAAAAAGAAGCTCAAACATGCGTTTCTTGTTTATTTTAATCCGGCACATCTGCATGATTTGTCTGACATAACCTCCTTGTGGATGAGATCCTGGATTCCATCTGTTACATTCTCCGAACTTTCAGGTCTAAAAGTTCCCGAACAGCTAGCTTTAGCGATGGTTAAGGTGGCTTCCCCAAAGCATTATTCAGAGCTTCTCATTGAAAAAGTAACCACCTCAAAAGTGTTTTTAGAGGTTGAAACAGAGGCGTTAATTTCTCATTTTCATTCTGAGTATGAAAAACCGGCTATGGCCAAGTATCTTAAGCCGTTAATAGCCTTTATGTGTACCTTTGTTTCCGATCATCCCGAGCCTGTTAAACTCCTTTTAACCTGTTTGCCACATTTTCCGGTACCGGCTGATAAAGACCTGTCGTTTTTAATTATCGAGACCAACTCTACAGAAAAATTTGCATCGTTGCCTCAGTCTCTTGGTGTGAAATTTGGGCAATTTGTGGCCAACCCAGAATCGATGAGTGAAAAAGATCTGGCCGGAATAATTACAGATGTAATCAAGATTTGGGGGGCACAATCCGACCGGTTTGTTCATGTTTTTCAGAATATGGCGCAACACTGTCATCAGCAAAATTGTGAGTCCCTGTTTTTTCGGGCTCTTTTGGAAAAATCGCCTCAGGAATGGGGATTTCCGGTTGCAGTGTTTAAGCAAAACAGTGTCGGTGTTTCTTTTTGGGAGTTTTTAAAAACGGTTCCAACCCAGGTTATGACTGTAAATGCTATAAAATGGCTGGATTTTTTATCTGGAAAAGAAATCGAACGATCGTTGGAGGGGCTGTCTGTTTTAGAAAAGCATATCGACTTGTTGTCCTCGCAATCCGAGGCCGTTCTGGATGATAATGCTTCAGCCTCTCTCTTTTCACAATATGGAACCTGGATGATGGCGGCATCTGCTCATTTTTCAAAAGATCAGTTTGAGGACTATCTAAACCGATTTTCTACGTTAATGTCTTCTGTATATGCTAAACCCCTCTATAGGGAATTATGCGTCATTATGTTGCAGTGGCTGGTCGATTCAATTCTGAAATCTCCACACTTATGGCCCAAAGAGGCTGTTATTTCAGCGTTGAAGAAAAAGAATCAGGACGATAAAACAGTGGCGCTGAAACTTCTTTTAAAACCCCTTGCTTTTCTTAGGGCCATTACACAATTATTGTGCAGTATCGAAGTTGGAAATGGCCAGGAAAGACGATTTGCTGCGGTACAACATATGGATAAACAGCTTTTAAAAGAGGCGTTAATGGCCTTAAGCCAACACTTTATCGAAATTGCCAATACGTTTTCTTTAAAGGGTGCAACGAACTGTTTACACTTTTTTAAACTGCTTAATACGTTTCCTGACATCCTGTATGACTTTAAACGTTTGTTTAATGACTCTGATATTGGACATCAGGATTTAAGAGCGGTTGAAAGCGATTCTTTTAGCCCTATTTTGCATAATTATTTTGAAAATAATCTGGCTATTTTAAGGCAGTTGAAATCTGGAACCTCTGTTTCCAGTTTTATTTCAAAAGACGAAGCCATCTTTTTGGTTCCTCTTTTTCAAAGCACATTGAATGCCTTTGTCAAAATCCGCGAGCTTTTGTTTTTACATGATCAGAATTTTTCACATTTTTCAAAAAATCCAGATAACAGTCTGGATATTTTTATGAAGCCTCAATCTGGTCTTTATGGGCGTTTTGGCGATAAAGTTTCGTTTTTACCTGCCGCTAGAAAAAAATCCTAGTGGCCAAGTACAGCCTCATCCTTTAGAATAGGGGCATTATGGCAATGTTAATTCAACTTAAAGATATTTCTCTTCATTACGGATCACGGTCTATTTTAGATCGGGCCAACTGCACATTTTCCGAAAACCAGAAAATAGGGGTTATCGGACGAAATGGGGCAGGGAAGTCTACCATGTGTAAAATTATCGTAGGCGAAGAAGAACCCGAAGAGGGCACCGTGCAATTTGGCCGGCAGCTTCGGTTAAGCTACCTCCAACAAAAAGATCCCTTCGAACCCGATGAACTGGTAGTCGATTTTTTACAGCGCTACAGCAACAAACCCGATTGGGAATGCGGAAAAATAGCCGCCCAATTTGGACTTGGGTACGACAAACTCTACCTGCCCATTTCCGAGTTATCTGGCGGTTTTCAAATGCGGGTTAAGCTGGCATCCATGTTATTAAAAGACCCCAATTTTCTTATTCTTGATGAACCTACAAACTATCTGGACCTTAGTACCCTTTTATTTTTGGAACGTTTTTTAAATGAGTATAACGGCAGCTTTTTGGTGGTCTCTCACGATAGAGAGTTTTTGAAACGAACCTGTGACCATACACTTGAAGTGGAAAACGGAAAAATAGTCCTGTATAAAGATGATGTTGAAGGCTATCTGGCCTATAAAGAAGAACAGCTCGAGCAAAAAGAAAGCCATAACAAAGCTGTTGAAAGACAACGCAAACATCTCCAAAGCTTTGTTGACAGATTTGGCTCCAAAGCGTCCAAAGCCTCTTCTGCTCAATCCAAATTAAAACAAATTGCAAAACTAAAACCTATTGTTATTGAACATGCCTTATCTACTGTAAAAATTAAAATGCCGGCAATTCCCGTTAGAAAAGGTGTGGCCCTTGAAACCAAAGACCTGATTATTGGATACCCAGACAAACGGGTGGCCTCAAAAATCAGTTTTCAGGTACAAAAAGGCCAACATGTGGCCATTTTAGGAAACAACGGACAGGGAAAATCCACATTTTTGAAAACCATCGCCGACGAGCTTGATGCTTTAGGCGGAACCTTCACCTGGGGCCATGGCATTAAACTGGGCTACTACGCACAACATGTTTTCCAATACTTAAATGAAAAAGACACCGTATTTTCCTACCTCGACTCCATGGCCGATCGGGATACCCCACACCAGCAGGTTCTGGATCTCGCTGGATCTTTTCTCTTCAGCGGTAATGATGTCCAGAAAAAAATCGCCCTCCTAAGCGGTGGCGAAAGAGCCAGACTGGTTCTGGCCGGCCTGTTGCTAAGTAAAAGCGACATCCTCCTCCTCGATGAACCTACCAACCATCTGGATTTTGAAACCGTAGAAGCCCTGGGCACCGCCTTGAAATCCTATACCGGAACTGTATTTTTCATCAGCCACGATAGAACCTTCGTGAACATGTTGGCTTCTCAAATCATCGAAGTTAAAGAAGGCCGTGTTCAGCTTTATCCAGGTACCTACGAAGAGTATGTCTATCATTTAGAACTTGAAATGGATGAAGACTAATTGTTAAATTAGATGTAATATAAAACAAAAGGGTTATTTCTCTGAGAGGATATTATTATGGCCCTCGCTTCTCCAAGACCATTTTTACCAACAGGTCCAAGTCTTCACTCTTTTAATAAACATGCTTTTGGTGATTCTTTAACATCCCAGACATTGGTTCGACATAATAAAACGGTTCAATCTGTAAAAAGAGAAGACTCTGTTTTGTCTACAGCGTCTACTGGGTATTCAGAAACAGAGTCACAAGCTGGATTTAACCTGAAAGCATTTGAAAAAAAGGCTAAAATGGCGATGCCTAAAGCTCTTCTTGAAGATGTGTTCCAGCTTATAAGAGAAAAAAAATTGTCGAACCCTGCTGATTTAAAAGTTGTTGTAAATATACTAAAAAATAAATCGCTTAATACGGCACCCCTTGTTGCTTTTTATCTGTCACAAAGTCCGTCTCTTTTTGCAGATCGTTTTTATAGTTGTAAACAAAATGGCTTACTCAACCCTGAAGTACTTACTGCT
>CAZFCP010000026.1:0-25623 GCA_964517775.1 uncultured Candidatus Marinamargulisbacteria bacterium | reverse complement strand
GCCGTACCGTAGGTGCCGGTGTTGTAACAAAAATTATTGAATAGGTATTAAGAGGAACGTATCGTGTCAACAACAGCAAAAAAACAACCGAGTGTAAAAGCTCAACCAAAAAAACAAGCTTCAGGTGCTGGTTCTCAGCAAAGAATTAGAATCCGTCTAAAGTCTTTTGATCACGGTATTATTGATCAATCGGCAGTTAAAATCGTTGATACAGCTCAGCGCTCTGGTGCTAAGGTTTTAGGACCTGTTCCATTGCCAACTCAGCGTAAAATCTGGTGTGTTCTAAAATCACCTCACATCGATAAAAGAGGTGGGGAGCATTATGAAGTTAGAGTTCATAAGCGTCTAATTGATATTTTGGATCCTCCATCTTCTACCGTTGATGCGTTGATGAAATTGGACTTGCCTGCAGGTGTAAATATTGAAATTAAGTTAAACTAGTGGTTTATTTCGGGAGTTAAGATGAAAAAGTTTTTATTAGGAAAAAAAATTGGAATGACTCAAATATCAACTGAAGAAGGCGATATTTGTCCTGTAACAGTTGTGCAGGCAGGTCCTTGTTCTGTAGTGGCTGTTTTGAAAAAAGAAGCTACAGAAGGTAATGAGGGTACTGTTGTTTTAGGCTTTGAAGAGTTGGATGAAAAAAAATGTAATAAGCCAACTTTAGGATTTTTTAAATCAGTATCTCAGCAACCAAAGCGCTACTTACGTGGTTTTAAAGTGAAAAATGTTGATGAATTTTCTATTTCTCAAAACATAGACTTATCTGTTTTTGACGGTATTGAATATGTAAGTGTAAGAGGTAGATCTATCGGTAAAGGTTTTGCTGGTACTATCAAAAGACATAACTTTAGAAGAGGTCCTAGAAGCCATGGTTCAAAAAACTATCGTGCTCCTGGTTCTATCGGTGCAGGAACAACGCCAGGTAGAGTTTTAAAAGGTAAAAGAATGGCTGGTCATATGGGCGATGAGAAAGTGACTGTAAGAAACCTTTCTCTTGTTAAAATTGATTCTGATCGTGGCTTGGTGTATTTAAAAGGTGCTGTTCCTGGTAAAGCAAATTCTTTGGTAGAAATTTTCAGTTAAGGTTAGATAGAGGTAATTAAAATGAAATATTCGGTATTGGATTTAAACGCAAAAGTAATTGAAGATAAAAGTCTCGATGCTGTAAGCATTAATGAGAATTTTAATGCTCAACATGTAAACTATCTGATTGATACTTACCAAAAAAAGAGCTTAAGACAAGGATCTGCTTCAACTAAGAACAGATCGGAAGTTTCAGGTGGTGGTGCCAAGCCTTATAAACAAAAAGGGACTGGTAATGCAAGAAGAGGTTCAAATAGAACTCCTCTAAGACCTGGTGGTGGTGTTGTTTTTGGTCCAAGACCGAGAGATTTTAATTCTAAATTAAATACAAAATTGTTTCAGTCATCTTTAGTTTCTATTTTGAAACAGCGTAAAGATGAAATTTCTATTATTGATTTTGGTACTGATCGTCTGGTTAAGACTAAGGAAGTAAAAACTTTTTTGAAAAATGCAGGCGTTTCTTCTCAAGAAAAAGCCTTTTTTATTCTAGATCTTGAAGAAGATGGTGTTATAGAAAAAGCAACTAGAAATTTGACGAATGTTTATTTATCAAGTGCTTATTTTCTACCTATCACGCAACTTTTAGCTTCTAAAAAGATATTTATATCAAATAAGGCATTTCAAAAAATTCAAGAAAAGGTATCGCAATAATGTCTACGGTAAAACCAGTTGTTACAGAAAAATCATCAAAAGCTTTAGAAGGTAATAAATTTACTTTTTGGGTTTCAACAGAAGTAAATAAAATTGCTATACGTCATGCTTTTGAGAAAAAATATGGTGTAAAAGTTGTATCTTTGAATACAATTAATGTTAAAGGTAAAGAAAAAAGACGCGGTAAATTTGTTGGTCGAACAAAAGATCGTAAAAAAGTAGTGATTACAGTCGCTAAGGGATCTCCGGTAGAAGAAATTAAAAAGTTATATTAGGAAAAATTTATGGCAACAAGACAATTTAAATCTATCACACCGTCATTAAGACAAAAACAAGTATTGGATTATTCCCATATTACTACCAGTTCACCGGAAAAAAGTCTGGTTAAAACATTTAAAAATAAATCTGGTAGAAATAACAATGGTAAAATTACTGTAAGACATAGAGGTGGAGGCAATAAACGTAGTTACAGGCTTATTGACTTTGCTAGAGACAAGGAAAATGTTCAAGGCATTGTTAAAACTGTAGAGTATGATCCAAACAGAACTGCTAATATAGCATTAGTTCAATATGTTGATGGTGAAAAGCGGTATATGCTTGCTCCTAATAAAATTGAAGTTGGAACTAAAATATCTAATGGTCAAAATGTTGATATCAGTGCTGGTAACACTTTAGCCTTAGCTAACATTCCGGTTGGTACTACAGTATTTAACATTGAAATTTCTCCTGGCGCAGGCGGAAAATTAGTAAGAGCCGCTGGAGCTGCTGCTACTATTCTTGCTAGAAATAACAATTATGCAACAATTAGATTGCCTTCAGGTGAAGTTAGACTTATTAACATCAAATGTAAAGCAACCGTTGGTCAGGTTGGTAATTTAGATAAAAGAAACGAAGTTTTAGGAAAAGCTGGCGCTTCAAGATGGAGAAGACGTAGACCTGTTGTCAGAGGATCTGTAATGAATCCTTGTGATCACCCTCATGGTGGAGGTGAAGGTAAATCGCCTATCGGTAGATCCTCACCAATGACCCCTTGGGGAAAACCTGCATTAGGTTTGAAAACTAGAAGACAGAAAAAGAATTCATCGAATTTTATTCTTAAAAGAAGAAAGTAGGAGGAAAAACTAGTGGCCCGTTCAGTAAAAAAAGGACCATTTGTTGATGATCATTTAATCAAAAAAGTTGATGAAATGACAGAATCAGGTCAAAAAAAGTTAATTAAAACTTGGTCAAGACGTTCGGTAATTTTACCGGAAATGATTGGTCATACAATTGCAGTCTATAATGGAAAAAAACATGTTCCTGTGTTTATTCTAGAAAATATGGTTGGACATCGTTTAGGTGAATTCTCTCCTACTAGAACCTTTAAAACTCACTCAGGAAATAGGGAGAAGGGTAAATAATGGCAACGCAACTTCAATCAGTAAATTTTGCTAAAGCAACTCAAAATTTTGTAAGGACTTCTCCTTTTAAATTAAGACGTGTTGCTGATGTTATTCGTGGAAAAAATGTGCAAACGGCTACATATATACTTAAATCTTTACCTCAAAAAGGTGCCCGGATTTTAGAGAAAATTTTAAGATCTGCCATTGCTAATGCCGAGCATAATTCAAAAATGAATCCAAATGAGCTATTTATTTCTCAGTTATTAATTAATGAAGCTCCGCAAATGAAAAGATTTCAACCACGTGCTCGTGGAAGAATTTATAAAATCATTAAAAGATCGTCACACATCTCTTTGTCTTTGGGTATCGCTGTGAGAAAACAGAAAGGTGAAGCATAATGGGTCAAAAAGCTAATCCAAACGGATTAAGAATCGGGATTATTAGAGATTGGGATTCAACATGGTTTGCTGAAGATTCTTACGGGGACCTTGTTCTTGAAGATTTTAACTTAAGAAAATTTATCAAAACTGAACTGGGCAAAGCAGGTATTTCAAAAGTTCAAATTAAACGTAAAGCTAATGTAATTGATGTTAATGTTTTTGTTGCCCGACCTGGTATGATTCTTGGAAAAGGTGGCTTAGAAGTTAATTTATTACAAGAAGAATTGAATAAAAAATTTCAAAAGCCTTTTAAACTTAATATTATTGAAGAAAAAGCCCCTGATCTAAGTTCTAAACTTGTGGCTGACTGGGTATGTTTTCAACTAGAGAAACGTGTTGCATTCAGACGTGCTATGAAGATGGCTGTTCAGAGGTCTTTGAAATCGGGAGCAAAAGGTGTTAAAATCTGTTGCTCTGGCCGATTGGGCGGAGCAGAGATTGCACGTACGGAATGGTATAGAGAAGGTAAAATCCCATTACATACATTCAGAGCTGATATTGACTATGCATTTTCAGAAGCTTTAACCACCTATGGAAAAATTGGTGTTAAAGTATGGATTTACAAAGGTGAAGTTTTCAAAAAACCTGTTGTCCAAACTGAAGAGCTAGAGCTGACAGCGGTAAACAGTTAAGGAATTAAATTTATGTTAATGCCAAAAAAGACGAAATATAGAAAATATCATAGAGGCCGTAATAGAGGTAATGCTACTAGTGGAAATACTATCGCTTTTGGCGAATACGCATTACAGTCAACAGAAGCTGAGTGGGTTACAGACAGACAGATTGAATCTGCTAGAAGAGCTATGACCAGATCTATTAAAAGAGGTGGAAAAGTCTGGGTTAGAATTTTCCCTGATAAAAGTGTCACAAAACTACCTGCAGAGACTCGTATGGGTAAAGGTAAAGGGGATCCAGAAGGTTGGGTTGCTGTAGTAAAGCCTGGGCATATTTTGTTTGAAATAGCAGGTGTTGATATAGAAATTGCAAAAGAAGCATTAAGATTAGCTTCATATAAGTTGCCTGTTAAGACAAAAATGTTATCTAAGTTTGATGTAAACTAGTGGTTTAAGGAGTTTTAGGTGAGTAATCAGAATTTAAAGATTGGTGTTGTAGTAAAAAAATCAGGTTCAGATACAATTTCTGTGAAAATCCCTGGTTTAAAAAGACATGCTCTTTATAATAAAGTTATAAAGCATTCTGTTAAATTTTTAGTTCATGATAAAGGAAATACTGCAAATGTTGGCGATACAGTTTCGATATTGCAAGTAAGACCGATTAGTAAATTAAAATGCTGGAAATTAGTTGAAATTGTAAAAAAGAAAGATATTCAAGATTGAATTGATTTAGGAGAAGGTTAGATGATTCAGGCCGAAACAAGATTGCAAGTCGCTGATAACTCTGGAGCAAAAGAATTGCTTTGTATCAGAGTTTTAGGTGGTTCAAAAAGAAAATATGCTGGTGTTGGCGATATTATCGTTGGAGTTGTTAAAAAGTCTATTTCATCAGGCCAGGTTAAAAAAAGTGAAGTTGTTAAAGCTGTTGTTGTAAGAACATTGAAAAAGATTAAGCGTAAAGATGGAAGTGTTGTATGTTTTGATGATAATGCTGCTGTAGTTATCAATAACGACAACAACCCAAGAGGAACTCGTATTTTTGGTCCTATTCCTAGAGAACTGCGCGATAGAAACTTTATGAAAATTGTATCGTTAGCAACAGAAGTAATATAGGAGAAAAATGTGAAGGGTATTAAAAAAGGACTAAAAGTTCAGTTGATTTCTGGAGATGAAAAAGGCTCCAAAGGTGAAATTTTAAAAGTATTGAAACAGTCTAAGTCAGTTGTTGTAAAAGGTTTAAACATTTCTAAGAAGACTATTAAAGGTAATGAGCAATCAGGACCTGGAAAAATAGAAGAAAAAGAAATGCCTTTAAACTGGTCTAAAATAAAAATCATATAATTGTGAATAGGTGAAAACATGTCTACGTTAAAAAAACATTACTTAAAAAACGTTAAAAAACAAATGATGGATAAATATAATTACCAGAATGTTATGGAAGTTCCTAAGCTGTTAAAAGTAGTTTTAAACAGAGGTATGGGAGAAGCAACCGGTAATTCAAAAGTAGTTGAAGCAAGTATGGAGCAAATGCTAGCTATAACAGGTCAGAAACCCGTTGCTACAAAAGCCAAAACATCAATCTCAAACTTTAAGCTAAGAGAAAACCAGATTATTGGATGTAAAGTTACTCTTAGATCAGATAAAATGTATGATTTTTTAACGAAACTGATTAATGTATGTTTTCCTAAAATTAGAGACTTTAGAGGCGTTCCTACAAACAGTTTTGATGGAAGAGGTAACTATACACTTGGAATTAAAGAAGACTCTATTTTCCCAGAAGTATTTTTAGAAAAACTAGATAGAGTTAGAGGGTATGACATCACTTTTGTTACATCAGCAAAAAGTGATGAGGAAGCGTTTGATTTATTAAAATATATGGGATTACCTTTTAGAAAGTAGAGAGATAACATGGCTAAAACTTCGATGATATTTAAAAATATTCGAAAAAAAGATTCTGTTCAATTTAGAAATCGTTGCAATATTTGCAGCAGACCTAGAGGTTTTATAAGATTTTTTGGTTTGTGCAGAATTTGTTTTAGAACATTAGCTTCAGGTGGTCAATTACCTGGAGTAAAAAAATCCTCTTGGTAGTAATGGAGAACTAAATATTATGTATACAACTGATCCTATTGGAGATATGTTTACAAGAATCCGTAATGCGATTCTTATTAAATCAGATGAAGTGGTATTACCATTCTCAAAACTGAAACACGCTTTAGTGAAAATTCTTAAAGAAGAAGGTTTCATTAAATTTTATGAAGTTGTGTCTGTTAATCAAACACAAAAAAATTTAAAGCTTGGTTTACGTTATACAACAGATGGTCGTTCTATGATTTCTGATTTAAAAAGAGTGAGTAAGCCTGGAAAGCGAATCTATGTTCAAAAGAGTCAAATTCCTAAAATTTTAAATGGTTTGGGGTTAACATTTATGTCTACTTCAAAAGGAATTATGAGTGGAAAATCTGCCCGCTTAAGTAATGTTGGCGGAGAACTATTAGGAATAGTGAAATAAGGAGTAAACCCAGTGTCTAGAATTGGAAAAAAAGAAATCAAGTTACCACAAGATGTTACTGTGGATGTTAAAAATAACAATATCGTTATTAAAGGTCCAAAAGGAACTGTTCAAGAAACAATCGATAATGGTTTTGACGTTGTTGTAGATGATAGCGGCATTATGAAAATCTTAATAAAGGCATCTGATAAAGCGCTTACGGCTAAGCATGGTTTATACAGAGCTTTATTGTCTAATATGGTTCATGGCGTTACTAGCGGATTTGAAATTGATATGGACATTGTTGGGGTTGGATATCGTGTTCAACTTCAAGGTTCAGATTTGATTTTTTCTCTTGGTTATTCTCATCCTGTAAAATATGAAGCGCCTGACGGAATTAAATTCGTTGTTGAAGGGCAAACTAAAATTAAAGTAGTTGGTATCGATAAGCAAAAAGTAGGTCAAGTAGCTTCTGAGTTAAGAGCATTAAGATCCCCTGATCCGTATAAAGGAAAAGGCGTGAAATATGCTAAGGAAGTTATTAAGAAGAAACAAGGTAAGAGCGTTAAAAAATAGGAGTTAAGCAATGTTAAAAGCTAAAAGAAAAAAAACAAAGATAAAAAGTACGGTTGACAGATTAAGAATGTCTATATTTCGTAGTAATACAAATATTTTTGTTCAAATTATAGATGATCAATCTGGTAAAACGTTAGTATCTTGTAACTCATTAAAAATGACTGCTGAAAGCAAAACAGATGCAGCAAAAAAAGTGGGACAGGAAATTGCTGTTAAATCATTAGAAAATAAAATTAAAAAAGTTGTCTTTGATCGTGGTGCTTATACATATTCAGGACGTGTAAAAGCGTTAGCTGAAGCAGCAAGACATGCCGGCTTAGAGTTTTAAGGAGTAATAATGGAAGAAGCTAAAAACAATTTGGAAGCAGAATCTCTAGTAGAAAAAGTTATTCAAGTAGACAGAATTAATAAAGTTGTTAGCGGCGGTAAGCGCATGGCTTTCAGAGCTTTTGTTATTTCAGGCGATTTAAATGGAAAAGTAGGAATTGGAATGGGTAAGTCTAAAGAAGTTCCTAATTCCATTAGAAAAGCAGTTGAAAAAGCTAAAAAGAATTTAACCGTTATTAATATGCTTGGGGATACTCTTCCTCATGAAGTTACTGGTGCATTTGGTGCTTCAAAAGTAATTTTAAAGCCAGCTAGACCTGGAACGGGTGTTATTGCCGGTGGTGCTGTTCGTACAATTTTAGAAGCTGCTGGTTTCAAAAATGTTGTTGCAAAAGCATTAGGTTCAAATAATTCTATTAATTCAGCAAAAGCTACAATGAATGCTTTAATGGCTTGTAAAAATTTAGAAGAAGAATCTAAATTAAGAGGAAAAGTTTTAACTATCCGTACTTCAAAAGATAAATAGTGGAGAATGTAATGTCAGATTTAATTCAAGCGGCCCCAGGGTCTATTAAGCAAAGAAAACGTTTAGGTAGAGGAAACTCTTCTGGACATGGTGGTGAATCAGGTAGAGGCCATAAAGGTCAAAAAAGTAGAACTGGCTATTCAAGAAAAGCTGGTTTTGAAGGTGGTCAAACTCCTTTATACAGACGTTTACCAAAGAAACGTGGTTTAGGTAACTCTGTTGTTTCTCAAAAACCAGGTGTTATTAACTTAGATCTTTTAGAAACTCATTTTAATGATGGTGATATTGTTACTTTACAAGCTCTACAAGAAAAAGGCCTTGTGAAAAAAAGCTTTAGATCATTAAAAGTATTAGGTAATGGTGAGCTTACAAAAGCGTTAATTATTCAAGCGAATCATGTGTCTTCTTCAGCACAGGAAAAACTTGGTAAGCAATCTAGTGTAAAGCTTCAACTTATCTAAGTTATGTCTAGACTTTTAGCTCTTTTTTCGCATAAAGATTTAAGAAACAAGATCTTTTTTACCCTTTTTGTTCTCTTTTTATATAGACTGGGTAGCCATGTTCCTATAACTGGAATTGATGTTGTTGGACTTCAATCCATGTTTGCTAATGGTGGTGTATTGGGATTTTTTAATCTTTTTTCTGGTGGTAATTTAAGCCGGTTTTCTTTATTTGGTTTAGGTATTTTACCTTATATTAATGCCTCAATCATTATGCAATTAGCTTCGATTGTTTGGCCTAAATTAAAAGAAATTGCAGAGGAAGGTGAGTCTGGTAGAAAACAACTGGCTCAGTATACGCGATACCTGGCTATTGGAATCGCTTTTGTTCAATCGATTGTAATGTCTATTGGATTTAAAACCTTTTTGTTGCCAGATGTTTCTTTCGGCTTTTTCCTTTTTTATTCGTCAATTACTTTGGTTGCAGGATCTGCTTTAGTTATGTGGTTTGGTGAGCTCATTTCTGAATATGGTATTGGAAATGGTGCTTCATTACTGATTTTTGTAGGTATCGTAGCTCAAATGCCGTTTTATTTTCATAACACCTATGTACTAATTGTTGGTGGTGCAAACATATTCAGTGTTCTCTTTTTATTAGCTATATTTTTACTAATGATTGTAGCTATTGTGTATGTACAAGAGGCTCAACGTAAAATACCTATTCAGTATGCTAAGCGTGTTGTAGGTAGAAAAGTTTATGCGGGTACAAATACATTTATCCCTCTTAAGCTGATTCAGGGTGGAGTAATGCCTATTATTTTTGCGTCTGCAGTTTTGCAGTTTCCTTTGATCTTTGCTCAGTACTTAAAAATTGATTTTTTAAAATCAGTTCTTCATTATGATGGTATTGTATATAATCTTCTTTTTTGTTTAATGATTTTCTTCTTCACCTATTTTTATACGGCTATTACATTTAACCCTCAAGAGTTATCTGATAATATTAAAAAGTACGGTGGATTTATAATGGGTGTAAGGCCGGGAAAACCAACTGTTGATTTTCTTGACGGTATTGTTTCAAAATTGACGTTAGTAGGCGCTACCTTTTTATCTTTGTTGGCATTGTTGCCTGTTTTAAGTGCTAATCTTACCCATGTTACAAGTTTTATGGGCCTTGGTGGAACAGCATTGTTAATTATTGTAGGGGTAGCCTTAGATTTAATTAAGCAGATAGATTCGTTTATCATTTCTAAGAAATACGAAGGTTTTCTTTAAATGCAAAACATTATTTTACTAGGCCCTCCGGGATCAGGTAAGGGAACTCAAGCTACCAAACTTTCTGAAAAGCTAAATCTGAAAAAAATATCTACGGGTGATATCATCAGAGATCATATTTCCAGAGGTACAGAGCTTGGCCTTAAAGTAAAGTCTATTGTTACATCAGGTGGACTTGTTCCGGATGAGTTAATCATAGAACTCTTTGAGTGCGAATTAGAGAATGTTCAAACAGGTTTTGTTGCTGACGGGTTTCCAAGAACAAAACGTCAAGCAGAGCAGTTTGATGCTTTAATTGAAGCAAACTCTTTTCCTTATCCAATCGTTTTTTATTTAAAAGTAGAGCAGGATAACCTTATAAAACGAATGGCTGGACGTAGAACATGCAGCACTTGTAAAAAAGTGTTTAATGTTTTTTTTGCTCCTCCCAAAAAAGAAAATGTGTGTGATTTTGATGGCGGTGAACTGATATGCCGTGATGATGACAAAGAAGAGGTCGTCTTAAATAGGTTCAAAGTTTATGAATCTGAAATCGCTCCTGTTTTGAATTTTTATAATCAAAAATTAATTACTGTTGATGCCTCAAAAAACCTTGAAGATGTTTTTTCACAAATGTTTTCTCACTTTAATCTTGTATGAGCGTTGTAATTAAAACTGAAAGTCAATTGGATGCAATGAGAGCTGCGGGAAAAATTCTCGCTTCTATCTTTATTGAAATTGAAGCTTTTTTAAAAGTTGGCAATAGTACTCTTTTTATTGATAACGAAATCTATAGACTTATTACTGAAAAAGGCGGAAAACCTTCTTTTTTAGGATATCGCGGGTATAAACATTCCAGCTGTATTTCTGTTAATGAGCAAATCGTTCACGGGATTCCTACCAAAGAGAAAATATTGATGCCTGGTGATATATGTAGTGTGGATATCGGTGTTTATTACAAAGGATTCCATGTTGATGCTGCCAGAACCTACCCGATTGAAGCCGTTTCTGATCAAGCTGATGCTCTAATTAAAGCGGCCGAAGCTGCTTTTTTTGATTGTATGTCTTTTTGCAAAGAAGGAAATCGTTTAGGAGATATGAGTCATGCTCTGCAATCATCCGTAGAATCTAAAGGTTTTTCTGTGATTAGAGATCTGTATAGCCACGGTGTTGGAAAAAATTTACATGAAGATCCATTAATTCCAAATTTTGGAAAACCAGGAAAAGGACTTCAACTTAAGCAAGGAATGACATTTGCAATTGAACCAATGATAAGTATCGGTACATTTGAGGTCTTAACATTGGAAGATAAATGGACTATAATAACCGCCGATCGAAAATGGGCTGCTCATTATGAAAACACAGTAGTGGTTGGGTTAGACGGTCCAGAAATATTAACGTTATAGGTAGCGAAGTAGGAATAATGAGTAAAAATTCAGAAGTAATAGAATTACAGGGCACGGTAGTCGAGTCTTTACCAAATGCTCAATTTAAAGTTAAACTAGAAACAGGGCAGGTTATTTTAGCTCATATATCTGGGAAAATTAGAAAAAATTATATTCGTGTTCTAGTAGGAGATGCCGTAAAAGTGGAGCTTTCTCCTTACGATATGTCCAGAGGACGAATAATTTATAGAATTAAATAGGTAGGAGTATTTGTATGAAAGTAAGAGCATCAGTAAAAAAAATATGTAAGGATTGCAAATTAATTAAACGCCACGGTGTTGTAAGAGTTATTTGTATTATTCCAAAGCATAAACAGAGACAAGGATAGGAGGAGCGTCTAAATGGCACGATTAAGCGGAGTGGATTTGCCAAGAAATAAACGCATGGAAATTGCGTTAACTTATATTTATGGAATTGGGTTGACTTTATCTCAAACAATTTTAACAAAAGCAGGCGTTTCTTTTGACACACGTGCAAAAGACCTATCTGAAGATGAGATTGTAAAATTACGTAATCTTCTTGGTGAATATGTAATCGAAGGTGATTTAAGAAGACAGGTTAATCAAAATATTAAACGGTTGTCTGATATCGGTTCCTATAGAGGAATGCGTCATCGTAAAAAATTACCGGTAAGAGGTCAGCGTACTCATACGAATGCCAGAACTAAAAAAGGTAAACGTATTGCAATCGCAGGTAAGAAAAAAGTAACTAAATAACGGAGGAAAAGCCTTGGCTCTAAAGAAAAAAAAGAAAGTAAAGCGTTCAGTTCCAGTTGGAATGGCTCATATTAAATCAACATTTAACAATACAATTGTTTCTATAACAGATTTAGAAGGTAATGTAGTCGCTTCTTTTTCTACTGGAATGACTGGTTTTAAAGGTACAAAAAAAGGTACTCCATTTGCAGCGCAGCAAGCTGGTGAGTTTGCAGCAAAGAAAGCAATGGAATCTGTCGGAATGAGCAGAATTCATGTTCTTGTTAAAGGACCTGGGGCTGGAAGAGAAACAGCAATTCGTGCATTACAATCTACAGGATTAGATGTTGAGTCTATTAAAGACGTAACACCGATTCCTCATAATGGATGTAGACCACGTAAAAGAAGAAGGGTTTAAGCAATGGGGAGATATCTAGAAGCTAGTTGTAAGATTTGCAGAAGAAATAGAGAAAAACTATATCTTAAAGGTGCGCGTTGTGAAACTGCAAAATGCGCGATTGAAAAACGTAATTTTCCTCCTGGAATCCGTTTTGCTACTCCAAAAAAAATGTCTGAGTACGGTAAACGTTTAAGAGAGAAGCAAAAACTTCGCTTTTTCTACGGTGTTTCTGAAACTCAAATCAGAAATTACTTTAAAAAAGCGTTGGCTCAAAAAGGTATTACAGGTCATAACCTGTTATCGTTATTTGAAAGACGTCTGGATAATATTTTGTATAGAACAAAACTTGCAAAGTCCAGAAAAGAAGCACGTCAGCTTATTCAGCATGGTCATTTTAATGTTAATCAAAAATCTGTGGATATTCCTTCCTTTATTGCAAGTGAAGGTGATGTTATCACTATTAAAGAAAAAAGCATGGAATTGATTAAAGATAGATGGCTTGTTTTAAAAGAAAAAGGATTGCCAACATGGTTGACCTTTGATGAATCTCAAAAAACAATTAAATTGGTACATGCTCCTAAACGTGAAGAGATTGACTCACCAGTTGAAGAACAGCTTATCGTTGAGTTCTACTCAATGTAATTGAAATAAGGAGGATTTTTTGTGTCAAAACCATTGCCATGGGTAAAATTTGAAAAAATCTCTGACGGAGGAGGTCGCTTTATAGCTTCTCCTTTAGAAAGAGGTATGGGAACAACTTTAGGAAATGCACTAAGACGTGTATTGCTATCCTCTCTACAGGGTCATGCTGCAACTTCCGTAAGAATTGACGGAGTTACTCATGAGTTTTCTACCATTAACGGTGTTATTGAAGATGTATTAGATGTTATTGCAAACATTAAAGGCATTATTTTTTCTTCATCTCAACCTGGTCCATTTACGCTAACTTTGGATTTTTCAAAAAAAGGAAGTTTAAAAGCGTCTGATATTAAATTGCCTTCAGAATTAACCGTGTTAAATCCTGAATGTCATATTGCTGAAATCACAGAGCCTTCCAAAACAAAAATGGATATCGTTGTTGAGCATGGTATTGGTTACTATCCAACTGAAGCTCAGGACAAACAAAATCAAAGTATCGATACTATTAATATTGATGCCTCTTTTTCTCCGATTATTCGTGTCAATCATCAGGTTGAAAATATTCGTGTTGGAAAAGAACTTGATTATGATAGTTTAATGCTGGATGTGTGGACAAATGGCAGTATCGCTCCAGATGAAGCTGTTAAAAAAGCGGCAGAGCTTTTAACCAGCAAATTCCAGTTGTTTGCTCATCTTAACCAAAAACCAGCTCAGGCTACTGAAGCTCTTTCTGGTGGATCTTCATCTGCGACTCAAGCAGATGCAGAGCAAAAAAATACAGGTTCTAAAGAAGGTTCGACTGATTTAACGGTTGATGATCTTGAATTATCCGCACGTTCATCAAACTGTCTTAAACGCGCAGGCATTGAAACTGTATCTGATCTTTTAAGCAGAGATATTTCTGAGCTAACACAAATTAAAAACTTCGGTAAAAAAAGTGCCGATGAAATCAATGATAAATTGAAACAGTACGGCTTATCCCTTAAAGGGGTAGAGTTGATTTAAAGGAGCTATTCATGCGTCATCGTAAAGGTAATAAAAAATTAGGAAAACCAACAGATCAGCGTATTGCATTGCTAAGAACACTGATGGTTGCTTTTTTCTCAAATCAGAAAATTAAAACAACTGATACACGAGCTAAAGAAGTACGTAAGCTTGCAGAAAAGCTTATCACTTTCGCTAAAGAAGGTACTTTAGCTTCAAGAAGACAGGCATTGAAAGTATTGCCTAATGCAGAAATCGTAAAGTCTATTTTTAATGATATAGCACCTAAATTTTCTCAAAGAAATGGTGGATATACACGGTTAACAAAAGTCGGAATCAGACAAGGTGATGCCGCTACTATTTCTTTATTAGAATTGGTTGATTAATTATAAACTGGTTCTGTCTTATGACGGAACCGGTTTTTTTGGCTTTCAATCTCAGCCAACAAACGTTCCAACGATTGAAGGCGAGTTGAAGCGAGCTATACATCGTTTATTTAAATGTACAGCTACACTAATTCCTGCAGGTAGAACCGATGCAGGAGTTCACGCAAGTGGACAGGTGGTTCTCTGTAAAATGGAGATTCACATTCTACCAAACAATCTATTGCGAGCATTAAACTCCATGTTAATTCAAGCAATACGAGTTATTTCCGTAGACATCGTTGATAACAGTTTTCATCCTCGATATGCGGCGTTTTCAAGAGAGTATCATTATAATTTTACTAATTCTCAGGTTCCGGTTTTTATGCAAAGTTTTGTAACTCATTTTCCCGGAAAGCTTTCTTTTGAAAATGTTCAGCAGATAAAAGATGTTTTTTTAGGAACACATTCTTTTAAAAATTTTAAATGTAAAGGATCTTTTCAGTCTTCGGACTTTAAAACAATTTATAAATTTGATATTGTAGAGCAGCCTGTACAAATGTTTGGGTTAACCTCTCAAACATTTTATAGTTTAAAAATAGAAGCCAGTGGTTTTTTATACAAAATGATGAGAAATATTATGGGAAGTGTTGTGGAAGTATTGAGAAGCAAAAGAAGTGTTCAAGATTTACAAAATCTTTTAGCTGGAACAGATTCTTTTGCATTTCAAACAGCACCTGCCAAAGGTTTAATGTTAGTGAAAGTAAATTATAGAGGAGAAGAAGCATGAAAGAGCAGAAATCGTTTTACGCAACCCCTACTAATACACAGAAAAAATGGGTTGTTATTGATGCAGACGGTAAAATTTTAGGACGCTTGGCATCGTATGTTGCTGGTTTGGTTCGTGGAAAATACAGCCCTACCTTTACACCTGCTGCAAACACCAGTGATTTTATTGTGATTATCAACGCTGATAAAATTAAAGTTACAGGTAAAAAACTGACAGATAAGGTTTATAACTGGTATACAGGCTATCCTGGTGGTTTAAGAAGCATTCAATTGAAAGATCAATTGAAAAAAGATTCTACCGAAGTTATTCAAATGGCTATTAAAGGTATGCTTCCTCATAACAGACTGGGCAGACAGTTATTGAAGCAAGTAAAGATCTATTCAGGAGCAACTCATCCTCATGAAGCTCAAACGCCTGTAAATTTAGAAGTTCCAGCTAAGGAGATGTAGTCAATGGAAAAAAAAGCAGCTGAAAAGCAAAAAAAAGTGAAAACAGAAACTAAGCCAGAAGTAAAAGCAAAAGAAGCTAAACCAGCTGAAGCAAAAGTTAAAGTGGCTGAAAAGCAACCTAAAACATCAGCAGGATCTGTATCGAAAATCCCAACAGCTTCCTTTTATGGAACAGGTAAACGTAAATCTGCGATTGCAAAAGTATGGATTTACAAAGGAACCGGAAAAGTTACAATCAACAAGCAACCTGCTATTGAGTATGTAAAAAGCGATCTTTTAGTAAGCCAGATTTTAAAACCATTAAAACAGTTATCCTTAGAAGGATCTTATGACTGCACGATCACTTGTTTAGGAGGTGGTCTTGTAGGTCAGGTTGGAGCTTGCCAACTTGGTATTTCAAGAGCCCTTCTTTGTGTCTCTACTGAATATAGAAAGCCTTTAAAAGTTGAAGGTTTTCTAACAAGAGACCCACGGGTTAAAGAACGTAAGAAATATGGTCGTAAGAGAGCCAGAAAAGGTTATCAGTTCAGAAAACGTTAAGATCTCGTTACACTTACAATTCAAAAACCGAATCCCTGTGGTTCGGTTTTTTTATTGATATATACAAAAAGGATTACCTCTATGATTTCAATAAAAACCATTAATAAAATATCAAAGTTGGGCTTGGATTTATTTGATAAGGAACGGTTTGATATTTCAGATTCAGCCGAAAATCCTGATGCCATTCTTGTAAGAAGTGCTCAGTTACACAATGTTCCCTTTGGCTCGAACCTGAAAGCAATCGGTCGTGCTGGTGCTGGCGTAAATAATATTCCTATAAGTCAGTGTACCGAACAGAATATTGTTGTTTTTAATACGCCTGGAGCCAATGCTAATGCTGTTAAAGAAATTGTTTTGGGAAGTTTAATTATGGCTTCTCGTAATCTGGTTCATGGTATGGAATTTACAGGTTCATTATCTGAAGAAAACGATAAGGCCATTCATGAAATCGTTGAAGAAAAGAAATCAAACTTTAAAGGGTTTGAAATCCGAGGAAAAAAACTGGGTGTGGTTGGTTTAGGATCTATTGGGATGATGGTAGCTAACGATGCTGTTGCTTTAGGCATGGAAGTTGAAGGCTATGATCCGTTTATTTCCGTACACAGAGCATGGGAATTGTCCCGTGCTGTAAAGCCATGTGAGAGTTTTAACAAGCTGATTTCACATTCTGATTTTGTAACGATTCACGTGTCTTTAACCGCTGAAACAAAAGGTTTGATGAATGCTGAAACCTTTAAACGGATGAAAAAAGGTGCTGTTCTTCTGAACTTCTCCCGTGATCAGATTGTGGATGAAGATGCTGTTATTGAGGCATTGGAATCGGATCATTTAAGAATGTATATTACAGATTTCCCAACTCAGCGCTTATTAAAAACAAAAAATGTTGTATGTTTACCTCACTTGGGTGCCTCTACAAAAGAAGCTGAAGACAACTGTGCGATTATGATTGCTGAGCAAATTTCAGATTTTCTACTTACCGGAAATATTACCAATTCTGTTAATTTCCCTAACTGTTCTATCGAGCGTTCAGGAAAATCCAGGTTGGTTATCGCCAATAAAAATATCCCAAATATGGTAGGTCAGATTACAGGAATTCTTGCAGCACAAGGCCTGAATATTTTGGAGATGGTTAATAAAAGCCGTGGTGACATTGCCTATAATATTGTGGATTTAAACAATGACTGTGATGCATCGATTGTGGAGCAGATACAAAGCATTCCTGGCGTTAGTTTCGCAAGACTTATTCCTTAGGTTTTGTTGAAAGTGCCCCGTCTACAAGATAAATTTGCCGTTTAGCTAAATCAGCGAAATCCGGGTCGTGAGTCACCATGATAATGGTTGTTCCCTGGGTTTCGTTGATTTTTTTGAATGTTTTTAAAACGGCATCTCCATTGATGGAGTCTAAATTTCCTGTTGGCTCATCTGCGAACAGGTAATCTGGGTTCATAATTAAGGCTCTGGCAATGGCTACCCGTTGTTGTTCCCCGCCTGAAAGCTGACGTGGAAGCCTGTTTGTTTTTTCTGAAAGACCGAATTCTGCTAAAAGTTCTATGGCGTACTCTCTCTTTTTTTCTTTTAATCCTTGTTTAAGAGTTGGCATTAATACATTTTCCAGTGCTGTTAATTCGGGTAACAGATGGTGGAATTGAAACACAAACCCCATATGCTGGTTGCGAAAACGATGAAGCTCTTTGGATGTAAACGATTTTAAATCTTTTCCATTAAACAGGATTTGTCCCGATGTTGGTGTATCGAGACTACTAAGAATATAAAGCAGGGTGCTTTTTCCAGAACCTGATTTTCCTGTTAAGGCCACAAATTCTCCAGGATCAATCGTTAATGAAATGTCCTTGATGACAGGCTGGGTTTGAAATGATTTTGAAACTGACTTTAAAATGATACTCATGATTCTGACCTGATAATATCTATAGGCGTTAATTTTCCAGCCGAATACGCCGGCAACAAACTGGCCAGGCAAGAGGCAACAAACGATAGAAAAAATCCATACACATAGATCGTATATTCAAAAGACACTCTCATGGTTTTTGGACCAGAGCCCAATGGCCCACCGGAAAAGGGCAGGTGAGATAAATACACTGAAAATCCATAACCAATCAAAAGTCCAAGGCCTCCACCTATGGCGCCTAAAATTACGCCTTGAATGAAAAACAGACTTAAAATATCTTTTGATTCATATCCAATTGACCGTAAAATAGCAATTTCCTTTCGTTTTTGAGACACCACCATATTTAAAATATTGTAGATACCAAAGCCAGCTACAACGAGAATGGATACCGTCATTAAATAGCGTACTCTATCCTGGATTTTGAAAACATCCATTAAATTTTGATTGGCCTGATCCCAGCTTTGAATCTTTTCAGATGAAATCTGGCTCCATTGTGTGGCTTTTTCTGCAGCATCATCGACATTTTTTAAGCGAACAGCGATATCCGTAACAACTCTTGGTGTGCCGTTAACATTTTGAACATCGGTAAGGGCTCCGTAAAGCGTTCCTTCATCCATTGTTTTTACGCCGGAGTGAAAGGTGCCTACAATTTTAAAAGGCGTAGGATTTGTTTTGCCATTGGATATAAAAACATTCTCTCCTATTTTAGCGCCCAGTTTCTTTAGTAACTCATCTCCAATAATTAACCGATTGCCTCCGTTGGCAAGGTCTGAAAATCTTCCGTAGGTCATGGTTTTTTCAATGGTGGTGACTCGGGTTTGATTTTTTGGCAGTGTTCCCAACAAGCGAACGCTGGAAGATGCGCCTCGTTTTGTAATAAGAACCTGCACGGTAAGTTGCGGAGAGTAGGCTTCAACCTGAGGATCTGCATCTAATCTGTTAAACCAAAGTTGAGGGTTAGTTAGTTTTGGATCTTCTTTTCTGCCGGATGGTGCTGATATCCAAAATATATGTGAGGCTTTCGGAAAAAAATTGCTATCCAATTCGTGTTCTCCCAATAACGTATCTTTTGCACTGATACGAATATGGGCATCGTTATTAATTAATTGATCAATAAAAAAATACCGAAATCCCAGCATAAATCCAGAAATAATAATAAAGGCAGCTGTTCCCAATAAAATACCAAGAAGGGTTAACAGGGTTTGTTTTTTTCTGGCGAATAAATGTTTAATGGCTAAGAATAACATCGCCTGCATGGATATTTCCTGAAATAATTTCTGCTTTTTCTCCGTCAATTAAACCCAATGTTACCGATACAGTTTTGTTTTTCCCGTTTGTTTTTAGGATGACTTGATTGTTTTTTACCGCTGCAATGGGAACAATCAGTGTGTTTGATTTTTTTGAGATCTCAATGGCAACATCTGATGTCATGCCTGGTAAAAACTCTTCGGGGAGATCGGGTGTGAGAATATGCACCAGAAACTGATTATCATGTGAAAAAACGCTTTTAACTCTTCCTTTAAACTGTTTTTGTCTCTGTGATTCAAAATTAATTGACACCTCCTGACCCGGCTTTACTTTAAGAACCGCATCCTGATCTAAAGACACGACAATATATCTGTTTTTCATATCAACCAGCGTAAAGACAATACTTTGAGGCGTAATCGTCTCATTTTCTTTATATAAAAACGCTGTAATAGTGCCACTAAATGGGGCTAAAACCGGATATTCCAGTACGGCAATCGGCTGACCGGCTTTTACAACATCCCCTTCTTTAACGAACACTTTGTTTAACGTAAGCGCTATGGCTGTTTTAAATTGATAACTTTGTTTGGCCGTTACCGTTCCAATCCCATACACGGCTTCAATAATGGTTCCTTTTTCAACTGTAAAAGTTTCTTCCTGGGTCCCTGATCTTTTTTTCACGACGAAAAAAATCAGCAGGCCAAGTATGCATAAAATTAGGGCTAAATAACGTTTTGAAAATGTCATAGTTACAATCCTTTTCAGGTGACAGCGGTATCGATTTACATTACACTTATACACCTAATGCCACTGAAATCAAATATGTTATTTTTGCCTCAGCTCCAAAAATCTCCTCAGCCGGATTTTTTACATGTAAAATCAGCCGAAACAGTGCTTTCTCATAACGTGTCTGATGCATTTTCGGAAATTTGGAAAAATGGTCCTCAGAATACCTCCAACGCGGAATTGTTGCGATGCATGCTTGTGTTGATTCCAGAATTTGGGAAGCTGGCCAAAGCCGGGCAGGGGAAAGTAAAGGTTTTTGAAAAAGAGACGTCTTATGATTGGGTAACCGAAGTGGATCAGGGCATCGAGATGTTGCTTCGTCTTTGGATTAGAAAATGGTACCCCGATCATAAAATTATAGGAGAAGAAGGTCATAAGGATTTGCTTGAGCCTGGAGATCCTGTTTGGTTTATTGACCCTATCGATGGAACCACAAATTTTGTAGAAGGCCAGCAAAAAGTATCCATGCACATTGGTTTGTTCAAAGATGGCAAACCAGTCCTGTGTTTTTTAGGTTTACCGATTCTCGACAAACTGTATTACAACGATCCTGATTCAAATGCCGTGTATTGTTGGGATTATTGTGTATCTCAAAATCCTGTAAGGGTAGATAAAAAAGAATTTGCATTGGGATTGGGAACCGAATATCTGGATTCACGAACCGACGAACATCGTGTTTTTGGTTTTCTGGTAGAGACGTTCAAATTTTCTCCCATTCGTGTTCGATCTATTGGCATCAATATTTTGTCGTTTATAACAGGTGAGATGGCCTTTTTTTACAAACCAAAAGTAAAATTATGGGATATTATGGCCCCTTTGGGATTGGTGCATTGTTTATATAAAGAAGACTTGAGTTTTGAGATGATGTACCCGGATTCCACAAAAACCTGTGATTTATTTGATTGGACAGATGACATGAGGGAATTGCTTAACGTTCGTCATCGGAAATCCTGTCGTATAGGATTGTGCATGGTGTATCCGTCACACTTGCGGGGAATCCGAGAAGCCGTTGTGGATCAGTTCAGGGACGCTAATACCTAGCCCAGTAGATACAGGTTTTAATCCACTCCAAAATAACGGTTTCTGTTGCTTTTGCATCTTTCCACCATTTTTTTTCAGGTAACTCATTAGACGTGGATTGGATACCGAGCTGAATCGTCGGATCCTTAAAAATACGCTTGAAAATCCAAAAACTTCTTCTGGTATGATAATCAGACGTCACAATTAAAATCCGTTTAAATCCTGACTGTTTAATCATCGGATAGGTAAAAACTGCATTTTCATAGGTGCTTGTAGACTCTATTTCAGTTGAAATGTCTTCGGTTGGAATTTTCCATTTTTCAACCATATAGCGTTTCATGGTGACGGCCTGAGGTTCTAAAAAATAGCTTCCAGATGTCATTACTAATTTGGGGTGATGGTACTTGTGATACAACGCCGCGGCGCCATCGGTTCGTTTCCCAGCATCTCCGCCTAGAACAATAATAATATCGGGATTTGTAAGTGGTTTTTCATAGACCAGAAATTGTGCAGGTTCTTCCAGAGCAAATGGCAGTAGCAGCCACAACATGCCAAGCACAATAGCTCCATATAAAAGTTTGAGGGGTTTGATAACCATTCCTGCATTATAGGTGTATTTTATTTTTATTTAAAACGGTGTAGGGTGGAAGTTAATGAAAAAAGCAGTTTTAACAGGTGGAACCGGTTTTGTAGGACAGGCTTTAATTCCCGAATTGAAGGCCCATCATATCCGGCCTTTTTTACTGACTCGATCACCATTGAAAGATTTTCACACAGGCGGAACCGTATGGAGCGGCCAACCCGACGACCTCCTCACCCAGGTTTTATCCGATGCCGATATCGTCCTTCATTTGGCCGGAGAATCGTTATTTGGATTATGGAGCCGAGAAAAAAAACGCCGTATTATGCAAAGCCGTGTCGGACTGGCCAAAACGCTGGTTACAGCATTACGGGCGCATCCAAATCCTTCATCTGTGACACTTTTAAGCGTTTCCGGCGTGGGCTATTACGGTAATGCCGGCGATAAGGTTTTAAATGAGTTTTCCCCAAAAGGACGAGGGTTTCTTCCAGATGTTTGTGCGGCCTGGGAGCAGGCCATATTATCGGCTCAGGATTTGGGGGTGAGGGTTATTGTGGTAAGGCTTGGCGTTGTTCTTGGCGATAACGGCGGAATGCTCCCACTTTTGACTCGTGTTTTTAAAGCCTTTTTGGGCGGACATTTCGGAAACGGTAATCAGTGGCTGTCCTGGGTATCTATTCAAGATCTCGTCAAAGCCCTTTTGTTTTTGCTTGAAAATCCTCAGTCTTCCGGTATCTATAATTTGGTGTCGCCGTCTCCCATCCAATTAAAATTGTTTTGCAAACAACTGGGACATGCACTGGGACGCCCCAGCTGGCTTCATATGCCCGAGCCCTTATGCCGACTTCTTTTATGGGATATGTCAGCCCTTGTGTTAGACAGCGCAAGAGTTTATCCTGAAGCCTTACTCAAACAGGGATTTGTTTTTTCAGATAAGGACTTGCCTTTTCATGCAACATATTCGCGCTAATATTCATCATTTAAAAACCAGGCTTCAGCCGTATCCACACGCCAGGATTATGGGCGTTACAAAATATGCGTCCCTTGAACAAACGCAGGCTGTTGTCGATAGCGGACTTTTACTGCTTGGAGAAAATAAGGTTCAGGACGGTATCCAGAAAATCACTCAAATCAACAATCCTGACATCGAATGGCACCTGATCGGGCATTTACAATCTAATAAAGTAAAAAAAGCAGTGGCTCATTTTTCCATGATTCAGTCGGTGGATAGTTTAAAGCTTTTAACAAAAATTGGAGAAGAGTCACGTTTGCTCGATAAAACAATGCCGGTTTTACTTGAAATTAATCTTGGAAACGAACCCAATAAACATGGCTTTAATGAAGAGGATATCTGGTTGAATCATGCTCAGTTGTGGCAGGTAAACGGTGTTTTAATCCAGGGAATTATGATTATTCCCCCCTTTTCCGATAATCCAGAGACTACACGTCCGTATTTTAAACGTGCAAAAAAACTTTACGATCACCTTAAATCCGTCTATAGTAATATTAGTATCCTCAGTATGGGTATGAGTAGCGACTTTAATGTTGCTTTACAGGAAGGCTCCAACCTTATTCGTGTTGGCCATCTATTATTTGATTAAGGAGTCTTTTTAATGGCGAGTGTTGTTCAAAAATTAAAAGAGTTTTTTGGATTTGTTGAAGAAGATAATCATGAGGTTAAAACTCATAATGAACCAACCCCTATTCTTAAGCCATTTAAAACGGCGGTGATGGGTGCTTCGGCCAAACATTTTGCTCTTGCTGAAATTAAAATTGAAGAACCTCGGGTTTACGAAGATTCGCTTGCGATTGCCGGTCATTTACGTGAAAACAAACCGGTTATTATTAATTTGAAATATTTAGATACATCAGCCGGCAAACGTCTGGTTGATTTTATGTGCGGTACGGCCTATGCCATTAATGGTCATATGATGAAAATCGGGGAAAACATATTCTTGTTTACTCCTGAAAACGTTCTTATTGCCGAACAATCCGATAAAAATACCTTTGAACAAGGCGTAGCCCAACAGGAAAGAGATCTGTTTTTCAAACAGGCAAATGGCTAGTATTCAAAAACTAGTTGGGATTGTTAAGGATTTACGAGCACCTAACGGATGTCCCTGGGATAAAGAGCAAACGTTTAAATCGTTAATGCCCTATGTCATTGAAGAGGCTTACGAGCTGTCTCACGCACTGGATACCCATGATATCCAAAACATGAAAGAAGAACTTGGCGATGTGCTGTTACACGTTGTCATGATTTCCGAAATGGCTTCCGAACAACAGCTTTTCGAGTTAAACGATGTTGTCGAAGAGATTTCCGAAAAAATGATTCGCCGTCATCCCCATGTCTTTGGCACTGTCCATGTAGACAGCGTAGGGGAGGTTTTGCAGAACTGGGAGGCTATCAAAAAAACTGAAAAGCCTCACTCCGAATCTGTTATGGATTCTATACCACGAGGCTTACCTGGCTTATTGCAGGCCTTTAAAATGCAGAAAAAAGCCTCAAAACTTGGCTTCGACTGGAAAAAGGCCGACGATGTCTTTTCAAAACTGGATGAGGAAATCCAGGAATTAAAGGTCGAGGTAGATAAACAGGACAAACAGGCCATGGAAGATGAGCTTGGCGATATTTTGTTTACGGCTGTTAATTTATGCCGAAAGCTGGATGTTAACCCGGAGATCGCCTTGCAGCGGGCCAATGACAAATTCAGCACCCGTTTTAAGCGTATGGAGACTATGTTGGGTGCCACAGACACATTCCAGGGCAAGACCCCCGAGCAGCTCGATGCCCTATGGAACCACGCTAAAGAGTCGTAAGCTCCTGCCTTGACTACCACGCTAATACGTGGTATTTTTTATTTATGTCCTCACTTACACATATGCAGGAAAAGGTATATCACTTTATTTGTGATTTTGCCTCAAAGAATGGTTTTCCGCCTTCGTATTCGGATATCGCTGATACGTTTCAGTTTTCCTCCGATGGAACGGTTAGAACCTATTTGGAGCATTTGGAACGTAAAGGATATATCGAGCGCCTGGGTAAAGCCAGGGGGATACGTATCTTAAAACCACTGGTCCAGGATTCCATTCCTATTTTGGGACATATTACAGCAGGTGCTTTAAAACCTGTGGTAGAAGATCCCATAGGTCATGTGAATGAATTGCCAGAGCTTCAGTCCAAAGAAGGCCGGTTTGCTTTAAAAGTATCTGGTGACAGTATGAAAGATGCCGGAATATTGGATGGCGATCTGGCGATTGTTCAAACCAATGTTCCTGTACATAACGGTCAGATAGCCGCTGTCTCTATTAATGGAGAGTCTACATTAAAGCGTATTTACTTTGAAAAAGACCGGGTAAGGCTTCAACCTGAAAATGAATTCTATGAACCGATCTATATTTTACGCTCAGATTTCGAGGCTAAAGTAATTGGTCGATATATTGCTCTTGTCAGGAAGGTTTAGATGCGCTATTCTATGCAGGCCTTAAATTAACGGCATTTAAATTTTTAAGTGTTCTGAAAATTAAGGAGTTGACAAACAAGATTCGGTTAGTTAAAATCACTTCCCTATCTTTTACGAGATGATCTTTGAAAATTAAATAACAAGCCTAGATTATATAAAGTGCGAGCTTTTTTTTATTTGTTAATTATTCAGAATCAAATGAGAGTTTGATCCTGGCTCAGGATTAACGCTGGCGGCGTGCCTAACACATGCAAGTCGAACGAATTAGCTTAAGGTAGCAATACCTTTTGTTAGTTAGTGGCGAACGGGTGAGGAATATATAGGTAATCTGCCCTGAAGTCTGGGATAACTTTCCGAAAGGGAAGCTAATACCGGATATTATCCTTTAATCATAAGATTTTAGGATGAAAGATTTATCACTTCAGGAGGAGCTTATATCTGATTAGTTAGTTGGTGGGGTAATGGCCTACCAAGACGATGATCAGTAGCTGATCTGAGAGGATGCTCAGCCACACTGGAACTGAGACACGGTCC
>CAZFCP010000025.1:0-26794 GCA_964517775.1 uncultured Candidatus Marinamargulisbacteria bacterium | reverse complement strand
AAACTAATGTTCTTTTAAAAGTGTTCATATTATTTCCCCCTGAAATAAATAATTTATTAAAAAATATCAACTCTCTTGTTGTGGATATTTGCAGTGTGTTAACGGCTTCTATCACTCCTCCTTTTTGCCGTACATGATTTATTGTAAACACCTTTATTCCCGATTTTTCGGGATTTTAAACATCTGTTTTAAAAGACTTCCACAAGCTTTGGGCTAAAACGATTCCAGTTTGTTTCTGAAAAAGCAGCGCTACGCTTTGAAAGTGTATCTGTGTTTTGTAACGTACCTGTTCCGTTAAGGATAAAATCGATGAACATTCTGGCATGTTGCCCTGGTGTCAAAATTGGAACGAGAACCTGTATAATACGATCGATGCTTCTATCCGAGCTTAACCTGTAAATGTCTGTGTACCATTCCATCCCTTTTGTCTTATCTATTTGTGTAAGATATTTTTTCAACCGGTTTAGTTTTGCTTGGTTGATAGTACTGAATTTTTGTGGTGATTTTTTTCTGATTTTTGGCGCTGATTCATCTGTGTCTGAAGAGGCTGGTGAGGTCTCTTTCTGGATAACCACTACCGGCATTTGTTGCTGATCTGCGTTATGTTGAATGACTACAAAATGGCCCTGTTGAACAACAAAGACAGGGTGATCTGCTTCAACGGCATATTCAGGTCCAAATTCCCATTGAAGAGGTTGTGGAGCCATTGATGTTGTAAACGCAACCGGGATGGTATCATCTGCATTCTGTGTGCTATCGGGACGAGTTAATGGAATAAGTTTAATCTGATCAAGCGGGATGATTTTGGGTGTCCGTGTACGGTGTTCATCGAAAGTGTACATTTGTTTGGATTTATAGAGCTGGCCGTGATGCATATCCTCGAAAGAAAGGTTTACTTCCTTTACAGAAGATACAGTTCCATCAGGTTCAACATAGACATGGACGTAGCGGTTTTCCTGGCAAGTGTCAGTTGTGCGATGTTCAGGAAAATGTACCAGTAAAACAGTTTGGTTATTTTTTTTCTTTGAGTCTAAAACAACCCCATAATGATCATCCATTTTAAAACAGAATTTTCCGGTATGTCCTTCCTGTAACAGTTTTTTGCCAGGTTCAGTGTTTAACGGTTGTTCTCTAAGTGTACCCAGTACAGTTTCAAACGTTTTTAAGGCTTCGGTTGGTGTTTGAATCATAACCGTTGATAACCCCAGGGCCTGGGCTGGCGCAAGTCTGTGTAGCTGCTCTTCCAGTTTTGAAAGGCTAAGCAGATGAAGAAGGGATTTCCTGTATGTTGCTAAATGTGTTGTCGTAATTTGGTCCCCGCTGAATCCCAGAGACGGCGAACTTGGGATTAATGAAGACAGGAACGGTGTAAGCGATGTATCAATAGCAAATGTTTGTTTAAATACCTGAAGAGCTGCACCAATTTGTTGATAAGGTTGGTCCTGATCGTGTGTAATGTTGTATTTTTTTAAAAAATCAGTCACGACTTCGGGGAATTCTTCAGAAACACCAAAGGTTTGATTCCAACCAATCATAGTGCCTGATTTTATATTTTGAACACAATGGAAATGAAAAAATAAAAGGGCATGAAAGGCCTGTAAGGTTCGCAGAGATTCTGACACATGCTCGGCTTCAAGATGCATGGGAAATTGTTCTAAAAACTGTCTGTAAGATGTATGCAGTGCTTGATTGATACCAACGAGCGCTGTTGCAAAAAAACCAAATGAGGCCTCGTTTTCTGAAACAGGTCTTTCAAATGTTACCGTGACTTTTTGTTGTCCAACGGCTAAAGATATAATTTTATTAAATACGTAAGTCATGTCTATAGATATTATCGGATATTTGTTGAAAAAATTTTATTGAAAATTTTAAAGAGATACTAAGCTACACAGATAAGGCTTGCCTGTAAGAAATTTTTTGACGATAACTGTATCGAAAAAGGTACAAGCGCATCCAAATAATAGTCCAGCTCTTTTCTAATCGGTGAATTTTCATTTAGCCCCAGAGTTTTTACAAGTTTTGCTACAGTTTTATCAAGATCCGGTACTGTTTTTAAATACTCTACCCATTGATTAATAAAGCGAAGTTTGTTTGATAAAGGTTTTAAAACACTTTGTTTTTCTCTTAAAATTCCGGTATCGATTGCCAGAAAAATGAGTACAAGATTGTGATAGGTTGATCTATCTTTCACTGTTTTTAAAAACTCTCTAAATGATGGGTATTTTTCAATATTTGGAATGGATTCCTCGTTGGATAATACCCGAGAGAGTGTTGGTGCCTTCGCAACAACCTGACTGACAGATGCTTTTGAAGCAGCCATTTTTTTATCTTTCATGCAACGTTTTTTTAGTTGCTCCATTTTGTGTTGAATTTGATCCTCTATAGTGAAGACATCCTTGCGACGTTGTCTATATTCCGTAAACGTGATTCTTTTTTGACTAAGCCATGTATTAAAGTGTGTTTGTAATGTTTTTATAAAAGATGTGAACTGTTTTTTATGATTAACGGACTTAATAAGATCAATGATTTTTAAAAAATGAGTAGAAAGCTCCAGTAGTTTTTGTAAGTCCTGATCTCCTTTTTTGAGAAGATGGGTTACGGTATCTGTCACCAGTTTTTTAAATAAATCAGGTAGGAAAATGGCAACGGATTTTAAAAAAGCAAAATGAATGTCCGGTTGTTTGATGAGTTTTTTATGTAACGCCATAAGTGTTTCATGTCTGTTATTTTGAATTGTTTTGTGATTGGGTTCAGGGTCGGGCAAGTGTTTGGATAATAATTCGAGCCCTCCTTGTTGCACCCGTAATTCAGCGTGAAGGGATGTTTCAATTAGCGTAGCGGTTAAACGTGTGACATCTGAAGCTTCAGACGATTGTTGTATAAAACCTGATTGTGTTTTCATAAAATGATGGTGCCCGTGTATAACGGCTTCTCTGGATTCCATCAGGTTTAGGCAGGTAAACGCATCCTGAAAAGATAGTTGTTTTTCCTGCTCCATAAACGTATACAGTTTTAATGCCCATTTTAATTTGGGAGTGTTTGTATTTTCGAGATCATTTATAAGTGTTTTGTAGCGTTCCTCTAAAGTCGTTTTTAACGGTCCGTTTGGAATCAGGTTATCGATTACTTCTTTTGCTTGAGAAAGTATTTCAATACATTCCTGTAACAGCTTTTTATGTTCAGCAGGGTTTGCTTTTTCCATTTTAGAAAATCTATAGCTCAATGTTCCTCTAACAAGCTCTGCAACGGGTCTGTATAGTATTAAAATGTCCTGGCCGCTTGTTGTTTGTGCCAAATGATTTTCAATGGTTTTCAATCGTTCAAAAATACGTGTTGGAGACAAATGAAGTTGCGAAGCTATAACTCGCAGGTCTATCAGTGCTAACAGAAATAATTTTTGGCAGCTAGTCCCTGTTTTTTGTACGGATTCAACAGAGCTGCCACACATTAAATCAATAGATTTAAGATCGTGAATGATGACATTTAGAGCCGTTGGCTGACCTGATGTTAAAAATCTTAAAAGTGTTGTAAAAAGCCGTGTTTTTGGATGTGATTGAGGTGTTGCAAGTATTTTTTTCATTGGTTTATCCTGTGAGTTTATCGGATAAATCATAAAAAAATTGCAAAGGTTAAAGCGTGTTTATGCTTGTATGGGTTTTGGAATAGCCGCTAATAATTGATTGGGTGTAGCTATAAAATGAACTTTACAAAGAGGCTCATTTTGTGGTGCTGAGTATTGAATGGCATCCAAAAGAGCATTTATTGATTTGCCATGGGTTAAAGTTTTGAGTAAGGTTCCCACGATGGCACTAACCTGTTCTTCGTTTAGAACAAGTAAGCGAGCTGCCATCTGGTTTATGGCATGCTTCTGTGCTGATAGTTCCAGTGGTTTTTTTACACTTAATTTATCTCTGATGATGCCTAACCGAATGAGTTTGATAATGTCTTTTAGTGTTTTTCTTGTGTCTGGGTCTGCAACCTTTTCCAATAAAAGCACCATTGGTTTTTTGGAATGAGGTTCTTCAGTACTGGCTGTTGTTTTCGGACTGTTGTCCATTGAATATGTCTGTGGTGTGCTTTTCTGTGGAGAGATGTCTCTTGATGTCGGCGCACTACTGCTGGCTCTAGCTGATTTTGAAGAGTTTCCGGTAGACGGTCTGTCCGTACTTGGTGCTGGGCTTGGTTGGTAAACAATTGGCACTGGAGGTACTTTAATCTGAGATGGCCGTTGTATTTTTGATTGCAGTGACGCATAAAGTGTTTCAAATTGCTGAGTAATAGATGAGTTTTGATCGGCAGGAGTTTTTAAGATGGATTCCAGTGCTGCAACCGCTTTTCCGTAAAATATACAGGTCAATTCATTGCCTGTTTGTTTTAATGGGCTGTCTGTTGTGATAGATTCTACTAACTCTGAAAAATTCAATAAAAAATTTCTTAATGTTGCTGCGGCTACTTGTTTTTTAGCTATCGTTTTTTCAGATTCGAGTGTTGCAACATAAGTATCTGCGCGTTGTGTAAAGAGTTGTTGAAAATAATCGGGATAAGCCTCCCCCATAGCTGTATAAAACTTTAATTCCTGCCCTTTTTTTACCATGTGGTCACTAAGCGTTTTAGCGGATCGATTGATATGTGTGAATACCTCGGATTGTTGGTTTTCAGGCGTTTTTGAGACTATATCTTTAAAAAACGAAAAAAGAAAAACAATCCCTTCGGCAGGCTGGTCCAGTACACAAATACGAATGATTGTTTCATGTGTAATTCGTTGAACGTTTTCAATGTCCAAGGCTGTTAATGGTTGTATGTGATCCCGTGTTGATAGATTTTCATATACGGCTAAAAGATGGTCTGGAATACATACAGATTGTATGAGTAACTGCCAGGTTTGCGAATATTCTGGCACAACTCTCTTTGCTGTTTGTAAGGCCGATAAAATGTCGGACAGGTTTTCTGAGGAAGGCCCATTGGCTAACGTTTTGGATATAAAATCAGAGAAACCTTTTAAAAGAGATTGTGCTGAACTGTTTGTGGATGGATCGTCAAGTAAACTGCGGCAATTTTTGAAGAAATTGGTAGCAAAAGAAAAGTCTCCAAGTAAAATAATTCCCTTTAATAAGGATTCGGCAAATGTCAGACGGATATTTAGTAGAGAGATTGATAGGTGTTTATGGTGGTGTTGCATACAAAACCTTTATCGATAAAACGTTAATAAAATTTCACTGCAACCTTAACTATTTTTTCAATACAATTTCAACAATTTCAGATTGTCTGAATAATCTCATGGGCGGACCCCATACCCCTGTTCCTCTTGATGTGTAAATAACCCCATTTTTATAATGATGAAGCCCATAGGCATATTTTTTATACCGCAGCTTTACCAACGATCCCCAGGGCGGCAACTGTCCTTTATGGGAATGCCCTGATAATTGAAGATGCACCCCCAGTTTTACCGCTTTTTCAAAATCAGTAGGCCGGTGTTTTAGAAAAATAACAGGCTCTGTTTTTGAAAGGTGTATATCTGACAGTTTGGGTATGGAAAATCCAAATCCCGGGGCCATTTCGTCAGGCTGACCGATAAACTGAATCCCGCAACAGGTTACTGACTGATAATCTAAAACTGTAAATCCTAGCTGTTTGCACAAGTCGTTAAATAACCCTATGCCTGTCATAAAGTCATGATTTCCAGATACCGCAAATTTTCCGTGCTTAGCCTTAAGATGCTTAAGAATCCCTGTTAATTCGGGAATATAGTGCGGATCACAATCAATAAGATCGCCTGTAAAGAGAATGATGTCGGGATTTAAGGAGTTGGTTTGATCGACAACGTCCTGAACCCAGGATTTGTGAGTGTGCTGGGTCAGATGAATGTCTGTAAGATGCACAATTTTTACAGATTCGTTTAATGAGGCAAATGCCGGATGTTTTTCTAAATTAACTGGGATGACAGCTGGCCCTTTTTTATGTGTAAACCAGGCTAGAAAGGCCAGAATAAGTGTGACGATTAAGGCAGATACCGTAACAATCGGTTTGTTTAATCCGATAGCCATAGCGATATAGGCCCATAAAAATACGGCAAACGCGATGGAGTAAGTTCCAATTCCAAATAATCCTATTAATGCAACAATAGAGGAAACGTTTTTTCGTCTTAAAATTTCTCCACCGATGACCAGTGGAAAAATCATCCATATTCCAAAGTAGGTTCCCCAAAAAGATAATCCTGTGAGAGAAAATCCTGAGGTAATGAATTGACCTAAAAATAAGGTGATTAAGCAGGAAAAAATCGTTACGATGCCTAAAAAAATGAAAAGTCTCATATGCAAATCATAGACAAAAACCTGTTTTTTGACTATTCTTTTTTGGATTTTAACTGTGACCCTGGAGGAAAACCATGCTTGGAACTGAACAACGACCATTACGCGTAGCTATCGTAGGAGCTGGCCCTAGCGGATTTTATGCCGCCGATGCCTTATTTCGTGCAAAAATTCCTGTTGTAGTTGATGCGTTTGATCGTTTACCCACACCTTACGGATTGTTGCGTGGTGGTGTAGCTCCAGATCATTTACAGATGAAAACGGTTGCAAAATATTACGAGCGTGTGGCTCAAAACCCAGGATTTTCATTTTTTGGAAACGTTAAAATCGGAAAAGATATTACTGTTGAAGAACTTTATACCTATTATGATGCCGTTGTGTTTGCCTGCGGTGCTGAAACCGACAGAAAGCTTGGCATTCCAGGTGAGCAGCTAAAAGGCAGTTTAACCGCTACGGAATTTGTTGGTTGGTATAACGGGCATCCTGATTACAGACATTATGAGTTTAATTTGAACTGTGAAAAAGTAGCGATTATCGGGCAGGGGAACGTGGCTATCGATGTGGCCAGAATTCTTGTAAAAACCCAAAATGAGCTTAAAGACTCCGATATTGCGGAACATGCATTAAATGCGTTGGCAGAAAGTCGCATTAAAGAAGTGCATTTGATTGGACGCCGTGGCCCTGTTCAATCTGCGTTTACTGAACTTGAAATTAAAGAGCTTGGCGAATTGGAAGATTGTGATGTAGAGCTTGATCCAACCGTTCTAAATCTAAATCCTGCCAGCCAGGCTGAGCTTGATGATCCAACAAACAACAAAGCCAGAAAAAATATGGGGATTTTAACTGAACTGGCCAAAAAGCCGGTTGAAGGAAAATCCAAAAAAATCGTGATACGGTTTTTCCAAAGTCCAGTAGAACTTCAAGGAACGGATTCTGTATCGGGTCTGGTTTTAGAAACTAATGAACTTACTGGTGACGCTGGTGCTCAAAAAGCAATCGGTACAGGAAAAAAAGAAACCTTAAATTGCGGGCTTGTTTTTAGAAGTGTTGGTTATAAAGGCATTCCAATTGCTGGTGTTCCTTTTGATGATAAACGTGGTGTGTTCCCAAATGAAGGCGGACGCATTACTGAAAACGGAAAACCGGTTTCAGGCATGTATTGCGTAGGTTGGATTAAACGCGGCCCAAGCGGTGTTTTAGGCAGCAACAAACCGGATGCAACTGGAACTATCGAGGCTTTACTGGCTGATAAAGATCAACTAACCCCTTGTAAAACCCCTGATACGGCTGCGGTAACGCAATTATTGTCATCTCGTAACGTATCGGTTGTAACCTTTGACGATTGGAAAAAACTGGACGAAGAAGAGCTTCGCCGCGGTGCCGAAAAAGGCAGACCTCGTGATAAATTTACTCGTGTTGAAGACATGCTGGCATTCTTAGGTAAATCGGTTCTGGTTTAACCTTGTCAAAGAAGTTTTTAGTTCGGCGTATTCTTGCAGTTCTGATTGTTGTTCTACCCATTTTTTTTGGGTTGATTACGTATTGGAACTGGAACTCCCATTTGCTGACCCTGGAAAAACAGAGCATTGTTCAGGACTGGATTAAAATAGAGGTGAAACCCGTGAAGTGTTATCCTCATAAAGAGATCCGTTTTGAGGTATCGATGGAATCTTTTCAGAACAAGTCGGCGGCCAGGCTGGATTTAGCAAAAACAGCCATGCTGGTGGATGAGGTCGAAAATGCGTATGCGCCGAAACGATGGAAAGTGATCTCTTCATCGGAATATTCCCAAAAGGGCGAACTTGTTTTCCCGATTATGGCGAAACCAAAAAAGATGAAACTCTCGTTATTTGTGCCTGATGAAGTTATTTTGGAGTGGGATTTAACCCTGTAACGCTTCGACTTTTTGCCAGGCCAGTTTTGATGCCAAATGGTTTTCTGCCAGCTTTTTACCTTCGGCAATAGAGGCTGTAGCTCCAAATACATAAAACGCAGCCCCGGCATTCAAACACGTCAATTCAGCCACCGGGTGTTGAAGCTGACCTTTTTTGAAAATCTCCCTAAACAGAGTTACGTTATCCTCCACAAGACCTGAAACTTCCGGATCTTTTGTGTGGTCACAACACGTTTTAGGATCAAAAACCGTTTCTGAAATCCCATTGGGTCCCACTTCAAAAAGACGGGATGGCCCTGAAAGCGATAACTCGTCCAGGCCGTCATAACCGCAAATCACAGCAGCCTTTTTTATACCCAGTTCCAAAAGCGCTTCGGCGATTTTTTTGGCCTGAGCAGGTTGTGTTGTCCCAATTAACTGATGCGTAATAGAGGCTGGATTACATAACGGTCCCAAAATATTAAAAATAGTTCTCCCTGGGATTTCTTTTCTGGCAGGTGCTACTTTTGACATGGCCGGATGGAAAAATCGTGCGAATAAAAAAGCAAGCTGTGTTTTTTTGAACTGAGTCTGAATGGTTTCAATATCCGAGTGTATAGGAATGCCGAGGGTTTCCAGAAAATCGAAACTGCCGTTGGGTTTTGTGGATCCCTTGTTGCCATGTTTTGCAATGGGTATGCCCGCTGAGGCCAATATAAAAGACGCTGCCGTAGAGACATTAAATCGATTTTTACCACTTCCACCTGTTCCGCATACATCCATCACCGGAGAACCCAGATTAATCGCCACTCCGTGTGCTCTCATGGCCTTTGCAAATCCGATGATTTCCGAAACCGACTCGCCTTTTTGCGACAACGTCTGCAATAGCGCAATAATGGTTTGCGTATCGATGTCCTGCTTAAAAATCATCTCCAGGCAGGTTTGTGCTTCGGACGCCGTTAGATCAGAACCAGATCGACATTTTTTAATGATGTCATCCAGCATGGCGTTATTCCTCAATAGGTCGGTTGGACACCTGTTTATCAAGCTGTTTAACGTCTTTTCCCTTATGCAGCAAATCATCCAATAATTTAAGGAAGTTTACGAAGCTGATTAAATGCACTTCAATCATGCTTTCAATTTCCTGAACAGATAAAAGGCCTTCTTCAACATCCTGTTCCAGGTAGCCTTCAGAAAAAATATCATCGATTTTTGAATAAATCATTAAGGATTCAGTCTGATTTTTAGATCCGATTGGTGTTACTTTTTCCAGTGCAATCGTACGTGAATACAAATTCGCCAGATACAAAATATCCGGTAGTTTTTCAGCAAAATCGACATTGGCTTCGGCGTACAGATCGATATTATCTACATATTTGTCTTCACCTTCAGGCTGGTGGTATTCGATTTCAAGATACACAGGAAATTTTTCAAGATTTTTTACTTTTTCGCTTAATTTTTTAAAGCCGTGAATCTGATCGTTTACTACAATCAGTTCCGGGCGAAGCAGAAAGTGTTTGGCCACATAACGCTCGATATGGGTTTCAGACGATTCGCCTGAAAACTTTTCACTGAACACGATAAAGAAGTGTTTTTTAATTTGTTTAACTAAAGGTTCGTAGATCATGTCTGTATCTTATCACTTTTAAACGCGTAATGTGAATCGGTTGTTGGCTGTTTCCAGAAGTCGCAGTCTGGTGAGGGACGGGCAGGTCGGAACAAGTTTTTGATACAGATACTGAATAAGGGTTTCGCAGGTTGTCAGAGCTGAGTTCAGTTCGGGGATATCATCGCTGAAAGATTTGAAGCGCACGCTGTCTAAAATCGCTTCGATATCTTTTTGCTGACTTAAAAAATCAGCTTGGCTATTTAAGGGTGTGATCCAGGCGGGTTCGATAAAAAAGGTATGTCCGTGAAGCCTGTTGCATTTTCCGAAAAGATCCATATTTTCCTGCTCGGTACATTCTTTTTTTTCAAGTCTGTGGCTGGCGCATACGGTGGTCCCAAATCCTGTTCGGATGTGGTCTTTTCCTTCGTATTCCCAGAAGGCTCCAGACAGATGTGACAGCTTGATACGAACAAGAGGGCATAGATTTTTGAGATGATCCCACCAGTTTTGTATAAGTAGGGAGGGATCAGAAATGTCTGATTGTGGAGGTGTCCATGTTTTTAATCGAAGATTTATCTGTTGTGTTTTTTCGTAGTGTTCCAGATAAGGATCGTAGGCTGCGGCATAGGTGATGGATAAAGTGGCCGCTGTCCCAGCGGATACAAGCTGCTTTTCCCAGGGGAAGGTGAGAAACAGGCTGGGAAAGGTAATGGAGACATGAGTTTCTACAGTATCTCCACCGAAAAAGCTGACTTTTGATTGCGGCTGTTCAACAAGATGTACGGATGAAACCGCTAACGGTTTTTGGGATAAAGCATTTGAACAGTCGCTAAACAGATTAACGGCTAAAGCTTCAGGCGAAGGATGTACGCCGGATGTATAAGGTGCTGTAGCTCTATTCAAAAAGTGATGATCGTAAGCATCAAGCACCCTGGTTTTGATGATGTTTTTTAAATCCGACAATTCCATAATCATGCCATCGGATTGAACCGGGCCTTCACAACTCAGGAAAAAATCATAGTTATGTCCGTGTCCAAGCGGGTTAGCATTTTCAGGCCCAAAGATATCGGCGTTTTTCTGATCCGTCCACCCCGGATTGTTGTAACGGTGAGAGGACGAAAATTCAAAACGTTTATTGATGGAAAGCTTCATCAGGACAGGGGCGCTGCTTTATTAATCAGGCTTAAAAACTCTTTCCGTGTGGCTTCGTCTTTTCTGAAACAGCCCAACATACAGGAGGTTGTCATGAGGGAGTTTTGTTTTTCAACGCCTCTCATCATCATGCACAGATGTCGTGCTTCAACCACAACGGCCACGCCTTTGGACTCTGTTTTGGTAAGAATGGCTTTTGCAATTTCCTGGGTGAGATTTTCCTGGATTTGAAGGCGTCTGGCGTACATATCCACGATACGTGCTACTTTGGAGAGTCCAATAACTTTTCCATTCGGAATATACCCTACATGACATTTGCCAAAAAACGGCAGCAGATGATGTTCGCAAAGTGAGTACAGTTCGATGTCTTTTACAATCACCATTTCATCCATTTCCGATTCAAAAATGGCATTGTTGATGATGGAATCCAGATTTTGGTTATACCCGCGGGTAAGATATTCCCAGGCTTTTGCGGCGCGTTTAGGGGTGTCTTTTAATCCCTCCCGGTCAGGATTTTCACCGGAGGCTTTCAAAATAGAAAGGAAAGCCTGATCTAACTGTTCGTTCATAATAATTCTTTCAAAACGGCATCGATATGTCCGTCTACTTTTACGTTTCTCCAGATTTTTTTAAGTAATCCATCTGTACCAACAAGGAATGTGGATCTTACAATGCCAAAGGATTTGTTTCCGTAAAGATTTTTTTCCTGCCACACATCATAGGCCTTAATGGCGTCCATCTCGGGATCACTTAACAGGCTGATGGTTAGTGAATATTTGGTACAGAATTTTTGATGGGACTCTGGCGAATCTTTGGAAATGCCAAGCACAACGGTGTTTTTTTCGTCGAAGTCTTTTTTCTGTTCGGAAAATCCGATGGCTTCCCGTGTACAGCCTGGTGTGTCATCTTTCGGGTAAAAATACACAACAACTTTTTTGCCTTTAAAATCAGACAGGGACACTGTTTTTCCATAAGAATCAACAAGAGAGAAATCGGGGGCTGGATTGCCGGGTTCAAGCATAAAAATCTCCTTTAAAATCATCAAAAAAGTTAGTGTTAACAGGATGTTTTGCAACAGTCCCTAAGCCTAAGGTAAGATTGTACCAGTGCTGACCCTGTTTCTGAAAGGTTTTTTATGGTTGCTGCGTTCTGGTTTCCGATGGTGTTGGCCATTGTTTCCTATCTCATTTATCACTCGTCACAAAAAGTATTATCAACAAGTTTAAATCCGTTGTTTGTAACGTCGATGGCCTACACCTTGGCCATGCTGATTTCCTGGATTCTGTTTTTTTTAATTCCGTTGACCGGGTACCAAAAACCCACCTTTACCTGGCCGATGTTTACCATTGCCTGCGGCGTTGTTGGTCTGGATGTTGGCTTTTTATTGGCCTACAGAGCGGGGTGGGGAATTAGTACGGCTCCGTTATTTGCCAATGTGTCGGTGGCTTTGCTGCTGCTGCCCATTGGTGTGCTGATTTTTAGAGAAAAACTAACCATGATTAACTGGGTTGGATTGTTATGCTGCATTGCTGGCCTTGTTATGATGAGATGGGGCAAATGATCGTTATTGCGGGCTTGGGAAATCCCGGAAAATCTTATGAGTGGAACCGTCATAACGTAGGGTTTCGGTTTATTGATTATCTGGTGTCCACCCATGGATTTTCAAGCTCGGGTTCAAAGTGGAAATCGGAAGTGTTTCAGGGCATGCTTCATGGGCAGTCTACGGTGTTGATTAAGCCTCAGACGTTTATGAATCTGTCTGGGCAGGCGGCCAGAGCCGTGATGCAGTTTTATAAGCTGGAACGATCGGCTGTTTTTACTGTGTATGATGATTTTGACATTCCGTTCGGAACGGTTAGATATCGTGAAAAAGGCAGTGCCGGAACACACAACGGGATGAAATCCATGATTGCAGAATTAGGCGGATTGGATATCCCCCGGTTGAGACTTGGCATTGGGCCAAAACCTGAAGGCTGGGATGTGTCGGGGTTTGTTTTATCCGATTTTTCACAGGCAGAGAAATTAAAACTGGATGAGGTTTTTCAGGACACAGATAAAAAACTGGCAGAGCTTTTGAAGCTAAGCTCTACATCTGTTTAAGTGCTGTAAGTATCAGGCTTCCAGCTAATATTCCCAATAACGAAAATGTCATGACCATACCGACAACTCTATAAATATTCGGCCCCGTTTTTGCATAAACGATCCCGATAATATGGCACACTCTTCCCACAAATAAGGCAATTCCCAAAGACAATAGCCAGGGTTGGGATCCATTTTGAAGTTCCTGAAGTAAAATTAAAAACAGTGCAAATGGAATATATTGCGAGAAATTGGAATGAATACTGATGGCTTTCATCAAATCTGGATTTTGTCCGTCTCCCAAAGGGATTTTATTCTTGCGTCTTACCCGAACAACCCTAAGCGATAAACCGATATAAAACAGGGTGAAAAAGGCGGATAATAGCGACGTAATGGGCAGGGTGTTCATGTTAAGTCTCCTTGTAGTGGCGAATGAAGTTTTTAATGCTGATATCCAGGCTGTGAGCGACCATTTTGTACTCATAATGCTGGGCGACTCTGTTTCTTAAATCATCAATGTCGAAGGGTTTTACGATGTAATCGCAGGCCCCGTTTCTAAAGCTGTTTACGATTAGTTTGGCGTCATCAAAGGCTGTCAGCATAATCACGTCCATGGTTGGACATAGGGTTTTAAGTTCGGCTACCAGTTCGTCTCCCTGCATTTTGGGCAGGCCGATATCTACGATGGCGGTATCAAAAGGTTTTTCCATTACCAGTTTAATGGCTTCTTCAGCACTCATGGCTGAGGTTAGTTCGAGATCTGAAAAAGTTCTGTCCAAAATCGATTGAATGGCTTCTTCATCCTCTACACATAACAATGACGGTGCATTCCAGGCTACCAGTTTGGATAAATTATCTTCATGAATAGCGCCTACAATTTTTTCGGCTGTCAGCCCTGCGCTGAGATCAAAATGTGGGAAAAACTGCTGTATTTCTTCAAGTGTAATGGGTTTTGCGGTGTAAAAACGGGATTCCACAAAGCTTTTAAATCCATTTAAGGCTGCTTTTAACGCAATGTGATTGGCTTTATCCCGTTCGAATTCGATATGAGAAATCAGTTTAAGTCGTCTGTTGGCTTTTTCAAAGGCCGATCTGATGTCTGCTTCCAGAAACTGAGCTTCAATCAGATCACAGGCTCCGGCTTTCATCAGTTGTACCTTGGTTGTGCTGGATGACCGGAACAGATTTACAATAAGATAAGGAAAATAATCACACTTATGAGCATTTTCAAGCCACTCCAGTGCTGAAATATCCGGGCATTCCGAATCGATAAACACGATTTCAGGTTTTGTATGTTTTAAGATGGAAAGCCCTTCAATCCCGCTCGGAATAATTGTTAAATGTACAAAATCCAGATGTTTAAACACACTGTGATACGCTTCTTTGTGATGATCGCGGTGGGTGATAATTAAAATGTTCATACTTATCCTCTTTTTTAGGCTGTTTCCTGCTTGAGATGCTCAATAAAAAACAAAAGCCCTTCTTCGATTTTTTTGACTGGAATTTTAAGCTGTGCCGATTGCTGAGAGTGAAGCAGTTCGGGAAACAGAATATAGATATCCTCCATTAAAAAGGGCTGCCCCTGCTTAATACGTTTTTCGGCAATATCCTGAAGAATTCGGCAACGTGTCTGTGTAGAAAAATCGTGGGCAAATAATGATGGATTTTGCTTTAAAAGCCTGTTTAAAAGTCGTCGCTGCAATGCTTTTGAAAGAATGGTGGCAAAGGCTTCTTTTTGAAAGGGTTTGATAATGTAGTCAAACGCAAAGGCTTTGAAACTTTGCCTGATTTTTGTTCTGTCGTTGTAGCCTGTCAGCATGACAACCTCGATTTCCCTATGGTTTTCCTTGATCTTTTTGAGCAACTCAATACCGTCCATATCTGGAAGTCCAATATCCAGAATGACAATATCTATAGCCGTGTTGTTGTTTAGTATGGTCAGTGCATCGTGAGGATGTCCACAAAGCAGTGCCGAGTAGCCCTGAAGCATTAAAAACCGTTTGATAACCTGCTGTACTTTTTCCTCGTCTTCAACAACCAGCACCGTGGGTTTTGTATCCAGAGGTTTGACCATGGGTTCAAGTATTGAAAAGGTAGGATTTGAAGTCATGGCAGATTCATGAACGGGAAATAAAGCCTGAAACTCCATTTCCGTGATGGCTGCTGTTTCTTTTTGGCGTAACTCTACAAATTCCCTGGCTAACTCCAGGCGTTTTGTGCTGTTGTTAATGTAGGTTTTTTCAAGCATATCCTGAAGTTTTTGGAAGGTGTTTGATCTAAAAAGGGCTCGATCTAAAATAGCGGTTGTATTTTCGTAAGCATCTAATGAAAAACAATCATAAATGCCCAGTTTTAAGACGGAAATATAGGTGTCATAAGGAATATCGTGAATGGAAATAACAACAATTTCCGGTATAAAACTTTCCTGTCTGAGTGTTTGAACCAGACTATCCAGTTCTAAATTAGGAAACTGATAATCAATCAGAATCAGCTGTACAGATTTTGAAAGGGACTCCAGCAGACTTAAAATATCAGGAACCGTATCTTGCCAAAAAATGCTGTGGCCTTCGTCTTTGAAATGTTGTTTGAGTTCAGGATTTATACTTAAACCAATTATAACGGAGGGCATCATAGAGGCTGTCTTTCCTCAAGAATGGCTGTAAAAATTTTGTTTTGTATCACCCGTTTTACAGCCTGTCTGAGATAGTGTTTGCTGTATGGTTTTACGATGTAGTCGATGGCTCCATCACGGATACAGCTTTCAATCAGCGTAAAATCTCCGTGTGCCGTAATCATAATGATATCCGTTTTTGGTGATAGGGTTTTAATATCCGATACAATGGCGATTCCTCTTTTTTCAGGCAGGGTTATATCCAATAATACCAGATCAATAGTGTGTTCCCGAATGGTGGCTAGTGCTTTTTCTGCCGTATCTGCTTCTTTTATGGAAAAGGTGGACGAAAATAAGGCAACGATGTGTTTTCGAATCAGATCTTCATCTTCCACAATCAGTAGGGTGAATTGTTTTGAAACGTCAGTTTGGATTTTTGGAGGGTGATTTTTACTATGTTGAGTTGGATTAAGCTCGTTTTTGCTGATGGGGCAGGCTGTATTTTTTCTGGATTTCAATAGAGAAAGATAGTGTGACTTATCTGATATAAACGGAGCCATCTGTCTACTAAGACGGGTTTGAAAAAAGGCATAAGACAAAACCCAGCTTAACTCTGTAACAGAGCCTGAAAACTGAATAAACTGGCTGATGCCAAACGGAATGGTCTGCATGTATTTTGACATCATGCTGTCGTAGGCTGAAGACGAATGAATACCCAAAAGCAGGGTGACAAACGGATCTTTTTGCTGGATGGCGTCTATCAGCGAATCGAGTTCCAGATTGTCTATGGGGGCCAGTTCTACATCGATAATGACACAGTGGATGGACGAGTCCAGTGCTGAAAGGGCGGCCTCGGCAGTGGGACAGAAAATACAGGTGCAATTTTTTAGGTTTTTAAATAAGTAAGAGACATTTGATGTAGAGATAAGCAGGATGGAGTCCATAAGACTACGGTATATTTTTCAAGGCCTCTTGTCAAAATCTATAAAATCTATTACTTTACTAGACATTAAAATTTTTAGGAGGATTATTTATGGTTACTTTCAATAAATTGTGTGCTGCGGCGCTTGTGCTGATGGTAGGATCCTCCTGTATCTGCGCAGAGGATAAAAAAATTCAGGATTTAGACTGGCATGGTGATTTAAGATTACGGACTGAAACCATTAACGTGCCAAATGGCGGCAATACATTAAGAGAGCGTTTCAGATTAAGAATCGGAACATCTGCACAGATTAACCCGCAATTAAAAGCAGTTATTGGTTTTGCATCAGGCGGAACCAGCGGAAGAAGTACAGAGCAGACTCTTGGTGAAGTTGGAACTGGTGGTAGTGCCACTGTTCGTGGTCCACAACAATACGATTTAAGACTAGCTCGTGCTTATCTTGAATATTCGCCAACTGATAACATAACCATTACGTACGGAAAAGCAAAAAACCCAATTTGGGGTGTTTCCGAATTTTTATGGGATGCGGATATCAACATTGATGGAGTAGGGTTTAACTATGCTCCTTCGGGATCTGGTTTCTTCTTTAATGCGGCAGGTCTAGTGTTTCAGGAACTTGAAAAAAGTAATGTTACCGGCGTAAAAGCATTTGTGGTTCAGCCTGGATTCCAGTTTGCAGCTGGAAAATCCTTCCACCGTGTGGCCTTGGGTTACTATAAGTTTGATAACTTAAAAGGTTCAAGCTTAGGTAACGGTACAGAGTCATCAGGAAGCAACAACACGCTTCAATCCTCAGTGCTTAAATACAACTATGATGTATTTACCTTAACAGGTGAATCCCGTTATCCAGGCTTATTCGGTTTCCAGGTCGTCAGATTATATGCAGATTCTGTGTATAACCCAGATCCACAGCAAGCTAACTATGGCGCGATTTTTGGACTTTCTTTCGGTGACAGACGTGTTCAGGATGCAGGACAATGGCAGTTTGATATCAATTACAGAGTGCTTCTTGAAGATGCTTTTGTAGACATCCTTCCTGAAGGCAGCTTCTACAATGGTAAAACCGGTGTAAAAGGGCTTCGTTTTGCTCACTACTATGGTTTGGCAAAAAACACCTCATTAACCAACACCTTTTTCTTTGCTGAAAACACCATTACCCGTGAAGGTCAGACTGTTTTCCAAACCGACGTAAAAGTTGATTTCTAATTTATTAATCTAAGGACATGCTCATGAAATTTTTAAAAGTATTATTGGCTTTGTTGATTGTAAGCACCTCGCTTCATGCGAAAAACGTTGAATTGTTAAATGTGTCGTATGATCCAACTCGTGAATTGTATAAAGATGTTAACCAGGCATTTGCAAAACACTGGAAAGCTCAAACCGGTGATACGGTTGTGGTGAAACAATCTCATGGTGGCTCTGGCAAACAGGCAAGAGCGGTTATCGACGGACTTGAAGCCGATGTTGTGACGTTAGCTCTGGCCTATGACGTTAATGCTTTAAATGAAAAAGGTGCCTTACTTCCTGCAACCTGGAGCAAACGTCTTCCTCAAAACAGTGCGCCTTACACCTCTACAATCGTATTTTTAGTACGTAAAGGTAATCCTAAAAAAATTAAGGATTGGGCAGATTTAGTAAAGCCTGGCATTTCAGTTATCACACCTAATCCTAAAACATCGGGTGGGGCACGTTGGAACTATCTGGCGGCATGGGCTTTTGAATTAAACAGATCCAAATCGCCTGCAAAAGCAAAAGCGTTTGTGCAAGCATTATATAAAAATGTTCCGGTTTTGGATTCTGGCGCAAGAGGGTCTACCACAACCTTTGTTGAACGTGGAATTGGCGATGTGTTGATTACCTGGGAAAACGAGGCTTATCTTGCAGCTCAAACTCTGGGTAAAAATGATTTCGAAATTGTAAATCCCTCTTTAAGTATTCTTGCTGAACCTTCTGTGGCCTGGGTGGATAAAAACACTTCTAAACATGGCACTGCAAAAGTAGCTGAAAGCTATTTGAGATTTTTATATGCACCAGAAGCTCAGGCTATTATTGCCAAACATTTTTTCAGACCGTCTGATCCAAAAGCGTTGAAAAAATACGGATCGTTTTTCCCTGCCATTAAGCTTGTAACCATCGATAAGGTATTTGGCGGTTGGGAAAAAGCGCATAAGGCTCACTTTGCTGATGGCGCCAGTTTTGATCAGATTTATAAGTTAAAATAAACACTGATGTCATTTTTCTCTCAGCGTAACGATTCCTCTAAAACCAGGCAGATTCTGCCTGGTTTTAGGCTGTCTTTGGGTTATACGGTTTTTTATCTTAGCCTTGTGGCTTTGATTCCGTTGTCGATGTTGTTTTTTAACGCGTCAAAACTGGGATGGGATACCTATTGGGAGGTTATTACATCAGAACGTATTGTGGCCGCATTCAAAGTGAATTTGTACACAGCTGCAGCTGCAGCGTTGCTAAATGCTTTTTTTGGATTTATCGTGGCCTGGGTTCAGGTTCGTTATGATTATTTTGGTAAAAAATTTGTGGATGCCTTGATTGATATTCCCTTTGCTTTGCCAACGTCTGTAGCGGGTATTGCTTTAACGGCGGCTTTTGGTCGCTCGGGGCCTTTAGGGGGATTTTTAGAGAGTATCGGTATAAAAGTGGCTTATACGCCGTTGGGTATTATTGTCGCGTTGTTGTTTATCGGGCTTCCGTTTGTGATTCGAACGGTTGAGCCTGTTTTACATGATCTGGAGTATGAGCTGGAAGAGGCGTCGGAAACATTGGGCGCGAATCGTTGGCAGACCTTTTCAAAAATTATTTTTCCATTGGTGTTCCCGTCTGTTTTAACCGGTGCGGCTTTGGCGTTTGCCAGGGGTTTAGGCGAATATGGTTCTGTAGTGTTTATCTCAGGAAACCTGCCCCTTAAAACTGAAATAGTCTCTTTATTAATCGTTTCAAAACTCGAGCAATACGAGTATCAGGCTGCAACAGCCATCGCCGTGACCATGCTTGTTTTCTCTTTCCTTATTTTATTTTTTATCAACCTGTTTCAATGGTGGGCAAGGAAAAGGATTAATCAGGAATGAAAAACATCCCTCAAGACTCCATATGGATTCAATTGTTGTTAAAAACCGTAGCTCTGGCTTTTTTAGGCTTGTTTTTAATCATGCCTCTGGCTGTCGTTTTTGTTAATGCCTTTAAAGCTGGATTGCTTCCATTTTGGACGGCGATAACCGAACCGGATACCTTTGCTGCGATAAAACTCACCTTGCTTACGGTGGCTATCGTGGTGCCTTTAAATATGTGTTTCGGTATTGCTGCTGCCTGGGCTATCACCCGGTTTCAGTTTCGTGGAAAGCAGCTTTTGATTACCTTAATCGATGTTCCTTTTACCGTGTCTCCGGTAATATCCGGGCTTATTTTTGTGTTGTTATTTGGCAGTCACAGTATGTTGGGTCCGTGGTTGTCCGATCATAATATCTCCATTATTTTTGCTGTTCCCGGCATAGTTTTGGCCACCTTATTTGTCACCTTTCCTTTTGTTGCCAGAGAGCTTATTCCTTTGATGCAGTCTCAAGGTATCGAGCAGGAAGAAGCGGCCATCACCCTGGGTGCAAACGGCTGGCAGACCTTTTTTAAAGTGACGTTGCCGAATATTAAATGGGGACTTCTTTATGGCGTGATCTTATGTGCGGCCCGTGCTTTTGGGGAATTTGGAGCCGTTTCTGTTGTATCGGGTCACATCCGAGGCGTAACCAATACCATGTCGCTTCAGGTGGAAATTTTGTACAACGAATATCAGTTTGCGGCAGCGTTTTCGGTGGCATCGTTACTGGTTTCCCTGGCGTTGGTGACCCTGGGAATAAAATTTTATGCTGAAAAAAAGAAAGAAGTGAATAATGAGTATTGAGGTTAAGCAGCTTTCAAAAAAATTTGGTGAGTATACAGCTCTTCACGATATTAATCTGGATGTTAAAACCGGCGAATTGCTGGCACTTTTAGGGCCTTCAGGATCCGGAAAAACCACATTGTTGCGTATTATTGCCGGATTGGAATCTGCCGACGAAGGCGAACTTCTTTTCTTTGGAGACTCTATCAGCGGTGTTGAAGTGCGGGAAAGAAAAGTAGGCTTTGTATTTCAACATTATGCGTTGTTTAAACACATGACAGTGTTTGAAAACATCGCATTTGGACTTCGGATTAAACCGAAAAAACAACGGCTTAGCTCGGATAAAATAAAGGAAAAAGTAGACAAACTGCTGTCTTTGGTACAACTTGAGGCGTTGGGCCAGCGGTATCCATCCCAATTATCCGGCGGCCAACGGCAGCGTGTTGCTTTGGCCAGAGCTTTGGCTATCGAACCCAAAGTCTTATTATTAGATGAACCATTTGGAGCCCTTGATGCCAAAGTCAGAAAAGAACTTCGCCAATGGCTTCGCAAATTACACGATGATTTGCATATTACCAGCGTTTTTGTAACCCACGATGTGGACGAAGCCCTGGAAGTGGCTGACAGAGTGGTGATTATGAAAGATGGCTGTATCGAGCAAATTGGAACCCCTGAAGAGGTGTATCATCAGCCTAAAACCCCATTTGTGTATAAATTTATGGGAAATGTAAACCTGTTTAAAGCCCGTTTGGACGGAACTGTTGTTCATTTGGATGGCTCTGAACGTGAGGCTGAAACGGTCATTTATGTTCGGCCGCATCTGTTGGACATCCATTGTGAAAAACCTCATCAGGATGCCTTTATAGGTACTGTGCATCAAATGAGTACAGCCGGCCCGGTTGCAAAAGTGGAGTTATTGTCTCAATCTGGTGAGTTTATTCAGGTAGATCTGGATCTGGAAAAGTTTAAATCCCTGGGTCTTGTAAAAGATCAGTCCGTTTTTGTTACAATCAAAGAGTCTAAAACCTTTATGGAGGATTATTCTATTTAATGATAGCGAACCTTTTTATTACGTTTTTTCTGGTGTTTGCAAATGGTTTTTTTGTGGCTGCCGAGTTTGCTATTGTAAAAGTTAGAACGTCCCAGCTTGAGCTTAAGGCCAGAACTGGTCATAAATTGGGAAAGCTGGCTAAAAATATTCACGAACATCTGGATGCTTATTTATCGGCAACCCAGCTGGGTATTACCTTTTCAAGTCTTGGATTAGGCTGGGTGGGTGAAAGTGTCGTGGCCGATGTTATCCTGGATCTCTTCCATCTTTTGTCGCTTCCTATTTCCGATTCTGTTGCCCATCATATGGCCCTACCCGCTGCTTTTATTGTGATTACAGTTTTGCATATTGTTGTGGGTGAGTTAGCTCCGAAATCGTTGGCGTTGGGTTATCCCTTAGCTACCACAATCGCTGTAGCTGGTCCCTTAAGGATGTTTTACTTCATATTTTCTCCATTTATCTGGACATTAAACGGATCTGCAAACGCCTTAATCAAACTTATTGGTTTAAAACCACCGTCTCATATAGATGGATCTCACAGCCCTGAAGAGCTTCTCCTTCTTCTTCAACAGGGAAAAGATCAGGGAATTATCAAAAGTACGGAACACTCCATTATCAATAATGTATTTTTTTCTACCAAAAAAACGGTAAAACAGATTATGGTGCCTCGTACTCAGGTTGAAGCACTGCCTATCTCATCTAGTTATGATGAGGTTTTGTCGAAATTTGTTGAGGAAGGTTACTCTCGTCTCCCTGTGTTTAAGGAAAGTCTGGATAATATTGTAGGAATTTTATACGCAAAAGATCTGTTGAAAAGCCTGGGCCAGGACAAACAGGGTAATGGCTTTAACTGGAAAGAAAAAGTGGGAAAAGCGCATTTTGTTCCTGAAACAAAAAACATTATTACGCTGTTACGAGAGTTCCAATCTCAACGTTTCCATATGGCTATTGTTCTTGATGAGTTTGGTTCGTTGTCAGGTGTAGTGACGATAGAAGATATTATTGAAGAGCTTTTAGGCGAAATTCAGGATGAGTTTGATTCCGAAGCGCCGCTAATTGAAAAAGTGAATAAAAATGAATGGCGTGTAAATGGCCTTGCAACGATCTCGGCCTTGAATCAGTTTTTACCTCAGCCTCTGCCCGAAGATGGAGACTATGACACGATTTCCGGCTTATTAAATTTAAAGTTCGGAAAAATACCGAAAGTGAACGATAAAATACAGGCGTTTGGGTATGATTTTTTTGTTTTAAAAGCCTCAGCCCGTCGTGTTGATCTTATTAAAATAATTTTACAAAAAGTCCATTAATGCTAAACTGACTTTATTAGAGTGTGCAGCTATACATATTGTTAGCAAGCTGTAAAAAAGGGGAATAATTCCAACTGCCTTTTGAAGAAATCAGAAAGGATTTATTCCAATGTCACAAGCGGCCCCCAGAATTAACCCCTCACAGGTTAACCAGACTCAATCCCCGATACATAAACCCAATGTTCAGCAGCAGGGCGATCTTGTTTTGCCTACGGATATTCGGCAGGATCTGACTGCTTCCGGTATTAAAGGAAATTTAACATCGGCCACCGAGGCTGAAACGTTACAGGCATCACGATCCCTTCGTGCAACATCGGTTGCAGCTGGGAAACCTGGATTATCCAAGGCACAGAATGCCTTAAAAGATATTGCAACACGTTGGAAAAAAGACATCAGCTATAAATTATTTGGATTTAGATCCGACCCGCTTAAAACCTTAGACCGTCATGTGGCTTCTTACCTCAAAACTGGAGATGCCGCTGCCCTGTTAAAAGCTGTAGATACCTTTTCTGCCCAAAAACCAAACGAGCGTAAAGCGGCAGTGTTATTGCTTCGTCTTGCTCTTTTAAAAGTGCTTACGAATCAGACGGTTCAGGAAGCTCCTGCTGCAAAAGTTGAGGCTGTTTCCGAACCTGCACCACAGGTTAATCAGGCGGAACTGGCCCATGCCAAAGTGATGAAAGAAACTCAAACCTTTGTAGATTCCTTAAAAACGGCTCCTCATAGAGAATTAACGTCCAGAATCAACCGTGAATGGCAGCAATTGGCTGTAAAACTTGAAGGTATCGACGATTTTGCTCTACGCTCAGAAACCGTTTTAAGTTGGAGACACGAGGCCGAAGAGGGCATTCAACATTGGCATACATCTGTTCAGCGTTTTAATGCGGCAAAAGTGGATACTCAAAAATCTGTACACGATGCCCAGGAACAGCTGCATGATGTTTTAGAAAATCTAAAAGCCGTAGAGCATCGTTTTAGAGAACAGTTTTCAAAATGCCATGTGGTACTTGGTACTCAGCTGACCTTTATCAAAGAATCGTTGATGAGAGATCTTGAAAAAGACCTTGTAAAACAGCTGGGCAAAACCGTTAAACAGGAAGACATTGCCCGTTTTGTAGAACACGTTAAGGATATTGCCCTGGAAAGACAGTTTGGAGCTGTTGTACGTGCCCAAAATCAAACCTTATTTCAAAATGCCGATTCACCAGACTGGAATGGTGGTTTACGTTTGGATAAAGAGCTGGATCTTTTAATGCAGCATGAAATTCAGGATTTTGCATCGGCCACGAAACTTTCAGTGGATGATCTGACAAAACTTGTGGCTAAAAAAATTCAAAAACCAATCGAAGGCTTACTTGTTTTTTCATCGAATCAGCATGGGGAATTTACGGTATTGGATGTAGCCAAAAATGCTTACGCCAGCGTTCCTAAATTTTATTCGGATATGATGGAGGCTGTCACCACCGAAACCCAGACTATGCAGAAAGATGTGTCTGATTTCACTGGCCACCAGCTGGATATGATGACCAGCCAAATGGACGTGTTATCCCACACCGCCAAACAGATTTCCGTGTATGCCGGCGAACATCTTCAGGGTTCCGAGCAGGATCAGCACTGGAGTCTGGATCGGTTGAAGCCTATTGTTGTCGCTGCGTTTAAAAAAGAAGGTCTAGAGGTTCCGTCTGATGCAGATGTTCAAAAACTGGCTCAACTGGTTTTATTTCGATTAAACGAAAAACGATTTTTAACGGGGGCTGGTCTTGTTAAATCCGAAATCCCAAACAGCCTCGATTTAATCAGTAAGGATAAAAACAAACCCAGCTTTTCTTTTGTAAAATCAGCGTTTGCCGATGCGGACTCTCAAAAAATGCTGGATCGTATTGCAAAACCTTTATCTGCAATGGTTATCCAGGCTGTTGCTTATTCCCAACAAGGTGGACAGGCAGCGGAAATGACACGTGTAGAATCCACCACATCCCGTTATACATCCAGTAAGATGACTGAGCTTACGGCAAATTTCAGGCTAAAAATGGCTTATATGTCCTCTTCTTTAGATCGTGCCAAAGAAGCATACGAGTCGTTGACCGGCTCTGCCAAGGAAAATTTAGGTCTTGGAGGTACGGATACGGAAGATCCGGCTACAACACAGCGTACTCAGGTTTTTGATACTGTTTTGCAATCTTCATCAACGGTTCAGACCTTAACAAAAAAAGCTGAGGATTTAGGTAAAAAAGTAGAAACGCTTACTCAAAAAGCTGTAGATGGTTTAACGACATTCGTGATGTCTACTCCTGTTAAAGAGGTCGTGGATCTGGCACAGACTGCGGTTTCAATGGTTCCTTATGCGGGTGAACTTCAGGCGGGTATCTTGTTAATGACATCGGTTGCTCAGTACATAAAAGCTGGTTACAGCATGGATAAAATGCGAGCAAGGTTATCAGATATCAGAGAAGCGGGAACCTATTTTACCCAAAAAGACATGCAGGATCCTGTTAAAAAAGGAAAGCTTCAAACACAGCTGGTCAGTACAATGAAATTATTGGAAAGCAGTGATGCTCAGGAAAAAGCTTTAGGTAAAATGCTTATTCATGCGTTGAATGTGGCTATTCCTTTTATAAAATTAGGAACCTTTGTACAGGAAGCCCATGATGTGTTGGTTGGATTGGGTATAAATGATAAAGAAGAATTGTATAAAAAAGCAGCTGAATCGGCGTTAACCATTGCTGCGGATTTTGAAAAACTGGGAACGGGATCGTCCATAGACCGTGTGAGAGACTTTGTATTGTCCTCACAAGGTCATGAAACGGTTTACGATATTAGTGCCGCTGCACAGAAAGCCGCGTTTCTAATGCCGGATCAGTCGCATATCCAGCAAGGATTACGTGGGGCTTTATCTTCTGTGGTAGGGGAAGATTAAAAGCTGCCGTTTGGTTGTCTTTGCAGTAATTTTTGAGAAGACTCCAAACGCGTTAAGCTGGTCAATAAGTTAATCGCATAGGTATTTCCGGATTTTAGAATATTTTCGGAATACCTGTGGATGATATGTAGATCGGCATTGCTTTCATCAAGTCTTGGCGTGTCTTTATGATGCAGTAACAGGCGTCCTACGGTACAAAGCTGGTTAGCTAAATCAATACTGACTTCATTACGTTCAATATCGGCAAGGCCTTCGCTGCCTGACTTTTGTTTGTCACTTGTTTCACCAAAAGTGTTTGAAAGAAAGAAAAGTTCAGCAAGTGGACGTAACGTTTTATCGGCGAATAGATGTTCCAGCAACTTCAGCTGGCATCTGATACCTGGAATATCCACAGTAAACAGCTCTTCCAGAGACTTGTCCTCCAACTGCTGGCCTGGGTTTGCTGCTTTCATTTTGGCTGCAAAATCAGTTCTAAATGCCTCTACAATCGTATTGCTTTTTAAGGCGTCTGAGAACTCAAACGGCATATCCTGAAGGGCCATATTCATCTGTACGTCTGCCATTAGGAATCGTATTTCATTCAAACCTGCAATGCCTGCTTTAACCAATTGTGCTGTAAAGTAATATAACGGTTGATTGCTTTGAAAAAATGCTTCAGGAGAGTGGAACTGTTCGGGTAAATCTTTTATAAAATGAGCGTGTATTTCATTAAATAGCTGTGCTTTTAATGTGGTGATATCGCCTTGGGAAAATCCTAATGTAAACGACTCTCTAATAATGGCAAAATAAAGATCAGGGTGTTTTTTACCTAATTTAACTAGTTTTCCAAGCTCAGATCCCATATCTGTAGGGTCGGATAAGGTTAGTATCTCCATTGCGGCTTTATAGATTTTTCCTTGTTCACCGATACGTTTATACACTGGAATAAGATCATCCAGTGTTTTCTTAACATGGGCTTTAACCTGTTTTCCAAAATCCTGCTCTTGCTCTGAGGCTGTAGATGTTTGAGATACGTTCAATATGCTTTTTGTGGATTCCGTACCAAGTGACGATTTATC
>CAZFCP010000024.1:0-27082 GCA_964517775.1 uncultured Candidatus Marinamargulisbacteria bacterium | reverse complement strand
TTGTTCCAAAATCAGGGCTAGTCTTACTGATTTTTCTTAAATACGTATCGTAGGCTATTGTGCTTTTAAGTACCCATACTCCATTCTGTTTTTTGTACGTCTTTTTGGGGAGATTGGAAAAATAATACTCCACTTTTACATCCTGCTGGCCGGTAGACTGATTCAAAATCGGTCGACCCAAACTATCTATCGTTTGAACGCCTGTAATCCCACCACTCGTTGTTGTGGTCGTTTTTAAGTCAGCTGAATACGATACGGTATCCTGACTACCATCTGGGTAGGTTGTCCCTGTCGGGCGGCCATAACGATCATACTGAAACGTGGTGACATTTCCATTAAGATCGGTACTTTTTACCAACTGCCCTGTTCTAACCTCATATTCAGATACACTAGTCTTATTATTTAACGTTTTGGTAATGACATACTGATTTGAATTTTGTGCATAACTCGTTTGTACACTTAATTCAGAACCGTTTGGCAGCGGTGTTTTTTCTTCTACCACTCGTCCCTCACTATCGTAGCTAATCGTTTTCAGCTTTTTACCAGAACTAGAGCTACCCTGATACGCCTCAACAGGTTGTCCATTACTGTTGTATTGCGTAAAGCTGGAACGGCTTTTATTTGTGGTTAAATCGGTTGCGGTTTTAAGCGTTGGTAAATGTAATAGATTTTTTGACCGGTGTGTAGACTCTATCGAAAAAACGGTTGTTTGCTGGGCATAAGGGGTGAGCGAAGCGCCTTTCTTTGTAACCACCTGGAGGTTGTTGTAGTACTGGTCGTAGATCAAGGTCTCAACCTGATTCTGGATGATTCCGTTTTTGAGCTGCGTTACCCTGGCTACAAGATTTTTATCAAAGTCCCAGTCGGTTCGGGTTTGGGTAACACCCTGGGTGTGTTTGACCATCATCCCATTTTGGAACTCAAATTGTTCTGGTTCAATCTTAACTGTTGCGCCTGGGTTAACGGAAAAAATGGTGTCTCCATCAGAGTCGGTGCTTACAATCGGATTAACAAGTTGCTCGGCGGTTGCAAAATACCAGGCATCCGTATCTTGTTTTACAGGTCTGTATTTTACTTTTTGGAGGTGCCCGAGGCTATTTCGTGGATAATTAAATCCATAGGTTATTGTTTCGCCACCGCTTCCATTTTGCACCTCTTTTTTGATAACAACAGGACCCGTTCCACCATAATCAATCATAATATTGGGACCGTTTTGAGAATGCCAATACTGATCAGAATTTCGGGTTGTACTTAAACAATCTTCGTAGGTATACCTAACAATGCCTCCGAAAGGAGAATACACGGCGGTCAAAACGGGCTTAGCCATATCGATCATGGCTGAGATCAATTCATTTTTTCCTGTATTTATAATGTCGGGACTATACGGGTGTGGAGGAACAGGGTATCCAACAAGTGCTGCTTCGGGATTCCAGGATCCTAACCAATCTCTACGACCAGCCTCATAGTATTTAAAACGGGGGGTATATTGGGAGTATGAATAGGTTTTCTCAGGCAAATCTCCGGTTTTTACACGGATTAAGAAACCCGCGCTGTTATATCCGTAAACAATTTTTTGAGGTGTTCCATCTATACCGGTATAAGCAATACTGCTTACCATTTGATTTTTATATGTACTGGCCTGATTTTGAGCTTCACCATAATTAATCACAATTTCACGACCAAAACTGTCTATGATTTTATTGATTCGGGTTGGAATATAGCTGCCAACCGGGCTCCAGGACGAATACCCTCCATTTTCAATATGATCATAGTTTCCTTTCCCAATGATGTGGTAAAGACGCCTAACTGGCACATCATGGGCAGACTCAAAACTCGTCTCATACTGGTAGGTTATTTTATTACCAAAGGGATCTCGAATTTCAGTTAGAACAAACCCTTCAATCCAACACTGTTCGTTGTTTCCATTATAGGTTCTTTGATAATTTTCATTAAAAAACCGTTGTCCAAACACCAGTTGTTGTCCATTTTCCTGGGTAACAATGATTTTTTGAACGTTTCGTAATTTATAAGAAGAAGGGGTGGATTCGACAGTGACTTTGGCAAAATTTCCAGGCATTTTTGCACGACCTTTTTCGTATTCTTCAATTCCGGTTGCCGATTCGATAAACACTTTTTGAATAACCGTAGACTCACTGGCACGCAATAGATAGGCACGCATTCCAAACCCAAAATTCCAGCCTTTTCCTGAATATGCACCCCATGGAGTCTGGTTGGTCACGTCCAAATCGGGGGCTGAGGTATATCGTTGTGACGAATACGTCCTTGTAATAGCAAGCCCAAGGCCATTTCGCCCAGGCAAGCTCAAATCTGTTTCATTCAACTGCACACTACCCTGACTTAAATTAACGTCCCCAGACTGAAAATATAACGGAGACATCCCCAACACACTGTTTAACTGAGAAGAGGATGCACCATCAACGCTACCCACAGAAAGAGCTTGCGCTGAAATACCTGACCCCCCACCGGACGTGGTAATAAGCTGACCACCACCATCAAACCCCAATTCACCCAACGTTGGACCCGAATCGGTGGCTGTTTGTTGAATAGTAACCGACACATTCGAGGTGGGAACACCTGCAAAAACAGAGTGTGACATACAATAGGCCACTAAACATCCAAGAAAAATCGTAAAGCTGATTTTTTTCAAAAAAAACATTATTCCTTCGCCTCGTTTCCCTTTAATTCATCACTATCAAAAAACTATACTTTCAAAAAAAATTAAAGAATTCAAATACTCTAACACACAAAGGAAGTTGTCAAGATTTATTTTACCTACAAAAACTCATACTCTGCTTCAATCGCCACCGGTTTTTGAGGCAAAACAAAATCAGAATCAACGTCTAAAAGCCCTGCACTCATAAATCGGTAAACAGAGTCTTTTTCCAGGCTGGAAAAATGATGAAAAGCGGCGTCTGGGACCTTTGAGCCAGGTATTGTTTTTACAAAAATAAGGCGATCCATAAAAACAGTATCGTTACGGCAGACCGAGCTGGACAGTAATTTATCCACAAAGATATCAGGTATGTTTAATCCCATTTTTTGAATATGGAGGCATAACGATCCAAAGTCTTGCAGTTCTTCACCACAATCATCCATAGAAGAGGCGTGTTCTAAAAAATCGGCCAGCTTTGTCAGCAGTGCAGTAAGCGGTTGTGCGTGAGGTTGAAAAAGCTGAAATTGTGCGTTTGACAGTGTGTTTGTGTAAAACTGAACACAGCCATTTTCTGTCTTTAATCCTGAAAAAAACTGCTTTGCCAAATGAACAGTAAGTGATGATTTCTTTGTGAGAGATTTTAATCCAAATGGGAGTTCTTCTTCTACCCGTCTCCATAATAAGTCCTGGATGGATTGAATACGATAAGCCTCATTTAAAGGTACAGAGGATGGTTTTAGAGTCACACACAGCTTTAAAACGGATGTCGGAAGATTTACTTTTTTTTCAACAAGACGTTCAGCCTGATCCACAAGATCACTTGAAAAAATTGTGAAAAATTGTGAAGAATGGGTGGAACAGACTGTCAACAACGTGTGCAATAATCGCCCCCAAAGTCCTCGTCTAAGACATAAATCAGCTCCTCGATGCTCTAGAAGTTTTTTGTTTAAATGCATCAGTTTTTGTAAATGAGCCTGCTTATTATGATCCAGACAATATAACGTTAGTGATGAAAAACACTGATCGATTAATGAAAAAAAATCTCTGTGTTCTTTATCTTCAAAACTAAATTTTCCCGGATGTTTGGATGCCGGGTGTGTAAACCATGAAACAGCATCTGAAAACACTTTAAACATAGTGTCGAACCCCAGGGTAATGCCAAATACCAAATGTATCCTTATCATGGTAAGCGTAACACGGCCTAAAGCTGGCTTGATATAAGATCGTGTTAGTAGATAAGCTTCTTTTAAGCGTTTTGCTTTTAAAGCGGTATCCAAAAAACCAAAGACAATAAAATCATCGGTGTCCCGTTTGTCGTAACTTTGCTGGAAAGAGGCTCTGTAATCATTAAACAACATAAACGCCGCATCAAAACGCCGGGACAAAAGGGTTCCATCACGCTCCTGAACAAGGGCAATTACAGAATCAAGTACATCCTGATACGCAACAGCCTCAGAACGACGGTCGGAGACAGACACTATTTTATACAAAATGAGCCCTAAACCCGTCTAATGTGTCCATTCAAGATCATGCTGCGAACGTAACCGCCTGTAGTAGCAGGAAGGCCGGCTTACACCATGTTCATCCTGAGTATGACAGGCACCTTTTCCTTGAGGCGTCACCAGATACACCAGCGAATTTTGCTCGCAATTAACCAGAATATCGTGTACCTGAAGGGTATCGCCAGAGGTTTTTCCTTTTACCCACAATTCGTTTCTGGAGGTACTCCAAAATGCAGCCACTTTATGGGTGAGAGTATAGTCTAAAGCCTCTTGATTAACATAAGCTAAAATCAAAACCTCTTTGGTCTGATTATCCTGAACAACAACAGGAATAACATCGAGATTCAACATGGAAATGGATCGCAGTTTTTTAAAATCCAGAGAGAGTTTTAAGCCGTCTTCTAATTCAGCACTCATACTTTTGGAACAGCAAATGAAATGTTTTTTTCAACACTTTCAGCTTGATGAGTAACGGCATTGGGATATTTTGTTTTTATTTTTTGAACAACAGCATCCACAATATACCGAGGCACAGAAGCTCCAGAGCTGATTCCAACAGCTTTTAAACCATCCAACCAGGCTAAATCCAGTTCATTTTCCGTATCAATAATCCAGCTTTTAATACCTTGCGCCTGCGCTGTTTCTTTCAACCGATTACTGTTTGAACTGTGAGGTGATCCACAAATAATCACGCCGTCACATTGTTTGGATAGCTCGATAACAGCATCCTGACGGTTTTGTGTAGCAAAGCAGATATCTTCTTTGGGAGGCGCCACTATACCCGGATATTTTAATTTTAATAATTGAATAAGTTTTGATGTTTCAGAGACAGACAATGTTGTTTGGGTGAGATAGCCAATCGGTTGATTTGGATCCAAATTCAGGGCTTCGATATCGGCTTCATCTTCAACAATGTGCAATAAATCGTTTTGAACATACCCGGAAGTCCCAATTAATTCCTGATGACCCCGATGTCCAATTAACACGGTTTGAATATTTTTCTTTGAAAATCCTATGGCTTCCCGGTGAACTTTTGTGACTAAAGGACAGGTGGCATCTACATAAATAAGGTTTCTGGATTTTGCTTCTTCATACACCTCTGGCGCAACGCCGTGGGCACTAAAAATAACCCGGCCGCCGTCTGGAACTTCGGCAAGGGCTTCGATAAACACCACACCTTTTTTCTCAAAATCAGCGATCACAGACGTATTATGTACAATATGATGACGCACGTACAAAGGAGGCCCGTATTTTTCCAATGCCCGGTTTACAACTTCAATAGCACTGGATACACCAGCACAAAATCCTTGGGTATGAGCCAAATAAATATCGGTAATCATATCGGTTATTCTATCGTCTTGTGTAAATGCTTGTCCATGACACAACGACATATCTAATGATCTGATCGGACTGATCTATGAGATAACAAGGGATCGCCTTCTTCATGACCTGATAGAAAAGATGACGACGAGCTAAACCGTGCCAAAAAGGCTACAGCACCACGAGGCGCCTCAGAAAGAAATAACCTCCGCTGGAATCAACGTTGGATCAGAATAACGAGCAATCAGGTCTCTTGGAATAGTGGCCAGAGGTCGCCCATTAACATCCTGAAAGGTCGAAACTATACTTAAAAGAGATGGATCTATTGCCGGTTGATACCCGACAGAACCACTGGAAGATTGTGTGTCTAAATCTGCACCCGGATTGCCCTGATAAATAACAGAACCACCAGACTGCACCTGTGAAACACCAGAGAAAAAAGCAAGAATATGTTTAGGAACGGATATCAGTTCAGGCGTTTTTTTATTTTTAAAATCAATGCAGACGATATCATCTATACTCAAAACAGCCCTTGTTATAGGATGCCTAAGCTGGCGCTGGCTTTTTTCGAGCGTAAGGTAGTCCGTCAAATCTTTCGTAGTCATAGGCACAATTTCGAGCCTGTTATTTTTTGTTATCAGCACACCCATAAATGTTGTTGCCCTCAAATCGTTGCCAAATGTAGGATCCTCTACCACATCTTCATGAAGCAAAACTAACGGTCGGGTTGATTTATCTGGAAGAGTTTGAACCAAAGTATATTCAACAGATTGATTAACAGGAAAAGCAGACAGATCAGGCGAAGATAGAGCAAGAACTTTTTTCACAAAAAACCCCCTCAGGCTTTTTAAAATTCCCTTTGAACATGATAGTAGCATAGCTCCTAGCAAACTATAAAGGAGCCATAACACGTGTAAAAATCAGTGTTGGGTTCTAAGCTGTTTTAATACCGGCGCTTTTTTATAGACGTTATTTAAATGCGTCCTAAGCGTAGATTCTGAAATAAACAGAGCAGAAGAAATTTCAGCGTTAGTTTTTTGAAACACCAGCATTCGGGCTATATCTTTTTCACGTTCAGTTAAATTCAAAGACTCCAGTAAAACGTCCATGTCTTTCTGCTTATCTTCAAGAGAATTTAAAATGGTGACAATGGTATTGGATTGGGAAATCTGAACGGCATCGTAAACTTTATGATCGATGGTTTTTAAGTTCTTTTTAATATCAGGAGATGCGACTGATTCAAACAAACTCTGGTTCGAATTATCCTGACACAATGTACAGGCATCACCAGATTTTTCACCACAAATGTCCACGCTTTTTTCGTTTTGATACAGAACAATATTTGTTTCAGGAGATTTTACACATACGCCCAGAGTATCAGAGTCTGTAAGACAATCCAGACTTTTCTTCTCAACCTGTTTTTTCATAGGCTTATCCTACCTTAAAACCAACTCAGGAACAAGAATATCCACCCCCCTATTGATTGCTTTAGATTTTTTTTTTGCTAGCATAGGTTATTGATTTATTACAAAAGCCAGATTTTTTTACAAAGAAGGTACTTATGATTAACGACACATTTAAATACGATGACAGCATAGTCAAAAAGTTTCTTTTTGCAACCGTTTTATGGGGATTAGTTGCACTTTTACTGGGAGTATTTATTGCATCCCAGCTTGCCAACTGGAAACTTAATTTTGGAATTTCATGGCTTACATTTGGGCGGTTAAGACCGCTTCACACCAACGCCGCCATCTTTGCCTTTGCTGGCAATGCCATTTTTGCAGGTATTTACCATTCGTCACAGCGTCTTTTAAAAACAAGAATGGCCTCTGATGCATTAAGCAAAATTCATTTCTGGGGCTGGCAGCTGATTATTGTGTGTGCCGCTATAACCTTACCCCTGGGCATAACGGCTGGAAAAGAATACGCAGAACTTGAATGGCCCATTGATATTCTCATTACAGTTGTGTGGTTAGTATTCGCGATTAATTTTTTCTGGACACTTTATAAACGCAGAGAACGTCATATTTACGTAGCCATCTGGTTTTATATCGCTACAATTGTAACGGTTGCACTTCTTCATGTTGTAAACTCTCTGGAAATTCCTGTTACTTTATTTAAAAGCTACTCTTTATTTGCCGGGGTTCAGGACGCACTGGTTCAATGGTGGTATGGGCATAATGCGGTGGCCTTCTTCCTGACAACACCTTTTTTAGGATTGATGTACTACTACGTTCCAAAAGCCATCAACAGGCCTGTTTATAGTTATCGGTTATCCATTATCCATTTCTGGTCATTGGTTTTTATTTATATCTGGGCGGGGCCACACCATTTGTTGTACTCGGTTTTGCCAGAATGGGCACAAACCCTGGGTATGGTTTTCAGCGTCATGCTTCTTGCACCAAGCTGGGGAGGTATGATTAATGGATTATTAACCATGCGTGGTGCCTGGGACAGAGTTCGTAAAGAACCCGTACTCAAGTTTCTCGTTGTTGCGATTACACTTTATGGAATGGCCACGTTTGAAGGCCCGCTTCTTTCGATAAAAACCGTCAATTCTCTGGCACATTTTACAGACTGGATTATCGGACACGTTCATTCAGGCGTTTTAGGCTGGAACGGATTCATGATCTTTGCCTTGCTGTATTACCTTGTACCCAAACTGTTAAAAACAAAATTGTATAGCGAAAGGCTAGCCTCACTGCATTTCTGGCTGGGAACATTCGGAATTGTGCTGTACATCATGTCAATGTGGGCCGCTGGCATTACACAGGGTTTAATGTGGAGAGCCCTGGATGGAAACCGTTTAATGTACCCGGATTTTATCGAAACAGTCATCAGAATTGTACCGCTGTATTATGTAAGAGCCTTAGGTGGAGCGATTTATCTTCTTGGCTATCTCATCATGATTTACAACCTAATCCGAACAGTGATTTCGGCACCTAAATCTGTTGAAGAAGAAACGGTACAGGCACCTGCTCTTGCTGACTTCAAACATGATTTTAATAAGGACTCAGGACATCGTTATCTGGAAGGGCTGCCTGACTTATTTATCATTTTTACCATTATCGCCGTAGTGGCTGGCAGTGTTATTGAAATTTTACCGTCCCTTGTTGCCCATCAATATATGAAGCCATTCCCAAAACAAAAACCGTACACAGCATTAGAGCTTGAGGGAAGAGACATCTATGTTCGTGAAGGATGCTACAACTGTCACTCCCAAATGGTGCGCCCTTTAAAATTTGATACCTTGCGTTATGGCGAAGTATCCCATCCTGAAGACTCTATTTATGACCATCCATTTCAGTGGGGATCAAAACGTACAGGGCCGGATCTGGCACGGGTTGGCGGAAAATATCCTGATTTATGGCATTACCGTCATATGGCCAATCCAAGAGACGTTACGCCTAAATCCATCATGCCATCGTATCCATGGCTACTGAGAAACAAATTAAATACAGATGACCTGTCCAAAAAATTATCCCGCATGAAAATGCTTGGCGTTCCGTATACGGATGAAGATATTCAAAGTGCTGAAGAATCGGCAAAAGATCAGGCTAAAAAAATGGCTGCAGCCATGGAAGCACAAGGCATTCCCAAAGGCATGGAAAACAAAGAAATCATGGCATTAATCGCCTATCTTCAAGTTTTAAAATATGCTGGACCCCAGGAGAAAAACTAATGAAAGCAGAGGTACTTTCTCATTTTAATATGCTGTATCTCACCTGTACGGCCCTTGTGTGTTTTGTGGCACTTTTTACATCGTCCGTGATTTGGGTGTATAGAAAATCTGGCAAACGATTTTATAACTATATGGAAAATTTACCCTTGGATGGAGACGCATAAATGACAGAACATCTGGATGAAAACAAACTGGATCATAATTATGACGGGATAGAAGAGCTGGATAATCCCCTTCCCTTATGGTGGGTTCGTCTTTTTTATATCACCGCTATCTTTGGCGTATTGTACTGCCTGTACTACTGGGTTGGACCAGGACTATCCCTGATGGACAGCTACAAAAAAGAAACGGCTACGGCAAATGCACCAGGTTCATCTGAAAAAGCGACAGCCGTATTATCCGAAGAAAAACTTAAGGATCCTCACGTTATAGCAGCAGGAAAAGCCATTTTTGACTCTAAATGTTCATCCTGTCACGGGCCACAAGGTGGTGGGCTGATTGGTCCAAATCTTACGGATGACTATTGGATACACGGCAAAGGCACCCCAGCTGATGTATTAAAAGTCATCTCGGATGGGGTTCCTGATAAAGGAATGTTAACCTGGAAAACCCAGCTAAAAGAGGAAGAACTTCATCAGGTAACCGCCTATGTTTTATCCTTAAAAGGAACATCACCGGCTAATCCCAAAGCCCCTCAAGGGGATAAAGTTGAATGAGAAACCGGTAAAAAAACCCTCTATTTTTGAGCTGCCGGAAGACAGGCTTGCCACCACATCTGAAACAGGAAAACGCATCTATCTTTACCCGGCAGATGTTTTTGGAAAACTGAAACAATACCGGGATAAAGTGTATCTGTTTTTAACACTGATTTTTCTGGCTTTACCCTGGATTAAAATTAACGGATTTCCAGCCATCATGATTAATATCCCCAAAAGACAATTTGCCTTTTTTGGGTTAGCGTTCTGGGCTGACGATGCCCCGGTTTTGGTGCTTATTTTTTTATCCTGGGTATTTCTTGTAGCCGTTGTTACAGCGAATTGGGGAAGAGTCTGGTGCGGCTGGGCCTGTCCGCAAACTGTTTTTGTAGAAGGGTTTTTCCGTAGAATTGAAAAATGGGTTGAAGGCACAGCAAAAGACAGACGAAAATTGGATGAAGGCCCTTTATCTTTCACTAAGATCTGGAAAAAAAGCCTTAAATACACCCTGTTTCTACTGTGTTGCCTGATTATCACGCACAGTCTTTTAGCCTATTTTCTTGGGCCGGATATGGTATGGAAAATGATGCATCGTTCTCCGCTGGATCATCCGGTTGCGGCTATTGGAGTTGCCATTCTTACAGGGATTTTATTATTTGATTTTGGCTGGTTTCGCGAACAGTTTTGCACCATTGCCTGTCCCTATGGACGGTTACAATCGGTGTTACTCGACCAGCATTCCTTATTCGTGGCCTACGATGCAAAACGAGGAGAACCCAGGCAACCCGATCCTAAAAGCACACCAAACGGTGGCGATTGCATTAATTGCTATCGCTGCGTTCAGGTTTGTCCAACAGGCATTGATATCCGCCGCGGACTTCAGCTGGAATGCGTGATGTGTACAGCCTGCATTGATGCCTGTAATCAGGTTATGAAAACCATTGGTAAACCAGAAGGATTAATACGATTTGATTCAGAAAGAGGACTTGCCGGCCTAAAAAGACGGATATTGAGGCCTAGAACCTTTATTTATGGAAGCATGCTTTTGTTTTTAATCATCACACTTGCCATCATTCTGTTAAACAGGGAACCCATAAAATTCACCCTGGTAAGAGACAGTCTGCCTTATCAACAAATAGGATCCTTCAATGGAAAGGAGATGATTACCAATCACATCAAATTACATATTTATTCGCATAAATTTGAGGAAGGAAAGCTACGTATTTCAGCACAAAACTCGCAGCTAAACCTTACATTGCCGGTATCTCCCCTAACAATAGCTCCCGGAAAAAACAGTCGGGGAGACCTATTCATAACCTTTCCAAAATCGCTCTTAAAAAACGGTAAAAAAACAGAATCCGCCACAATTACCGTACAGTTTCCAGACTCAACATGGACTAAAAAAATAGATCTGGAATTAATCGGGCCTTTTCTTTAAATGATGCACTGTCATCACACAACCCTGGTCAGCCTTGTACCACTAACAGTTTTGCTAACCAGTCTGCTTGGAAGTGGACATTGCATTGCCATGTGCGGAGGACTTATCACACCTGTAGCTACGACAAAAACATCTGTACTGTTTTATCATAGTGGTCGATTACTGGGGTACCTCATTCTCGGTAGCCTTGCAGCAGCTCTTGGAGACCTTCTTTTGTATAGCTGGTTTTCAGAACTTCAAAGTAGCATGGTAGTTATAATGGGCCTGTTTTTCATTATGTTTGGACTCTTAAATCTTGTTCAAAAAAACCTCCATATTCAGGCTCCTTTTTTACAAACACTTTATTCACGTTTTTTTTCAAAAGCCCTTCATGTTAAAGACACTGTTTTAAAAGCGTTTTTGATTGGATTTTTATCTTTTCTGCTTCCCTGCGGTTGGCTTTATACCTATGTTATTGCAGCAGCCGGAACAGGAAACGCCGCAATAGGAGGACTAACCTTATTTTGTTTCTGGCTGGGCACCCTGCCCGCTCTTAGCCTTGCACCTTTTCTTTTACAAATCATTAAAAAAGACAGATATCGTTATATTATGCCTATCATATGGATTATCTCGGGAAGTATGATTTTGGCATTACGCTAAACTGCATGTGAACAAAGGATTAGAAAAAAGAGTGATCCTGATTAATAATTACCGAAGAGCGATACCTAAAAATCTTATCCAAAGATTTTTTCACCCAAAAATGCCCCCATTCCCCAATAATGCCATAAGGACATACATAAGAAACATGATCAATAATCCGTGTTTTGTGATCGGATAACGCTTCAAATCGGTGTTCATGGTACCAAAAAGAATAAGGCCCCTTAAGTTGAGTATCTACAAAGCTAAAAGGAGGATTATAGTTTGTAATCAAACTTGTCCACCGCATCGGAAATCCATACAAAGAAATTGAATAATCAATAACCTGTCCATTAAACATGTCAACTGGGCCTGGAGTTAAAATCTTAAAATTCAGGTGGGGAGGTGTTATTTTTTCTAAATTTTCAGGTCGATTAAAAAATTGAAAGACACGGTCTATGTCGTGTGGAACTATTATCGCTTGTTCTAATTTATGAAGAGTCGTCATTTTTGTTTAAGCTCTTTTTCAATGGCATTTATCAGCTGCTGAGACTCTGGAGAAGTTGTAGAGAAAAAATAGTGAACAGGAACGCCATCATTATTGATTAAGATTTTATGAAAATTCCATTTTGGAGCTGATGCAAGACCAAGAACACGTTTCGTCCATTTGTAGAAAGGATGAGCGTCTTTACCCACTACATTTTCTTTTTCTGTCATAGGAAAAGTAACGCCATAATTTTTTTCGCAAAATGTAGCAATGTCTTCGCTTGATCCCGGTTCCTGGGATCCAAAATCATTACTTGGCACACCAATAATAACCAGTCCTTTGTCTTTGTAAGTTTTATACAATGCTTCCAAACCTTTGTATTGAGGCGTAAAACCACAATGAGACGCTGTATTTACAACCAAAATCACCTTTCCTTTGTATTGGGATAAGTTGAATGGTTGTTTTGAATGTAAGGTTTTAAAGGAAAAATCATAGGCGGATGTTCCAAGTGTTGGCGTAGCAGACAAGGTTAAAAATCCTAAAATCATACTTAGATACGTTTTAAATTTCATAGAGGTTCCTTTAGAGGTGATTTATATATTAAAAAATCTTAGGAAATAATAAAGGAGTTTTTAATGTGTAGGCAAGAAAATCGGGATGGTCTTTATATTTTTTTTCTAAGGGAGACACCCCAGAAACCTTTATAATAAGAAATGTCAGCAGAACCGGAGTTTTGTTTTGAGTAAAAGCTGTAAGCTGGTCATCTGCCACAGGTTGAACCCAAAGAATAGTCCGAAGGCTTGAATCCAGCCAAAAGAAAAAGGGTTAAAAAAGCTCTTAAACATATACGATTTAGATGACATACCTAAATTCACATGTTAAAATATGCCGATATTTTCCAATACTTTTCAATTCAGCACAGATTTTTTTTTAATATATAGGGGAACGTTATGAAACAGAGTATCCTTTTACTTGAAACCGATCCACAAATTATTGATCAAATTATACGTAACACTCGCGACCATTATGACATTTGTGTGGTTCATACACTACATGAAGGCGTTGAAGCCTTTTCCAAACAAACTTTTTCAATCATTTTAGCCTCAGAATCGCTTATAAATTCTGACTATGTGTCATTTTTTGATAGATGTTCCCAAACGTCTATTTCCTCAGACATTATTGTTTTAATCGAAGAAAATAACTTTCAATCGTCTATCGATGTGATGTTAAAAGGTGCCAGCGGTCTTTTAGTAAAACCTTTCTTTGATGACGAGTTACGTACAACACTTCGAATGACTACTTTAAACAAAAAACATATCTCCGTATTTAAAGAGTCCCTAAAAAAAAGATTGCCTAAAGGAATGTGGGATATTGTTGAAAGTATGGATGAACAAAGCTTAAAACACCCTTTTGAAGCGTCTCACGAGCCCACATTCACATCTATTTTTAAACAATACATGTCAAAGAAAAAACCTACACTTTTAATCGTTGAGGATGATCCCAATCTCCAAGATACATATCAGGTACTTTTGAGTAAAAAATATTCAGTTCTTTTTGCCAAAACCGGACGTGACGCTATTCAGTTACTAGACAAGCATCCATTAATTGAAGTAGCACTGGTTGACATTGGTTTGCCAGATATGTCTGGAGAGGACTTGGTGGTTAGCCTAAAAGAAAAGTCTCCCTTATTAGAAGTTGTTGTTGTATCTGCATTTAGAGATTTAGACGTGGTAATGTATACCATTCAAAATGGGGCTTCTGATTTTATTCCAAAACCATTTATCCCGTCTCAGCTCTATTTAAAAATTGAAAAGTATCTTTACCGACATCGATTAAAAACATCTCTGCTGCGATATGCTGAAAGTTTATAGCAAGTTATCGGCTTTCGAGGGGATTTGCACGATAAATGTACATCCCTGACCAAGAGTAGATTCTACTGAAATTGTTCCTCGATTTTCTACAATAACCCGTTGTGTAAAGGCTAGTCCCAAACCTACATGGTACTCGTCTTCCACGTCAGTAGTACTAAAATAAGGTTGAAATATTTTGTTCATATTTTCCTTTGAAATCCCTTTTCCCGTATCTATAACACGAACTTCAACCCCAGGTATTGGATACTCGGATTCGATAAATGTATCACAGGTTTTAAGTGTAAGTGTTCCCCCAGGTGGAGTGTGCTGTATAGCATTACTTACGAGGTTAAGTAGTGCTTGATAGATAAACTTTTTGCTAGCAAACACTGTTTTTGTATGCGAATAGTCGGTTAATACCTGAAGTCGAAGCTGATTACATCTGGGTTGTGCAAGCTCGACAATATCTTTCAAAAGGTCTTCGATTTTAAACGTATCCGGATTATCAGACACCCCTTCGCCATAATCCAACATGGCTTTTGTTAAATTGTTTAGCCGTATCATTGCCGACATCATTTTTTTAGAAAAGCGTAAAATGGCGTCTTTGTCTGATAAATTATGTTGAATGAGTTCTGAGTTAGACATTAAAAGAGTAATGGGCGTTCTAATTTCATGAGCAATATTCCTACAGATATTGGCATAAGCTGATTGCGCCACTAATTTTTCATTTGCCTCTTGGTTTTGTTTTAGCAATCGTCTCCCCTCTTCCAATTCTATGGCTCTTTTTTCTAGCTGAACAAAAAACTCTTGCCGAATACCCATTTCCGTTTGAAGTTGATTGTTTAGTCGAATTTGCTCTGAGAGTGCTATTTCCTTTTCTTTGTTCATAGTCTCTAGATTTGCATTACTTTTCTGAATAACCTCAAATGCCGTAAAAAGTTTAAAAAAAGTAGTTTCTGTTGCATAAGAATAAGCACCTAAAGCAATACAGACGATAACAAAACTCCCTATCCCAGTCATAAACTCTAAAGTACGTTGAACAGAAGGCGATACATGCTGAACAATAAAGTAAGACGAAAAAAGCTCGTTGTTTGAAAATATGAACCCGAGAACAGATAAGGAAATACCCAAAATGATTTGGATTCTCTCTTTTAATGAAAATAAAACAAAAGACAAGGTTGAAGTGGCAAAAAAGAAGAAATAAATACCAGAAGGTTTGCCCAAGATTGCCGAATAATAAAACACAGCCAAATTTGCACAGAGGACAAGCCAAAATTTTGAAAATGGTTCGAGCTTTTTCTTTTGAATAGCATAGGTGCTTAGCGCAAGAGACATACTTATAACAAGTCCAGGTACAGCTAAAAAAAGATTTTTAATAATAAAAAAATAGGCTGTATAGACAAAGCCTGTAGAAGACAACACCCAAGCTACTCTATAAGAAATATAGTGTCTCAAGTCCTCATGTGAAAAATGAGACCTACCAAAAAAACGTAACCCGTGTTCCATAATACCCCTTTTTCTTTCAGCTACTAGTCTACAAATTCTGTGATTTCCAAGTTTTTTTCAGGGTTTGAAGGATCAAAATATCGCTTACTCACCCGTGTACATTCATTTCCAGCTGCAGCCAAATTTTCTCTGATCTCACAACGTCTTAAAAAATCAGCTCTAACCTCATCTTTAAACGCAGTTCTTTCGGTTTCTTCCATTTTAGAAAAACGTTCATAAACTGAGGATCCTTCAAAGAGGGTTTCGTCCGCAATAGTTGCAAGAATTTCTTCTTTCATTTCAAGATATACCCTATGTTGTTCATTTATTAATTTTACGAGATCAGACATAGCCATTTCAAGTGCCATTTTTTTCATTAATTTTTCATCAGTATGTCCTACAGATTTTAAATGTCCTAGATTAACATCATATTGAATCTTCAAATACGCAGGTTCATGACTTAAAAATTCTTTAGCTCCACCCAAATCATTTACCAGGCAAATGTATAATACTAATTTTTGATTCATATGGGGGAAATTAAATACTTGTGATCCTGAAAAATAATCCGGCAAATCTCCTTCAGCTAAACGTATAACTGAATCTACAGCACCACTTACCTGACGTGTTAATAGATATTCTGACATACCCATTTTTTTAGGTTTTTTTAGTTCTGACAACGAAGATTCAAAATATTTACGGGCTTCCTTATGAAATGCTGGACTTTGATTTCTTAAAAATTTTGCCAATCGAATAGGTTTTAAAGCTTCTACAATTTCTTTTTCAGGCACATGATGTTCTCTTAAAATTTTCTGAAGATCATCTGCTGTATGTTTATCCGTTGTAAGTTCTGAATTTAAGGCTTTAACATAAGCTCTCAATAGTGCTTTATTTTTTGGTATTACCCCGTCTGAATTATCAATAACATTATCAAAGGCAAATAAAAGTAAAATCCAGGTAATAAGTGCTTTTTGTTTTTCTTTGTCTGGGGTATTTGGTAAAACACCTACAGCCAAATGAACATAATAAACTTTTTCAAGTTCTTGAATAATTTTGTCTTTAAACTTAGGTTCTTTTGGATAAATTCCTGCCTCTACGCCTCTGTTATAGGCAAATTCGATATACTCTTCAATATTAGAGTCTATTTTTAGTTTAAAATTACAATCAAAAATGGCATGAATACGTGTTCCAAATGTCAAAAAACCTGTAGGAAGTTCAAAGTCAGCTTGAGTTTCTCGAGTACTTGTATCTGTGATTTTTTTCACAGTTTCAAGCTGTATAGTTAAGGCAATAAGTTTTCTAACCACAGTACACCCCCTGTCGTAATATATAATTTTAAGGCAAATATTTTCTCAAATTTTTGTGCTTAAAGCAAGAAAATGGCTTAAATATTAAGACTATTTTTTTAGTTTTTGTATTTGAGTAGCTTCTAAAACCACGCCTATTACTGTTTCTTTAAAATCGGTAGAACCCTTAATAAGATTTTTAGAGGGCGCTTGCAGATCTATAAAAAACCATTCTTTCTCAAGACTAAACACTTCAATTAGCCGAGCCTTTTTATCTTGCTTAGTGTACATAATTGCCCAATCGCCATTAATGAAAGAGGCTCTCATATCAACTGTCAGTAGCGTTCCATTGGGGAAAGAAGCAGCTGGCGATTCCAAGATTACGCCAAAAATCTTATCTCCATCACAGTCTGTGTATCTCCATCCATCTATGATGCCAGGAAGAGTGGGATCTTGAAGTTCTAGAAGCAAGTTGGTTGCCTCCCAACTTAATATGGGCATTTTTTGGCTTTTAAAAGGTGCTTCAACTCGTGCTTCTGGAAGATCTAATCCAACGGACTTTAAGATTTGTTGATGGGAAAGCTCTAAAACATCTGCAATTTTGATCAAAATATCCGTAGAAGGATTTTTCTTTTCTCCGTTACAAATCATGGTGATATACCCATGAGAAATTCCAGTTTTTTTTGCAAGAGCATATTTGCTAACTTTTTTTGATAGCATCACAACTTTTAACAATTGAGTAAGCGAAAGAGATTCTGACATGCGCCTCCGAAGGTCTTGAAAAGACAGTAGAGTTAACATATAACTATAGAGAGTTATTTATTTATATATACACATATAGTTAAATAAACGATATAATCAACTATTGTCGTTTGGAGTATAACAGCTTTGGTACAATTTGTCAGAACATGTAAACCTATCGTCCTCGTCATTGATTCGGATCCAATCGTTAAGGCGGCAACAGCGACCTACATTACGGAGTTCCATCAATGAGCTTCTCCCTAAATTTTGCTATCAGACCGGAAAAGAGTCTTCTTTTTTTCCGCTACAAAAACACCCCAATATCTTCATTTATCGAGTCACTCTCGATCTCATAAGTTAGTGAATTTATCTTTTTCCGGTCTGAAGAACTCCATTTCACTACTTAACACTAAACATATCACAACACCCTAATCATCCTCCAACAACATACGATGTGCCGGAGTATCCATATCATCATACTGACCACTTTTAGTAGCTTTAATAAAACCATAGATAAAAAAAAGTGCCAAACAGAGAGCCAATGGAAGCAGAAAAAAAACAATATTCATGGTAAATCCTTTATAAGTCTCTCATCTTTTTTTAGAGTTCAATCCAACAACAGACATTGAAAGTACAAGTATAGAGCTAATCGGCATACCAATAGCTGCAATAAGAGGGCTAATGTAACCCAGCATAGCTAAAGAACCCAGTACGCCATTATAAATGACCGTAATGATCATATTACAACGAACAATGGTCATTGAACGTTTGCAGAGCTGAATTAACGTAACAATACCCCCTATGCCGGGCTGCAACATATAGACATCGGCAGCTTTTATACTGATATCCAAACTGCCATGAACAGCAACCCCAACAGACGCCGATGACAGGGCGGCTGAGTCATTCGCACCATCACCCACAAACATACAGGGGTTTTCCGATAGGATACTATTTTTTTTCATTTCAGGAGATAAATCGGCCTTAATCTCTAGAAACGGGCAGTGATTTTTAAGTGCCTGGGTGGCTGAAATTCGATCACCGGTTAACAGTGAAAGGGAAAATCCCTGTGAATGAAGATAATGAAGATGCTCTGAACTGTCTTTTCGTGCTTCATCTCCTAAATAAAACGTTGTTATCAGCTCATAGTTTTTATAAAAACCGATGTCCCCGGACTCTCCGTTAATTTTTTTTTGAATGGCATAATAATCTCCATTGGTCTGTAAAAAAACACCTTCTCCAAGCTTTTCTTCATAAGATGAAACAGACAGGTTTTGGGCTGTAAAGGATGGAAAACAATCAAAAATATACCGGATAATAGCCTTGGCTATAGGATGTCGAGATGGTTTTTCAAGGGCAAATAATACCTGTAAGTCAAAGGAATCTGTCAAAGGTGGGCTGCAATCCATAACAGAGAAAGAGCCTTGCGTTAGGGTTCCGGTTTTATCCATAAAGATACGCTTTATGGCAGCAATTTTCTCAATACTATACTCATGTTTAAGTAAAATTCCGTAGTCAACAGCTCGCTTCATAGTAATGGCCTGCGTTAATGGAATTGCCAAAGCCAGCGCACAGGGGCAGGTAACTATAAGTAAGGATAAAAAACGTTGCAGGGCCTCGTAAAATCCTTGTGTCGCTGACAGCCAGATAAACTGGGTCGCCCCCAACAACAACACGGTTCCCAAAAACCACTGGGATACTTTATCTGAAAATTTTCCCAGAATGGAACCAGCAGAGGGTAATGAAACGCCTTGAAGTAACAATCCCATTCGGGTGTCTTTACCTGCAGCCAGCGTTTCAATAAGAATGGGAGAAGAGTCGTTACTGTCTTTAAAGTAAACCGTTCCAGAAAAAACAGATTCTCCTGGCTGAACACGCTGCAACGTAGATTCTCCCGTTAAAATCGCAAGATTAATATAGGCGTTTCCCGTTATCAATGTTCCATCAACAGGAATAATTTGTCCGGGATACACACTTATCTGATCCCCTTTTACAACATCAGCCAGCTTTGTCTTACAGTCTTTTCCGTCCCGCTTTACATAGGCAAACTGAGGAAGCCATTGTTCTGAAACAGACAATCGACCTAAAAAGTTCTGCTGGATTCGTTTTAGAAAGAATCGACTGGATATCAACAAAAAAACAAGCATCGACAGTGAATCAAAATACAGGGCATGTTTTCCAGTGACCAGATTATAAAGGCTCACGCTGCAGCCAACCCCTATCGCTATGGCAATGGGAAGATCAATAGAAATGCGTCTGACTTTGATATCCGCCCAGGAGGTTTTAAAAAAAGACGCCCCAGAATAAAACAGAACAGGAATCATAAGAAAGGCACTAATCCACTCAAAACATGAGGCTAAAAAACCTGTTGCACCGCCATAAAGCGGAACCGTCATCAACATGATATTTCCAGCACAAGCACCGGCTACCCCGATTTTTAACAGCTGCTGACGATTTTCTTTCTTTAAAAGATCCTGCTGCTGGCTTTCAGATTCCAAAAGATGGGGTGTATAGCCCAATTGTGAAATGGTAGAAGCAATCATCGAAAGAGATGCGTTTGGATGAAGGCTCAACGTAATAACCGATTTGCCCATATCAACATCTACAGTTTCAATGCCTTCAACAAGCAAGCCCAGTTTCTCGAAAAGCCACAAACATGCCGCACAGTGTAAGCCCTCAACATAAAATTGAACCCGATTATTTTTGATTTCAATCGTATCTAAAAAATCAAACGGCTTAAGCCCAGATGCCGGTTTTAAAGCTTCAGAAGACAGTTTATCCCTTAAGTCATAAAAATGTGTCAGGCCGCACTGCTGCAACGTCATAAAAACAGTTTCACAACCCGAGCAACAAAAATCACTTTTTGATAAAGAAGAAAGTGGCGTATGACAATGCTTGCATAACGATGACATTGCTTTTATTTTAACAAAAAAAAATCCTAGATATCGGGGTGGATTTTCAGTGGTTAAACGGTCGTATTAAGACACATTTAAAACAGACAGTTGATGCGTTAGCTCTGGAAATTCTTCAAGTAAAAAGAAGCAGGAAGGACGATTGGTATCTGTGAGGCTGTACATTTTTAGAAGTGGTGTCTGATTACACATATCCAGATTATCCAGCTTCCAGGTGTGAAGCTTTTGTTTCAGCCTCTCGCGTTTTTCCATTGTCTTAAACCCTTTTTCATACAACCATTTTTGAGATTCAAAATACGTCTCAAGGTGATTCAGACGCTGACGGATAAAAAATAATTTATCCTGTGTTTCAAGATGAAAACGACCTAAAAAGGTTGTAATATGCTGCTCTAAAAGGGATTGTGCTGATTTCAACTCTAACAAGGTTTCTTTGTAAATCTTAAAAAACCGGGTTTTCTTCTCGTCCAACTCTGTTCCCGAATAGCGTCTTAACACATTATATTCGTACAGTCCGCCGGAAATATATTTATAATCCCAATCTTCGTTTCCTTCCCAAAATAAAAAAGAAATATCAATGGGGACCAGCCCTTTTTCTGTCATCATATAATTATCGTAATGTCGGTCTCCTCGCCCTAAAACGTCACCGAGGGCAGCATGTTTGGCCAGCTGATCTTCGATATCCTGACGCAAGGCCGGCTGGGCCTGCAACACATCACACAAACTGGTAGAGCCCAGATAATCGGAAATTTCCCATTTATCCCGATGTTTTGAATCAAAACTTGGCCAGCCAAGACCAGCCAGAAGCAAACAAAAAAGAGATTGATTGGGAAGCTCTTCACGCTTGATTACAAACGTTTTTTGGGATGTTTTTACAGCATAAACCGAGTGGCCAATCCCGATATCCCAACAGTCCAAAATCTCAGATGGCAAAACATCAAGAACAGGAAACAGGTTCAACGCCTCACATTTTTTGAGAAAACACTGACGTTTTAACTCCGAAGGAAGCCCATTAAACAGTTGTTGACGTGCTTCGCCATGAATATGGCCGTATAAAATATGTTTTTGCTTTTCTTTTTTAAGGCTAAATTCAAACTGAGTCTCTGTAATAAAAAAGGTGAGGATATCCTCAAGTTCAAACGCATCAAACCCAAACCCTTTTGGGAAGGCTAAGGGTTTAAATGTATCTAAAAATCCAAAAAAATGGGCTTTAACCGTATCAAATACAGTCTCATTCCAGTCATTTTTGCCAAAAAGTGCCGATAAAACAGCTGTTTTTTGGTTGGAGGACAATGTCTCACTATGAAAATTCTGAACTAATTCAGTACAAAGCGACATCGTTTGATGAGGGATTCTTTAGGTATCAGACTTAAAAGATCAGGTAAATGTGGGCCAGATCCCTGTGCGGAACACGCCTGACGAATCGGCTTAAAGACTTTGCCTTTTCCAAGTCCCGTTGCAGATAAAATATCCGCCAGAAAACCATCCACATCCTGAGGGTTAACCTCGCCGTCATGGGCCTCAAGTTTTTCGCACAAAGCAGAAACCACCTGTTTGTCAGAGTCTGAAAACACATGGGCTTTATTCAACTCATTTACATCCTGATCGGACAAACAATAAACAGCCAGATAGGTATTAATATCGGTTAAAAGATCCAGATTGTCCCGTACCGACATCATCATTTTTTGCAGGGTTTTTGCATCAAATTGAGACAGATGTTTCTGGATGTCTGCATTTAACAACGGTGTTAAACAGTTATATAAAGCCGTTTCATCCAGATTACGGATATACTGTCCGTTCATCCATTTTAATTTTACGATATCAAAAACAGCCCCGGATTTGGATATGCGTTCCAGAGTAAAAGCGTCAATAATCGCCTGCTGGGTTAACAGTTCCTGACCATCAGGAGATGACCATCCCAACAGCACCAGGTAATTAAACAACGCCGAGGATAAATAACCCTGCCCTGCGTAATCGGTGACACTGGTTGCACCGTGACGTTTGGATAGTTTGGATTTATCCGTTCCCAAAATCATAGGTAAGTGAGCATAACGTGGCGGAGTTTTTCCCAACGCCTCAAACAAAGCAAGCTGGCGGGGTGTATTTGAAATATGATCTTCACCACGGATAACATGGGAAATTTCCATTAGCCAGTCATCGATAACAACGGCAAAATTATAGGACGGACTTTGATCGGATTTTAAAATGACAAAATCAGAAATAAGTGTTAAATCGAAGGTGATATCGCCACGGATAATATCGGTAAAGGTTAGAGAATGCTGATCGGGCATTTTAAAACGGATTGAGGCTGGAATACCGGCAGCTTTTTTCTGTGCAATCTCATCCTGAGATAAATGCAGGCATTTTCTGGAATACACATACGGTTTTTTCAAAGCATCAGCAGCTTCACGCTCTGCATCCAGTTCCTGTTCGGAGCAAAAACAGTGATAGGCCCTGCCCTGTTTCAACATGTCCTGAGCATAAGAAATGTACAGCCCCTGAGCCATCCGCTCTGACTGACGGTAAGGACCAAAAGCACCACCTTGAAGAGGACCTTCGTCCGGGGTCAGCCCCATCCAGTCTATCCCCTCAAAAATATTGGTTTCAAATTCTTTTTTTGAACGTTCCTGATCCGTATCTTCAATACGTAAAATCAATGTTCCCTTGTTGTGTTTTGCAAAAAGCCAGTTAAATAACGTTGTACGTAAAGTGCCGATATGGAGATTACCTGTCGGCGACGGAGCTATTCGGACGCGCATAAGAACCCTTTCATGTTTTTTTATCTTGATCACCTAAAAGAATATCCCATTCGTGAGAAATTTTTAAGGTGCCGGATTGTTCCTTGCGAAGCTCCTTGATTAAATCCATGTCATCATCCCGAAATTCATCACGTAAATGTAATAAATCTTTCTCAAAATTGGATGGTAGTCCTTTAATTTCCATATCCGTTTCCCCCTGAAAAGAATAAAATGAGTGTGTTAGAAATTTTATTCCCGCGGAAAAAACAAATGAAACCCTATTTTGAGAAAAACTGTTTTACACCCTTACATACTGTCAGGATTTCAGATTCCGAAAGCTGATCGCCCATAGGCAGGCTTAAAAGTTGGATGTCTGATTGATTGGCAAAAAACGGCTCGGAGGCCTGATTGGTGTAGGTGTAAGCCTCAAGTTTGGGTAAGGCAATCGGGTAATGAATACCGGTCTGGATGTCGTTGTCTTCCAAAGCCTGCTTCAACGCCTCACGTTTTTCAGTACGAACTACAAACAAGTGATATACAGCCTTTGCCCAGTCTTTTTCCTGAGGTAAGGTTAAGCCGGAAATACCGGACAATTCTTTTCTGTAAATGGACGCCAGTTTTCGTCTTGTGTCCGTCCAGGTATCCAGATACTTTAATTTCACATTCAACACGGCAGCCTGAATGCCATCCAAACGGGAATTTCTACCCTCAAATTTATGATCATATTTTGCAATGCGGCCATGATTTGCAATCATTTTACAGCGCAACGCCAAAGCCTCGTCCTGAGTTAAAATAGCACCGGCATCACCATAAGCCCCAAGGTTTTTTCCCGGATAAAAACTAAAGGCCGAAATATGCCCCAGCCCGCCTATACGTTTGCCCTTATACTCGGCCCCATGACTTTGAGCGCAATCCTCAATAATTTTTAAATCATGTTGCTGTGCAAGCTCGTTTAAAGCATCCATATCACAAGGATGCCCGTACAAATGAACGGCCACTATCGCCGATGTTTTTGACGTAATTTTAGATTTTAAAGATGGGATGGAAATCGTGTAGGTTTCAGGATCGCAGTCACAAAACACAACAGTATAACCCTGACGTGACACCGCTTCTGATGACGCAATAAACGAGTTCGCAGGAACAATGACTTCGCTTCCTTTAGGTAGATTTAAAGCTTCAATCGCTATTTCCAACGCATCCGTACCGTTGGCAACAGCCACACAATGAGCCGTGTTATGATAAGCCGCAAAGTTTTTTTCAAAGGTTTTAATTTCATCGCCGCCAATAAACGCAGCCTTGGAGATAATACCTGATATGGCCTCATCCATTTCTTTTTTTATGGACTGATACTGTTTTTCCAAATCTAAAAATTTAATCATAGAACTATCCTAATTTATAAAAAGATTTCCTGCCCGGTTTTTATGGACGTATACATCGCCTCGATTAAAGCCAGGCTGCGGCGGCCTTCATTGCCATTTACCAATGGTTTTTCCTCCCCGTTCAAACAACGCACCACATGATCGTAATACGCAATATGACCATAGCCCGGCTGAGACGGATTTTCGGCAAAATCCTGCCAAACCGATTCATCTTGAGCATGAGGCTCTGAAAAATTCCATGTTTTTAAACTGTTCACCGCAAAACCGCCGATTTCAACAGATCCTTTTTCGCCCAATACAGATAAAGAGCCTTCGAGATCTTTTGGACGTGTCGCGGTTGTAGCCTCGATAATGCCTAAAGCGCCGTTTTTAAATGTCAGTACGGCTGTTGCCGTGTCTTCTGCTTCGATGTTGGCCAGGGCTGTTACACCTTTTGCAAAGACGCTTTTCACCTCGCCCATCATCCATTCCAGCAAATCCACGTGATGACTGGCCTGATTGGTCAGCACGCCGCCGTCCATCGCCCAGGTTCCCCGCCATCCGCCCTGATCATAATAGGATTGAGGCCGGCACCATCTTACTCGGACCGTACCTAAAACAAGTTTGCCAAAACGTCCGGCTTCCAAAGCCTGCCTTAGGGCCAGAACGGGTTTATTAAATCGATTTTGTTTGACTACAAATAAAGGAGTGTTATGTGTTTTACAGGCATCCAGCATGGTATCGGCATCGGCAAGTGTTAAGGCCATGGGTTTTTCAACAATAATGGCCGCTTTGTATGGAGCCAGCTCAGTGACTTGGGAGGCATGCAGACCGCTTGGGGTCAAAACAGCCACGGCATCCAAAGCCTCGGATTGCATCATGGTATGAAAATCGGTGTAAGCGTTTACACCGTACGTATCGGCCATCGCCTGTGATTTTTCAGAAAAAGGATCAGACACTGCCACTAAACAGGCCCCTTTTACAAGGTTCTTACCTAAAATCTCGGCATGACGCGCCGCAATTTTCCCGCACCCTACAAGCCCAATCCGCCTTTTTTCAGCCATTAAATCCGACCTTCACGGTGGATAATATCCAATAAATACTGTCCATATTGATTTTTAGACAACGGCTTCGCCAACACCTCAAGCTGAGCCAATGAAATATACCCCATTCTATAGGCAATTTCTTCCAGACAGGCAATTTTTAACCCCTGCCGATTTTCGATTACTTCCACATAATTTGAGGCCTGAAGCAAACTCTCATGCGTCCCCGTATCCAGCCACGCCGTCCCTCTCCCCAAAAGCGACACCGTCAGCTGATCTTTTTTCAGATACAATTTATTCAAATCCGTAATTTCAAGCTCCCCACGCGGAGACGGCTTAAGCGATTTAGCCAAAGACACCACCTGATTATCATAAAAATAAAGCCCCGTCACAGCCCAGTGTGAGGTAGGATTTTTCGGTTTTTCAACCAGACTCACCGCTTTTCCGGATGCATCAAAATCAACTACACCATAGCGCTCGGGATCTTTTACATAGTAGCCAAAAACAGTCGCGCCTGAGGTTAGTTTTGCACAATTCTGCAACATAACAGATAACCCATGACCATAAAAAATATTATCACCAAGCACCAGACACACCGGTTGATTATCAATAAAAGATTCGCCAATAATAAACGCCTGCGCCAATCCATCGGGACTAGGTTGCTCGGCATAAGAAAGACTAATTCCCAACGAAGATCCATCCCCAAAAAGACGCTGAAACTGAGGCAAATCATGAGGTGTGGAAATAATAAGAATATCGGTAATACCAGCCAGCATTAAAACAGATAAGGGGTAGTAAATGAGAGGTTTGTCATAGATAGGAAGCAGCTGCTTCGTAATAACCTGAGTTAACGGAAACAAACGGGTTCCCTGACCGCCAGCAAGAATAATACCTTTCATGTGTGTATCATACTATTTTATTGAGGCTTTTTTAAGGGGTTGGGTGGGATTATTTGGGTTTTGTTTCGGAGAGGTGGTTTTGGTACTCTTTTTCGTATTCTGAAGGAACACATAAATAAAACAAAGCCAGCAGGCCATCAATAGTCAAAACAGCGGAAGGATCTACACGGTAATTACCCGCCGAACTGGTTAACGATTGCATAGCGGAATAGGTAAATAATCCGCCTAAAACATAGCCGCCAGCAGAAAGCATTCTTTGCTGGAATCCGTTGTCCGATAAACGCTTTAAAGCTATTTCGGCGGCCTTTTTTCGTTCTTCATCTGTTGGTTGAGCATCGACTAATTGGGCCTCAAGCTCTGCGGGAT
>CAZFCP010000023.1:0-29422 GCA_964517775.1 uncultured Candidatus Marinamargulisbacteria bacterium | reverse complement strand
TTGGGGTTAATGTGCTGCCGGAGGTTGTGCTGAGGAAGAGGTCTCTGGCGGTGAAGAGGTCTACATCGATGCCTGTGGAGGCGGAACCGAATCGGGACAGGCTGGTTGTGGGATCGGCAATCATCTGAGTGGTTACGGTGCCATTTCCGCCGATGGATATCATTCTGGATATCCCGCTACTTTGGGTATTTTTCAAATTCAGTTGAGAATCCGAGGCCGATGATTCCGTGATGGAGTACACCCCGGAAGACGGATTTTGAAGCTGTGCAAAAAGTGGCGTGGAAAGAACCATGCCCAGTAATGCTATTGTTATCCATTTGTTTTTTAAAACCGATTGTTTCGTGATGTTCATTGTAATAATCCTTTCAAAGTAATGCTTAAAGTCCAATAATTTTTAGCGATAGTTTGTAGCTGTCAGGTACCTCCCATTGGCTGGGTCTTGTCCATGCAAAATCCAGATAAATATCTTTGGACAGTTCCAGTCCTGTTCCAATGCTGAACTCGTCTGTGTTTCCTCCGGCTCTAACGACAAATTGAGGATTTAACGCGTATTCTACTCCACCTTGAATAAAGAGCTGATTTTTTCTATAAACGCCGTCTGTGCTGATAATGAGGTTAGGTGAAAGCTCGTAGCCGACGCCGATTTTAAATACTCTGGCTATGGTATCTGTATTGGATGACGGGGTATTCCAGTTCATATTCGGTTGTATGAGGTTTTGAATGGTTCCTGAAAACGTAAGTGTTTTTGAGGCCAGATATTTGATGCCGATATCCGCGCCTACTCCGGTTGCTTTGTAGGCTCCGGCGGTTTCCTGAACGACTTTTAACGCTGTTCCTGCGTAGATGTTGTCTGCAACAGGCATTCCGACTCCGATAAAATAGCCTGATCCCGCATACGATGTTTCTCCGTTTACGGTGTAGCGGGAAATAGAGTTGTCCAGCGTTGTGGTTTGTATGCCATCAAGGCGGCTGGAAATATACGCTGCTCCAAGTGTTATTTTCCCAAGAGGTGTTTGAACTGGAAGGGCTCCTTGTGCGGCCATATAAGTGGTTTCAAAGGCCTGAAAACCCATAATGGCACTGTCCCATTTTTGATTAAGCTGACCCAATCCTGCAGGGTTCCAATAAACAGCATCTGAACCGGTGGCTAGTGCGGAATACCCGTTGCCAAATCCCGATGCTCTGGCCTGTACGCCTTTGTCCAGAAACGGCGCGGCATAATCTGATGCGTTAAGTGTTTGAGGGACTGTGCATAATGCTAAAAGGAGAAGTAATAATGGTTTTTTCATGTGTGTCTCCTATTTCAATACCAGTATTTTGATTTTTGCGACCGATTTTGAACCCCCGGATGTGGCCACAATATAGGCAATGCAAGGCCCGTTAGGTACAGGTTGTCCAAAGTTTTTTCCATCCCAGGAAACCGAATTAAAGCCGGCTGTTGCTCCAATACTTCCCGCTGGAAGATTTTGCCACCACAGTTTTTCTCCGCTGATGCTGTAAATGGTAATGCTGATATCTGCAGCAGTGGATAAATCGTATTGAATGTTGGTGGATTGGTTATTTGGGTTGAAAGGATTGGGTCCGTTTAATGCGTTACTGATTCTAAGCCCTGATTTTACGACTAGAGACGTTATATTTTTTGTTGTTGTATTTCCTACCGCATCTTTTGCAACGATGCGGATGGTATAAGTTCCTTCTGAAAGTGCGGTGGTGACATTTCCAGACACTGTCCCTGTCTGAACGACTGAAAAGGAGTTGCTTTTTGTAAAAACGGGATTATTTTGGCTGTCTAGAATGGCAATGCTCCAATCGCCAAGAGACGAATCTACATCCGTAACCGAGGCTGTTATCAACGGAAGTGCCGGAATGGAATCTCCGGGTAAAGTGGTTTTTGAGTTGATGGATAAATTTCCGATAACAGGGGGTGTCGAGTCTGTATCTTTTACCAGGATTGGCGATGTGACAGATGCAATGCTTGCTATCGAGCCTAAAGACTTTGCTGGTGCAGGTGTTGAAACCGGTTGTGACGGTGTTGGTGTTTTTGTAGTAACAATTCCACCGGTGTACGATCCGAAAATTCCTCGTTTCTGGTATTCGGTCTGAATCCAGTTTTCAAAAGGAATTTGTTGATCGGCTGGTTTTGACGGTGATTTTTGAAGTTCCGTAGGAACATTGCTTGTTTTTTCTGAGACATTTTCTGCGTACAGCGCTGAAACGGTCCACATAAAAAAGACGATGCTTAGGTAAAAAATGCTTTTTTTCATGCCTATCCCCATTTTCTATTTTTTTAAATGATGGGAGAGTTTAGCATCTTACTTTGAAAAAAGAAATAGATAAAATACATTTTTTTACATTAAAGCGTTTCTTTATCTATTTTTTCGAGTAAAGCTTTTGAAAAATCCTGTGCGGACAGTTCTATAGATTTTCTTAAAAATGCCTTTTTATCTATAATGCCGTTGGCAGGAAGTTGAAGATAGGCCTGGGGATATCGAATGTTAAAGGCCCCTAAGGGAACAGAAATGGGATCGCTGCGAAATGTAATTTTATCCTGGAAGGTTTTGGTCATCTCTACCTGTGCGATTTTTTGCTGGGTATCTGTTTTTAAAACCATGAGTTTGAGGTTGAAGGTGAGTGTGTAGGTTGCGGTGTAAAGAAAAAAATCAAAAGGTGCGGTTGTTGTTTTGATCCCAAATCCGTCGACGATGGAATATTCCAGGGTGTCTGATTGTTTGTTGAGATTTAGTCCTGTACCCATAACGGCTTCTTCCGGGGTTACGTCCAGAATCCCGACAATTTGGTAGTAGGGGGAGTCTTTTGTGGTTTCATTTCCAGCACGTTCAAGTGAAATAAATTCTGATTTTTTTTCTGATAATTCTGAATAAAAGGCTCTGTTAAAGGCGGCTGCAACATCCAGATCCTCAAAAATAAGTCTGATGCCTGTGCTTTTTGTTAGTGTTTTGAAGGCCTCGTTTTGTTGGGCCTGTTTAAAAATCTCATCCACACCATTTACGGGTTTGTATAAAGGAAAAAAAACAACCTGTCGGCGTGCCTGCTGGAAGGCGTTTCTTAATAAAGCTTTTGTTTCGGTATCGGCATCTCCGTATTGTTGGGCTGTTCGGAATTGTTTGACGGCATCTCTGTAGAATTGTTTCTGATAGAGTTGCTTCCCTTCCTCTATTTTTCTTTGTCTGAAGGCTGAGGCGGCTTCGTTATATGCCGTTTCTATTCTTTTTTGGTAGGTTTTTAGATTGGCTACGGGAGCATCGGCGAGTACAAGTTCGTCAGTTACGGCGATCAGGGATTTCCAGTAATAAAGCGGATTTTCAGAAGAATCCCGTTTAGTGAGAAGGTCGCCTTGAAGAATGGCTTTTTCAAACAGGCTTTCTCCGTAGGTTTCAAGGAATTTGGTTACTTTTTCCTTGTGTTCGGGGTTTCGTATGATGGACAGTGCATCCCGAGCCGACTCTACGTAACGACCTTCGTTGAATGAGTTTTGCATTCTGTCGGACACAGAGCCACAGCCAGTCAGGCACAATAAACAGGCAAAAATACACAGTCGCTTCAGCATCATCTTATAATCAAAACATGATGCCGAGTCTATAGCAACGTCTAGTTTATTTTGTAGTTAGGAATACTTTTTCCAGCTTTTAGAAACGCTTTGTATTTTTTTATTTGAGCTGCAGACAGTTGAGCTTCGATTTTAGCATCTCTTTCTTTTCTGATTTTGTTGATAGAGGCTGCTTTTTCATCATTAATATCTTCGGAGATAGGCAGGTTTGATGCAGATCGTGCTTGTTGCTTGTAGTCGTTCATGATTTTTGTAATCGCGTCTTTTTGTTTTTTGGTGAGGCCTACGGCTTTGGCCATGTCATCTACTCTGCTTTGATTTAAAGCGGTAGCGTACATCTGTTTTTTCTTGTCTAAAAGTTTTGTATACAGTTCTTGTTGCGCGGGTGTTAGTACTTCTTTAACGCGTTCTGCAGCAGCTTTGTTATGCTCGCGGATTTTTTGAATGCGTTCTTCATCAGGAATTTTTAGGGAAGGACTAAGTTCAGGATAGGACTCAGACATGATGGCATTGATTTTTTGTACCTGTTCGTTGTCTAATGAAAGATCACGTTTAAGGTTGTCCAAATGCGAGCTGATTGGAATGTTGATTTCTGTTGTTTGAGTCTCAGCTGCAGATAACGCCGAACTTAAACAAAGAGATACGGCAAGAAAAAAAACAAAAGAGTGTAGTCTCATGTATAATACTCCCAGAAAACGAAATAATAACTTTTTATTACTACTATATTAGCGTAGATTTATGAGAATCAAAAACTCCTACTATTTTGACTGTAATTCCACAACGCCTCTTCATAAAGAGGTTGCTGATGTTTTGAAAAAATCCTTTGATCAGTTTGGAAATCCTTCCAGCATTTATCAAATTGGACGTTCTGCTCATGAGCGTATGGAATCTGTACGAGAGCAGCTGGCGGCTATTTTGCATGTGGGATACGAGACACTTTTTTTTACAAGCGGGGCTACGGAATCTAATAATACGGTGCTGCATTCAACCTGGGTGTCGTGTTTGAGGCGGAGTAAACCCTGTCATATTTTGATTTCATCTATCGAGCATTCCAGTATTAAGGAAGCGGCGGTTTTTTTGAGGAAGCTGGGCGTTACGGTATCGGAAGTTCCTGTCTGTGAAAATGGACAGATTGATCTGAAGGCGTATGAGGCTCTTTTAAGTGACGATATCGATTTGATTTCCATCATGCTGGCTAATAATGAAACTGGCGTGATTCAGCCTATAAAAACCTGCGCGGAGCTTGCAAAGCGGTACGGCATTCCTTTTCATACGGATGCGGTTCAGGCATTTGGGAAAATGGAGGTGAATATTCCTGATCTGGGTGTGGATTTTGTGAGTCTGTCGGCGCATAAATGTTTTGGCCCGAAAGGTGTTGGTGCGTGTGTGGCGGCTAACTCTAAAATACAGATGCATCCTTTATTATTTGGAGGGAATCAGGAACAGAAAAAAAGAGCAGGAACTGAAAACATACTGGGAATTCTGGGATTTGGAAAAGCCGTTGATATTATGAGGCCGTTATATCAGTCTGCAGAGCCTGTTGGGGCTTATTTTTTAGAGCAGGTTAGAAGTCATATTTCCGATTCTTTTTTAAATGGAGATGAAAAATTGAGGCTGCCGCATACGGTGAATCTGTCGTTTTCGGGTGTAACCGGAGAGGCCGTGATGATGAATCTGGATTTGGAAAGCATCGCGGTGTCGACGGGATCGGCGTGTTCGACGGGGTCTATTGAGCCGTCCCATGTTTTAAAGGCAATGGGGCTTGAGCGGGATCGTGTTGTGGGGGCTGTCCGGTTTAGTTTCAGTCCGTTTACAACCCGTGAGGACGTTGATGTTTTATTGGAAAAATTAAGCGCTGTCGTTACAAAATTGAGAAAAAAATCATGAAGGTTTATTTTCAGGGTGAGTTTTGCCTTGAGGTGTTGCTGGCATCCGGAAAAGCAAGAGCTGTTGTGCGGTGGGACAGAGAAACCGATACAGTTTTAGATGTTTTTGCGCTGGATATGGCGGGCCATCCGCTATCAGAAGAAAGGTGCCTGGACTGGTGCAAGTCCTGTATAGGAATGTCCTATGACGAGGTGGTTCGAGCCTCTAAAACATGTTAGGATGAATCCTAGTTTTGTTCCGAAATGCCTCATAAGGAGATGTGTATGTTTTGGCCTGGATTAGTTGCATATTATAAAGAGTATCTTCCTGTTACTGACACTACCCCTATTGTTACGTTAAATGAAGGCAATACGCCTCTGATTAAGCTTGTAAATCTGCCTAAAAAACTGGGTATTGAGGCAGATTGGTATGTAAAATTTGAAGGACTGAATCCAACGGGATCGTTTAAGGATCGCGGGATGACCATGGCGATTACTAAAGCCAAGGAGGCCGGAGCAAAAATGGTGATGTGCGCCTCTACCGGTAATACGTCTGCGGCGGCGGCGGCTTATGCGGCAAAGGGTGGTATGTCGTCATGTGTGTTGATTCCGGATGGGAAAATTGCTTTGGGAAAATTGTCACAGGCGATGATGCATGGCGCGGTGGTTCTGCAGATTCAGGGCAACTTTGACGATGCTTTAAAACTGGTAAGGGAAATTACAGCGGAAACCCCGATTGCGTTGGTAAATTCGGTAAATCCCTACCGGATTGAAGGTCAAAAAACAGGCGCGTTTGAAGTGATTGATGCGCTGGGAAATGCTCCTGATTTTCATTTTATTCCAGTAGGAAATGCCGGAAATATTACGGCGTACTGGAAAGGTTACAACGAATTTTTTGCTTTAAATAAAAGCACCAAAAAACCTAAGATGATGGGCTATCAGGCGGCAGGATCGGCTCCAATTGTACTGGGACGGCCTGTTGAAAATCCTGAAACCATTGCGACGGCTATCCGAATTGGAAACCCGGCGACCTGGGAAGGTGCTGTTGCCGCAAGAGATCAATCCGGCGGATTAATCGACAGTGTAACCGATGACGAAATCACAGACGCACAAAAGCTTTTGGCCGGATTAGACGGCGTGTTTTGTGAGCCTGCATCAGCGGCTTCTATTGCCGGAGTTATTAAATATCATCAATCAAACCGGTTTGAAAAAGGTCAGACGATAGTGTCTGTTTTAACAGGCCATGGTTTGAAAGATCCTAATCGTGCAATTGAAATTTCAAGTAAGCCTGTTCAGGTATCCTCTTCAAAAGCCGCTGTGTATGAGGTTTTAAAGCCTTATATCCACTAGAGTATTGTTTATCTTAACCAGGAAAAAAGAGCCGTAATGGTAAAAATTGTTTCCAGATATTTAACCCTTTTTGTACTGGGCGTTGTTATGACTGTCGCTTCTTTGGCGGCACTTTTTTATTTTACGGGTATTCCTCATGAAATTATAAGGGATATTACCCAGCGTGAAATGAGCAAGGTTTTAAAACAGCCGGTGAGCATAGAGCGGGTATCTGGAAATCTGCTGTTTAGTGCGACGCTGCATAATGTGCGTTTAATGAATAAACCTGGATTTCCGAACGGCACGGTTATTAAAATTTCAAAACTTGTAGCGCATTACAATGTGATTGACGGTATTCGGTTTAAAGGCGATTTTGCCAAAGCCTCTGATGTGGTTGAGGTTAATGATGCGGTGATTTATATGTTGCGGGATAAAAAAGATCAGTGGAATGTGCTGCATATTTTACCTCCTCCCGATCCTAAAGCCCCGCCGCCAACATTTACGGGACGACTTCTTTTTCAAAATATGACGGTGTATTTCAGGGATGAAAAAGGCTGGGGCGATCATCCTCAGGTTTTTCAAAATCAGTTTAATCGTTTATATGGGGTGATGGATTTTGGAAAACTCCATAAAACCAAATTGTATTTTACGGGAAATTTGTCTGGAGATTCCAAGCAGGCTTTAAAAATTACGGGATTATTTAACGCGCTGAACGGGGCTTATGATATTGTGTTTTCCTCTATTCATACGGATATGAAGACCTGGGGAAATTATGTGTTGAACAGAAACGGTTATGCGTTTTTAGCCGGAGAAACCGCCGTAAAAGGACGTGTTCGAAGCAAAGATACCTATATCCCGGCCCAGACACCAATGTGGTACGACATTAAAATGACGGTGTCCAAAACCACATTTCGAGTTCCGTATCTGAAGGCTCCGTTTAAAGATCTCAGCGGCAGACTTCATGTGTATTCGGGATTACATTCCAGGGACATTATGTCGTCCAAAGTGTGGGAGCAGGCCAGGAAAGAAAAATTAATCGATAAACAAGGCCAGCAATTGTATGTGTTTACGCCGCATTTGGAATCTCGATTAAAAACGGCTTTTCCACAGCAGTTGAAAGAGACGTTTAAAAAGCCTCCGGTTATTGTTCGTTTTTTTGATACCAAAGCCAAACTGAATAATGTCGCTGTAGCGGGGAAGGGGATGCTGGATCTGGCCTATCACACGGTGGATATCCAGTTTGATTCCAGTCATACGTTTACTGTGGACCAGTTAGGTGGCGTTGTGCCTGGGATTGCCGGCCTTGGATTTAGCGGGCAGGTGCAAAAAGGGAAAGCTGTAGTCTCAGGGACTATGGAGGCGCCGTTGATTACGGCGTCGCTGGAAAGTGCCGAACCTGTTTTTGCAAGACTGGCTGCAAAACATGTGGTTTTGGATGCGGAATTGAAAAATAAAATCGTCACCCTGACCTTAAAACATGGGGAACTTTTTAATACGGGTTTTACGGGTTCAGGTACAGTGGATTTAAATCAGACTCCAGCTCGATTTCATTTAAAAGCGTTTGCTCCTTCTGTTGATCCAGCTGAAGTTAATGCGGAATTTGCAAACTATATGCAGGGGAAAGCCGGTCTGACGGTGGAAATAACTGGGCATTCCAAAGCGTATCAGGTACACAGCTGGATTTCAGAGTCTTCTGTGCGACTTTATGGGCAGCATGTGTCGCAGTTTGATATGACAGGCTCGGTTGATGCCAATAGAAATTATACGATTTCCTCTGGAAAATTATGGTTAAACGCTGGTAAAAATGCGTTGAATTTTACGGGAGCTTTAAAAAATCTGGATTGGCTTCAGCTGTCTTTTGAGGGGAAAGATATGCGATTGGCTGATTTGGATAAGGAGACTCCGGCATCTCAGTTTGGAAAGTGGGATGCGGAAGGGGCTTTGTTGTTAACGTTATCCAAAGAGTTTTGGAAAAGTCCCCTTAGTGCGGTATCACTGCAGTTAAAATCTACAATTAAAGACTACGTTTGTTTGGGAGAAACCTATCCTTTTTTGACCCTGGAAGGGGAATTTCATAACAACGAGGTTTTGTTGAAGCATTTTTCGGCTAAAATTGGCGGAGGAAATATCGAATGTACAGGAACATTCAAACAGTTGAAGCCTGAACATATTACGATCAGCGCGACTCATATCAATGTGGGAAAAAACAAGCTGCTGCAGCGGTTTGTTCCTGATGTAATGAAGCCGTTTAGTGGGTTTTTATCCTTGGAAACAACATTGTCCCGTAATAATAATCCTGGCTCGCCGATGTGGGGATGGCTGAAAGATTTCAGTGTTAAAGGTCAGGTCACTTTGGATGATGCCACCGTTCGTAATCAACCCATAAATCACCTTGAAATGACGGCTGCCTGGGATGGTCAGGAAATCGATTTTACCCATTTGTCTCTTCTCCACGGTCAAAGTGCTTTGTCGCTGAGTGGAAAAATGAACCAGAATAACGAGCTGGATCTGGTGGTTAATCCCTCCAGTGTTATCGAATTATCTGATTTTGAAACCCTGTTTTCAAAAATGGGCAGATTGTCGGGGAAAGTAAGTTTAAGTGGAAAAATTTCAGGTACCCGAAGCGAGCCTTTTGTGGATTTTGCGCTGTCGGCCAAACAGTTTAAAAGTAATTTCTTAAAATTTGATGCGCTGGATGGCCATATCCATTACGCCCACGGAAGGCTTTCGTTTGAACCCCTCAGCTTTACAAAAAGCGGCGATGTCGTAGTGCTGAAAGGCGAGGTGGACCTTTTAACCCTGATGCGTCCAAATGTAGCGTTTTCAGATCTCGATTATCAGCTGGATATGTCCTGTACGAACGTGGGACTGGCTACCATCAGTGATTTGATTGAAGGGATTTGGAAAGAAATTAAAACCAAGTCTTTAGAGCAGGATCTTTTGTTGAAAGAGACGGTGACGAACAGTAACCGAAAAGTGGAGATTACCCCTGCAAATGTCGTGGCGAGTCCTGGTTTTGATAAAAGTGTAGTGCCGTTGTACCAGCAGGGAGAGACCTCTACCTTGTCGTTTTATGGTGATATTTATAAACGGTTTGAAGATATTCAACGGCCCGAGGAATTGGGGATTAAAGACTGGATTAAAGGTCAGGTAACGGCACAGATTTCTGCCAAATCAAGACGTGGAAAACCTCCGGAAATTGTAGGGCGTGTCGAGCTGAGTAATCTGGATACGTTTTTATTAAAGGCCGAAAGTGTCCGATTATCGTTGGATACCCAGCAGGAAAAAGTTTTGTTTGCATCAAAAATTGAAAACGGATTCTGGGGCCCGAAAAAATTCACGAAGTTTTTGACAACCGGCCAAATGGATCAGAATGGCATGGTAAGTATCGGCAGCAGCGAGCTGACTGTGGATACGGATTCACATAAAAATATCCTTACCGGACGTATCAAATGTTTTGGCGATGATGCTGATGCTTTGGATCTCACCCTGACTCTCCAGAAAAATGATATTGGGTTACTGTCGTTTTTGACGTCTTCTCTTAATGATATTCAAAATGAAGGGTCGGTAGAATTATTTTTGACGGGCTCGCTTAAGGATCCAAAAATCAATTCCGGTCGCATTGCTTTGAAGCAGGCTAAAATTATTCTTAATCCCGAAGCAACGTCTGTAACAAGCCCTATGCTTATTACAACCTCCAATATTGCTGTAAAAGATAATGTGGTACTGGTTCGTGGTTTAGGCTTGAACTGGCAAGGTACGGATACTCAAAAATTACATAGTTCTACACCTGTGTTAAATAAGCTTTCCTTAAAAGGTCAGTTGAACTTGGAGAAATTTACCTTTGTGTCGCCAACAAAATTTTTGATTAATATGGATTTCCAGCTGCAGGATACCTCGTTATCTATTAATTTTCCCAAGTTGTATAAAGGGGATATTGATCTCAGAAAAGTTGCGATTAAAGGCGCTTATGTGGTTCCAATCAGCTCGGATGAGAAAAAGGCATTTGCCAACAGGCTGGCTACAGATACCGAAGATGGACCGGTTATTTCCGGTGAAGTGGATTTCAGTAACGGGGAAGTGGTTATTCCTACACTGGGAAAACGCAATCCAAAGCCCAGCTTTTTGTTAAATCTGGATTGCAGTATTAAAAAAGATATTACATTAACGGGTAGTTTGATTGATCAGGAATTATTGAATACGTTTGGATTGGGTTTGTCGCCGACCTCTGTAAAAGTATTGGGAAGTGTCAATTTCCCAAAACCGCAAAGCAGCCTGGTTTTCAGCGATGGAACCGTGAAGATTTTTAACCGGGCTTTCAGTCTTTTATCGCCGGATAAACAACGGATTTATTTTTCAGATAAGCAGTATAAAATTCTGCGTAATACCATTTCGTTTTCTGTTCAGGAAAATAAGGCTCTTGGCGAATTGAAAAACGTTCCAAGCCTGGAATTGATCGCTTTAACCGTTATCGATCCTGATCCGGCTGAGGTGGCTTTACGGCCTTCGGATCCAGATGTAACAAAGTATAAACACGTTCTGGTGAGTATTAATGGGCCGGTGTATAACCTGTCTGCCTACACCTTTGACCGATACGACAGCGATGTTAGTATCCCAAGGGATCAAAAAGTATCGTTTAAAAGTTCGGCCTCGTTGTCAAACAGTGTGGACAGCACGGGGGCCAGGGAATTTGATAAGGTGGTTGAGATGTTGCTGCCTGATTTTTATGATTCCAATAAAGGCTCGTCGTCACGTATCGATTCACAAACGACGCGGCTTATTAATCAGCTTAGCGAAAGTCAGTTGAATACGGTTATCCAGCAGCAGATCCGTCCTATAGAGAAGCAGATTGCCAGAAATATCGGTATTTACGATATCAAGGTCGATTATAATGCTGGAGGCGCTTTGCTGAAAGCAACCAATATTCAGGGTTTTGGAAGTGATAATCAGACACTGGGCGTCAATTTCTTCCAGAATTTGTTGTCCGATCAATTATTTTTACGTGTAAAAACCAGTCTGGATTCTAAAACTCAAAAAACAAATAACAATTTTCAGTTGTCCGAGGTGGAGTTGAACTATTATTTCTTTAATAATTTCTCTATGAACTATTCCAACGTTTTGAATGACAATGGTGTGGATTATCGCGCTAAAACGGCCGTAAAGTATCGTTATGAATTTTAAATCCTTTTTTCTGAAAACAGCCTGTTTTGGCATCTGTTTACTGACGGCTACCTGTTTGTATGCCAAAACCGGTGACGAGCTTCTGGTGAGAAAAATTGAGTATCAGGGCTTAAAAAATGTGTCCATGGATACGGTTCCGCAGCTGGCTGAAATCAAGAATCGGGCGGGCCGGCGTTTGTCCCAGCAGGATATTTCGCTGTATATCAATCAGTTGTATGTTACAGGGTATTTTAAGTCTGTTAAAACTAACGAAGTTGTATCCAATAACGAACGGATTCTGACCTTTATTATGGATGAAAATCCTGTTTTGACCGATGTTCTGGTGACTGGAAACCGTGTTTTTTCAGAACTGCAGCTGAAACCTCTTATCAGTCATAAGCCTGGTTCTTTGTTGAACTTAAGTCAGCTGGATAATGATAAACAGACGTTGGAAGAGTTTTACAGCAAAAAAAATTATGAGTTGATGCGAGTTGAATCCATTCGTCTGGTAACTGGAAATCGTTTGGTGTTTTTAATTTCCGAAGGAAAAGTGGTGTCGGTGAATATTGTGGGGTTGAAAGAGATTCAACCCTATGTGTTGCTGCGTGAAATGAAGCAGTTTCCCGGCGAGATTTTTAACTCGAGAGAGCTGCGTGAAGACCGTGAAAAATGGGTAAGGATGGGTTATTTTGCCAATGTATCGGCGCCGCAGCTGAAACGTGTGAGTACAAAAAATAATGAAATCAGCGTGAATTTTTCGTTATCCGAGCGAAAAAATAATGTGATTGATGTGGGTTTTGAGCAGGAATACAGTATCATTGTGGCGTTTTTATTGGGGACGTTGAACCATGCGTTTATGCACAGTGACGTATTAACTGGAAAAGTACAGTTTGGGAACGATAATTCTAATGTGTATAAAATTACCAGCTACACGGTGAAATATTTTCAGCCCTGGTTTTTGAATCAGCACCGGTTTTCGTTTACAACGGATATCTGGGATGAATCTCGAAAAGAGTTTTTGGGGAAAGATGTGACGGCGCAAACGCTGTTGAATAACCGTAGGCAGGGTCAGCAGATTTCGTTTGGATTCCCTTTAATCGATGAAACCTTGGTGTTTTCTACACGGGTTAAGAATGAAAATGTGACTCCGTTGCCTGGTGAAGATGGTTTTTCTGAGTACAGTATCCGGTCTTTGGGTTTTCAGCTCAGTTATCGAACGGTAACCAGTTTGACCAATCCCAAAACCGGCACGTACTGGACAATGGATGCCGAGCGTGGCGGAGATATTGGTTTTTTAGATGTGGGGGGGCTACATTTTAATCGCTTGAGTTTGAATTTTGGACAATTCTATCCACTTGGGGAGAGGGATACGTTAGCGTTTCACACGGTTCTTGGGGCCTTTTATACGACACAAAGTGACATCAGTACCTTCGATACGGAGGCGTATACGCTGGGGGGCTCTAATTCTCTTCGGGGATTTAAGGAAACCTCGCCGTTTATCGGAACACGAAAAACATTGGTTAACCTGGAGCTTCGGCACGATTTTTCGGATTTTTTCCAGGGGTTATTGTTTATCGATTGGGGCCGGTCGTTTAGCACTGGCGCTGATTTTTTTGAACCGAGAGACAGCCATGTGGGACAGGGTTTTGGTTTTCGATTTTATACCCCGATTTCCCCAATCCGATTGGATTTCGCCTGGGCAGAACAGGGGTTAATCATCCATTTCGGGTTGGGCCAGGTTTTTTAACCCCATCACGTACCAATCGTTCGATATCGTAGAGACGCAAAATTTTGCGTCTTTACCTGTCGTGGGGAATCGTAGACAATCGCAACCGTGCCATGGACAATCATGTAAAAACCCATTTTGCACAACAACACGTACACATCCCACATCCATACCCCCTAACATACACACCCCATACACATCATCCTCCCAACCCATGTCGTAACCATCCCAAACCCTACCCCCTATCACCTACCCCCATCCCACAACCTCAACATTTCCACCTCATCTCTTTTAAAAAAGTATGATTTTTGTTATTTTGTAAACTCTTAAAGTAACTCCCGCTTAAATCATTAATTCCATTAACACCCTACAGAAGGAGTTTAATATGCTTCATTTTAAAAAGATGCTTTCAACCCTCGTTTACCCAAATGGCTGGACTCAGGAGCATGCCAGGCTTTTTTATAACGGATCTGTTCCTCATGTGCTGGCTCGTCTTAGTCGTCTGGCTGATTCCATGGAGGCGGCTACTCAGGTCAATCCTGATATGACCCATCCCAGCCAACGGTTTTTCCTTGATACGGCTTTAAATGAAATCCGTGCCTCTATTGGACTGCATACGCTTCAGCAGAAGCCTTATTATTCGTCGTTTAAAGCAATGGAGCATGACGTTGTAGCTATGATGGCCTTGATTATTGTGGGAGGGATGTCTCACGGGGCTGTGCATAATACGGCGCATAGGGATATTGCGACTGGTGCAACAAAAGCGGGGGCCAGGTCCAATTCGGGTGAAGGTGGCGAGCAATCTGACCGTATCGGTACATTTGCAGGTAGTCAGATCAAGCAGGTGTCTTCAGCTCGTTTTGGTGTTGATTTGCCTTATCTTATGAGTGGTGAACTCCAGATTAAAGTTATTCAAGGTGCAAAACCGTCTGTTGGGGGTATGTTGACCGGTGAAAAAGTGACGCTGGAAATCTCCCAGATACGTCGTACTCAGGAAGGGATTCCTCTTTATTCTCCGCCCATTCATCCTGATTTATATTCCATTGAAGACCTTTATTTGTTGGTTCATGCTCTGAAATGTTTATATCCTGGACAAAAAGTCAGTATCAAACTTGGAGCCTCCGAGGATTTGCCGATTATCGCATTGGGCTGCGTGAAAGCAGGCGTCGATTCTATCACTATTGCCGGTCACGATGGCGGTACGGGAGCTGCAACCTACACCGATGTCTATCATACCGGAATGCCCTGGGAAACGGCGTTGCATCGTACGCATCTGTTTTTGGCTCAGCAGGGTGTTAGGGAGCAGGTTCAGCTTGTGGCCAGTGGCGGCATTAAAACCGGTGAGGATATTGTAAAAGCCCTCTTGCTTGGTGCAAACGAAGTCGAACTTGGAACGTCCATTCTGGTAGCTTTGGGCTGTGTGATGTTGAGACAATGCCACAGAGGCCGTTCTGTTTCGGTTCGTGATTTTGAAGATATTTTATCTAAAACACAAGCACTTCTTCCTCACGATATGCAGGCTCGGGAGTTTGCGCTTCAGATTTTTAATGGTCTTGTTGATCAGGGAAAAATTGATAAAGTCGGAAATATTCTTCCTGGATTTAATCCGTCTGATCCGGTGATGTCTCCATTGGAACGCCAAATTCAGGATGTGCTTCATTTTGTGCAGGGCGGTTGCGATCCCGGTATCAATACTCAGGATGCAGTTAATGCCACAAAATATAAAGGCCGGCCGGAATCGGTTGAGGATATTCTGTTTTTTATGGCGGGCAGTGCTGTTGAGCATATGCGAAAATTGTCCATTAAATCGGCTGCAGAGGCGGTTGGACAGGCTTCTCGATACCTTCGATTTGAATCCAATGCGCCATTCCAAATGTCTGGATTCGATTTTTATGGCTTTCCGGTACTTCCTAAATCACATGACATTGTGTCTCCCCTTCCAATTCCTGCAAGAATGGACATTGTTCTGATTGAGCAGTTAAAACGATCTGTAGAAGATGGTAACAACATACATCGCTTTAAAGTTGATGTATCTGAACTGGATACCTCTTTTTTAATTGCTTTATCTGGATTTTGTGAAGTTCACGGCATTAATGATCCGATTGAAATCCGTGTAGAGTCTGGCTATCTTCCTCAAAATACCGGTGCTTTTTTAAGACAGAACATCACCATTTTTGGTCCTTCCGGGAACGATCATATCGGTAAAGGATTAAGCGGCGGACATATTATTCTAAAAGAAGATCGTGGCGAGGCAATTATCGGGAACAGTTGTTTATATGGGGCAACCGGCGGTGAATTGTTGGTGTCGGGACATGTGGGTACACGATTTGCCATCCGAAACAGCGGTGCAGACTTTGTGATTTATAACGCCGGCGATCATTGTGGTGAATTTATGACCGGAGGTACGGGCGTTATTCTGGGTAAAGTTGGCCGTAATTTTGCAGCTGCAATGACTGGGGGGAAGATTTTTATAGATGAGGATCAAAATAAAGCCGAATTAAAGGGTAAAAAAGTGTACCCGTTAACTGAAGCTCTTGAAAAAGATTTGTTTGATCGACTAACAGCTTTTTACACTCAGACTGGATCAGAACGTGCGAAACGTCTTTTGGATAACTGGGACGATACAAAAAGACGGTTTGTCTGTGTAGATCCAAAGCCTATTGCCAGACAGTTAACCGATACATTAAAAGTTGGGGCTCCACTTTTGGCTCGTTATCCGCTGGCGTATGACGAGATGGTTGGGCAAGGGCTGTCTACGTATCCACTTGAAGATACAGCGATTGAATTTCATGGGAAAGCCGGTACTCATTTTGGAACTTATTTGCCTGAAAACTGTACCTTTACTCTTCATGGTTCAGCAGGAATTGCTGCTGCCAATTATGCAAAGGGAACCGTTATTATTAACGGAGATTGTGGACCATACGCTGGAAACAGAGCCTCTGGAACTGTTGTTGTTGAGGGATTCTGCGGACATCATGCCCTTCACCATTTTAACGGAACAGCGGTAGTTGTCCATGTTGGCATGTTCTCCTGTGAACAGTTAGGGGCATCTGCCAAAGTTTTCATAACAGGGAAAATCGAGCCTGGATTTGCAAAAAATATCCATCCTGACGCCCGGATTTTTGTTGATATCGTACAAAATCCAGAGTTTAATATCGGAGAGCCTGTAGATCCTCATATCAGAGATTTATTTCCTTTTACTCACCTTCCAGCGAATCTTGCCCATTACCGATTGATTACAAAAAAAGAGCTGGATACACTTCAGCTCGACCCTCCTGCTTTTGTGCCGGTATTGCCGGATATCCAGGTTCAACACCTGGGTTGGGATACCGATATTCTTAGTTTAATGATTATGCCTATGGCTCAGATGGGAAAAGATGAGCCCAAAATGTCGATGGGAAATCCGAATCTGTTTGGAAATGCCTTTTTTCTTAATGCGGAAACCAGACTTCCAGAACGTATCGATCCCATGCATTTTGTTAAGGAAGGCTTTAGTCAGATTACAAATCCTCCTTATGCTGTTCCACAGGAGCAGGCGTTGTGTTCTACGGAAGTAGTTTTGGGTGGAGGGTTTCTGTCTCTGGATCAGCTTCAGGGTAAGACTCCTCTTGCGGTGCCGTTAAAGTTTCCTCATCCTATTGTGTCGGCTGCTCAATTAAGTAAGCTGGAATCGTCACGACCTGTTTTGCCTGTATCTATCTCATTTAAAGCCGATAGTCCTGAGCAGGCCAGACAAGCTATGTTGGATTGCCTGGATAAAGCTGTAGAACACATTAAAAAAACACTTTCAGACACACCTGTAAAAACCATTATGCTTTGCCATGATCAGGACGGTTTTGCTATTCCGTCCTGGTTTGCAGCGGCTTATATTCAAAAACACTGTAAAGGGTTTTCTTTTGATCTTGTTGTGAAGACAAACGAGCTGCTTTCTCCACATTTACTGGATTTGATGGTGAACGTTGGCGGTGTAAAACTGGTGGCTCCGGTTATGACGGAGGTTTATATCAAAACCCAGGTTGCCCTTCGTGAAAATGATAAGGGATTTATGCAGCTACCGGATGAATGCTGGGAGAATTATCTCGAAGCCATGAAGGCGTCCTGGCAGCGGATTCTTGCGAAAGCCTCCATGTCTTCGGCACAAACCCGGGTTGGGGCAAAAGCGGCTGAACATTGTTTTTTTGATGCTGAACTATCCGGAATAGTGGGCTTGCCCGGAGTCCCTGGGAATATCTCAGTGGATGCCATTGCTCTTTTTGCCATGACAAGTGTAAAACCATCGCCAAAACATATCTTAAAACTGTCGAAGCATTCTCCGGCACATGCCTGGGATCCGTCTCAAATTTCCGATATGCACCTTGCCTTACGTCCTCAGCAAGAGCCTATTCCTGATATAGAAGATCTGGGTTCATCTCCAGCTCTAAAACCTCCAACTGCAAATTTTGGTTTATGGAAAGCTTATGAAAAGACCGTGGCCAGGTCTCAGCAGGGACTCACCATTAAAGATTCTTTGGTCTTTTTGAAACCAAAGCCTGTTGCTGTTGTTGTTGGAACCGGTGTGGCTGGTCTTAAAGCCATGCTTGAACTTTCCCAAAAAGGCTTTGAGGTCGTTGGTATCGGACAGGATTATGAGCTTGGTGGAAAAGTCAGCTATAAAGTGGCTCCCGATCACGAAGGCCCCCAAATGGTTTTGGATAGACTGATTAAGGATATTTTAAAGGATCCCAAAATCAAACTTGTTTTAGGTACAAAAGTAACCGCTGATCTTTTAAAGAACTTAAGACAGCAGTCCTCTGTGGTGGTGCTTGCAACGGGTTCGTCTCCCAATAAACTGCAGGTTCCAGGTAAAGAGCTGGCTGTATCTGTGGCAAAGATGGCTTCCTGGTACACGTCCAAACCATCAGAGACGGATCAGCCCAGAAAAAGTCCTCTTCCTGAAGATACACGGCAGGTTTGTGTATATGGGTTTGGAAATGCGTCACTGGATATTGCAAGAATACTTACAAAACCAACCCACTTATTGCCTGTTTCCCAATCTGTTAAACAGGAACTGGATCATATGGATGTTCGTACGGTGATGATTACCGGTCGCGCTCCAAATCCAAAAGATACTAAATTTTCCTTAGCGGAATTATTAGAGCTTGAAACATTGGAAAAAGAAGGTCATATCCATATCCAGGTAAGTTGTTTGCCGGAAATCATAGACAGTCTTCAAGACAACCAGGATCCAATTGTTCAGTTTTTCTTAAGGCATATTCAAACGGATTCTCCGGCACCTGGTGCAAAAGTAATTCGATTTATGTTTGGTATGGAGCTGGAGTCTATTACAGAGTCTGGAGCTGGAAAAACGGCTTTATTTAAAAACGGAATTCGTCTTGAGCAGGTAGAGGTGGTCTCAAGTATCGGTTTCTCTCCAAACAGAAAATTGCAGGTGGATCAGACTCATGAGCTGGCTCCTGTCTATTATGTTGGTCAGGCGGCGTTGGGTATCGGGCAGGTGGAATCCAGTATGCAAAATGCAGTTGAGGTGCTTTCTACCGTTCATGCCAATCAAACAACGCCTGTTATATTCCCTTATCAGACCGTAGAAGCCTTATCCCAGAATGCTTATGAAAAAGATGATTATGAGCTGTTGCAACATGCTATACATACTGGCGTTATCCCAAGACCCTTAACAGAGCATGGATACCAAAGTGCCCTGAATAGAATTCGACTGGAAAGACGTTTGGGCGTGATGATGCCGTCTGCTTTGCAGTCTGATTCGGAATTGCCGTTAATCCCTGTCACACTGACTGTTCATACGAATACCGCTGAGGCTATCGTATTGAATATTCCTGAAAAACGCTCCCGAGAGACCCTTCACGATGTGTTTAAGCGTGAATTACCTCCTGGAAATGATAAGGGGACCTGCTCAACTGGAACCTGTAAAGGGTGTACCTGCCATATTAAGGGAGGGAAGTTAACCCGTACCAAAATGGAATCCATGCTTCCAGAAGACCAGTATCTGGGCTGTATGCACGAAGTTCGTGAGCTTCAGGAGTCATCCGCAACCGTAGTGTTTTCATCAGAAATTTCCCGTCTAAGATCCGAATGTGGACTTGCTTTCCATGCGTCTATGCAACCCTCGGAAGAAACCGTCTTAAACGGTATTAAAACAATGGCTCATTCTTCACATAGAGGCTCTGGAGTTGGTTCTGCTTCTCGGGATGGAGCTGGTGCCATCGTTGATATTGACCACTCCTTTTTTTCCAAAGCGCTTGCCGCCGATGGTATTGATCTTGGCCAGGCCGGAACATATGCCATAGGCCAGTTTTTTGTACCGAATAAAACCCTGTATCCTTCCTCTTACGATCTTGTGGTTCAGCATCTGAACGAGTATCTTAAGAAAAATGGGTTAGAGTTGATAGCCGTGCGCGATGTTCCTGTTGATGATTCTATTCTATTGCCTGATCAACGGCAAAAACCATCTATCATACAGATATTTACACGTCCTGATTCAACCAGTGTGTCAACCGAGCCTTTTCCTCAGGTCATTTCACGGATGGGTTTTAATTGTGAAGAAGACATGCGTGTACTAATGGGCTGGACAACAACACTTAGCCCGGAGCACTTTTTTAGAATTTCCAGCTTTTCAACGGAGGTTGTGGTGTATAAAGGCATGCTTGGCGGTGATCAGATGCCTTATTTTAAGGATTTGGTTTCAGGTTATAAGTCTTCGATCTTTGTTGGACACGTACGGTTTGCCACCAACGTATCAGTAAGATACGATTTAGCACATCCATTTTCACGAGGTGGCAGCTTTGGATTAAACAGTCCGGAACAGCTTTTGGGCATTATCCATAACGGAGAGGTTGTATCCAAACCAAAACTGATGCAATTCCTGTCTCATTACCACGATGAAATTCTTAGGGTGTACAAGGTAAATATTTTAACCGATAACCTCAGCGATTCTGCCGTTGTAGAGCTTTATCTGGCTACCCTGCAAATGATTTTTCAGGATGCCGCTGTACCGCTTTCATTACCAGGAATGCTATACCTGCTCAGCCAGCCGAGAAATGCAGGAATAAATCCGCTTCTGGATTTTGCCCAGGCGTATTTTCCTCTTGCTGAAGGGCCGTTTACGTTGGGGATTTACGGTAAACACGAGGGCCGTCCGGTGTTTATCGGTGGACGTGACAGTTTTGGTCTTAGACCAGGGCATGTGACAGCCACATCCGATTCTCTGGATGTCAGCTCCGAGCGTTTTTCTCATTTCCCAAAAGATCCGTCTCGTTCCTCGATTCGTGAGGGTGGGATAACGATTTTTTATCTGGATAATTTTTCACAGGTGGAATACGACCCGATGAAACACGATCCCCATTTTGTTGAATTTATTTCCACAGGAAAAACGTAATCCGGTTACCGTTCATGACATGATCATGCGTTGATCCCCAACCCCGTAGAGACGCAAAATTTTGCGTCTCTACAAAACCGTGGCATCCATGCATTAAAACCCCATTAATCGTGTCCAAAAACCGTCACAAACAACACCAGATCGAAATGTTGTTCCATGCCATGGCGCCATATGTGAATGATCACGCATTGATCCCCAATCCCGTAGAGACGCAAAATTTTGCGTCTCTACGAAACCGTGACATCCATGCATTAAAATCCCATTAATCGTGCGTTAATCCCGCGCCGAAACCGCCGCAAACACCAACGGTTTTAAAAATTGCCCCGTATACGATTTATCCACCGAGGCAACCTCCTCCGGCGTTCCTTCGGCAATTACAAATCCCCCGCCATTTCCGCCTTCCGGTCCCATATCAATAATATGATCCGCGGTTTTAATCACATCCAGATTATGTTCAATAACCATTACCGTATTCCCTGAATCCACCAGCTGATTTAACACCTCAAGAAGATGCTGAATATCTGCAAAATGAAGCCCCGTTGTAGGCTCATCCAACAAATAAAGTGTTTTCCCGGTGCTGCGCTTGCTAAGCTCTTTTGCCAGTTTAATCCGTTGTGCTTCCCCGCCGCTTAACGTCGTAGCACTTTGCCCCAGTTGAATGTAGCCCAATCCAACCTCTTGAAGCGTTTTTAATTTCGATGCAATCGATGGAATATTTTCAAATACCGCCAAGGCTTCCGTAACGGTTAAATTCAACACGTCCGAAATCGTATAGCCTTTATAATGAACCTCAAGCGTTTGCGAGTTGTACCGTTTCCCCTTACACACGTCGCAGGTTACGTACACATCCGATAAAAAGTGCATTTCGATTTTTGTAACGCCGTCACCTTCACAGGCTTCGCAGCGCCCGCCTCTTACGTTGAAGCTGAAACGCCCGGTTTTGTACCCTTTGATTCTGGCTTCCCGGGTTTGTGCAAACAGGTCCCGAATAGGGGTAAATACGTTGGTATATGTAGCCGGATTTGACCGTGGCGTTCGTCCAATCGGCGACTGATCAATCGTAATAACTTTGTCGATATGTTCTAGCCCTTCAATTTTGTCGTGTAACCCTGGTCTTTCCTTGCTTTTATAAAAATGACGCATCAGAGCTTTATGAAGGATTTCATTCATCAACGAGCTTTTACCCGAACCCGATACGCCCGTCAGACAAATCAGCTTGCCTAGTGGAAAATGAGCGGTGACGTTTTTAAGATTATTTTCTTTGGCACCAACGACAGACAGATATTTTTGATCTGCAAACGTCCGACGTTTTTCAGGAACTTTGATTTCTTTTTTCCGCGTCATATATTGAGCTGTAATGGATGTTTTAGATTCCAGAAGCTGGTCGAAGGTTCCTGAAAACAGGATTTCTCCGCCTTCTTTTCCGGCTCCCGGGCCGATGTCTACGATGTGGTCAGCGGTTCTGATGGTGTCTTCGTCATGTTCCACAACGATAAGCGTATTTCCCAGGTTTTTAAGGTGAACCAGGGTGTCTATCAGGCGGAGATTGTCACGCTGGTGCAGCCCGATACTGGGTTCATCCAGCACGTATAAAACCCCCGTTAGTCCCGCCCCGATTTGTGTGGCCAGACGAATCCGCTGAAACTCACCGCCAGACAGACTTCCGGCTTTCCGGCTGAGGCAAAGATAATTCAATCCAACATTCCGTAAAAAATTAAGCCGTTCTGCAATTTCCTTAATCACAAGCTTTGCAATATCCAGCTCTTTTTTGCTCAATTTAAGGTTGCCAATAAAATTAAACAGCTCTTCCACGCTAAAATTCATTAATTCGGAAATGGCCTTTTCCCCAACCGTAATAGATAAAGCTGCTGGCTTTAAACGTTTCCCATCGCAGGTAGAGCAGGGAATCTCACCCATATAATTTCTAAAGAAAAAGCGCATGCCTTCAGACGTAGTTTGAAAATACCGGCGTCTTAAATTGCTAATTACACCCTCCCACTCGTCTGGATCCTGAGGCGGAATATCGTCGGCTTTGGTGTAGGGATTATGTTTAACGGCCTCTTTGGATCCATATAAAAACCAGTTTTGTTGCTCTTCTGTTAATTCATCAAAACTTTTTTTAAGGGTAAATCCATGTTTTTGAGCGCCTTTTTCAGCCATCCGTCCGTAAATGGTTTTATCTAAATTTATAATTTTTTGGGTAGATAAATACAGCGGCTGATCTTTTGTGGTGATCACTAAATCCAGATCAAAATCCAAAAGGCTTCCCAATCCATTACAGGATGGGCAGGCTCCGATAGGTGAGTTAAATGAGAAAAGTCTCGGGCTGATTTCAGGAATATTGATGTTGCAGTGAGGGCAGGAGAAAAGCTCTGAAAAAAGATTGGTTTCTCCGGTTTTGGTGTTTTCAACCGTCACAAGCCCCTTGGTTTGTCTTAAGGCTGTTTCAAGGGATTCAAACAGACGGGTTGTGTTGTCCTGTTGAACTTTGATTTTATCAATGACGATATCAATCGAGTGTTTTTTGAGTCTGTCCATCGGAATAGTGTCGTCTATTCTATATAGGGTTCCATCAACTTTTAAACGTGAAAATCCATCCCGTTTGATCTGCTCGAAAATCTGTTTGAATTCCCCTTTTTTATCGCTGACAATTGGCGCTAAAACCAGCAGCTCCTGATCGGAAAATTGAGACAAAATAGTGTCTACCATTTCCTGGATGCTTTGATGCTCGATAGGCCGTCCGCAGCTGTAGCAATGCGGCTTTCCTATGCTGGAAAACAGGATTCTAAAATAATCGTAAATTTCGGTTACGGTCCCAACGGTGGATCTTGGATTGTGGGAGGATGATTTCTGATCGATGGAAATAGCCGGAGATAATCCTTCAATCCGGTCTACATCCGGTTTATCCAGCTGATCCAAAAATTGCCGGGCATAAGCCGATAACGATTCCATATACCGGCGTTGACCTTCGGCATAAATCGTATCAAAAGCCAGTGATGATTTTCCCGAACCTGAAAGCCCCGTAAATACTACAAACGCATTGCGAGGAATCTCAAGCGATACGTTTTTTAAATTATGAACACGAGCCCCTTTAACCGTAATTTTCTCTATCATCTTAAACTCCCGTTTTTTCTAAAAAATGTTTTAAAATAGACATCCCAAAAGCCCCGCTTTTTTCAGGGTGAAACTGAATACCAAGCTGATCTCCATTTTGAATGCTCGATACAAAGCTTTTTCCATACGTTGTTGTCGTTGAAATCCAGTCTGTTTCAGACGTTTCCACAAAATAGGAATGTGCAAAATACGCAAACTGAGAGCCTGACGTTTCCTTAAAATAACCGTTATCGTCCTTAACAATCATCACCTTGTTCCATCCCATGTGAGGAATGCGAAGTGTTGGATCTGTAAATTTTGTCACCTGTCCTTTTAAATAACCCAGGCCTTTTTCGCCACCGTCTTCTTCTGAAAACTCAAATAAAAGCTGCATCCCCAGGCAAATTCCCAAAAACGGTTTTTTGCTTTTCAGATACGTCAGTAAAGCCTTGTCCAAACCGGTTGAACGAAGCTGTGTCATGGCCTGTGAAATGGCGCCCTGACCCGGTAAAATCAGTACCTCAGATTGCCTGACTTCCTCTACCGATGTGATGATGTTTGGCGTGAATCCAAGCTCTGTTACGGCCTTTGCAACGCTGCCCAAATTTCCTCCGCCGTAATCTAGTAATGCAATCTGTTTCATGGCATCAAAGTGTAGCATTATCCAAATTATTGGGCAAAAAAGTCATTTCACAAAACTCCCTATTTTCTTCTTGACAAAGACGCCCTAAAACCTTGATGCTTAAGGCATGTCAACTTTTAACCTATCACTTTATACAGGTGTCACTGGAAGTGGAAAAACAGCAAAGCTCATCGAAGCTGTTGCCTCTGCCATGGATAACGGCTGTGAGGCTCATTCCATTTTGCTTTTATCAGGCTCTATGGATGGCGCAAAAACGCTGTACCAGCGCATCCTGCAATCCAACGGTGATGTGGCCAGACCTATGGCCTATTTCTCTCTCAGTGAATGGTGCCTGGTTGTTTTAAGAACTTACTATGCTCAACATAGCCTCGATCCTTTTTCCGTATTTAACGACAGGGATATGTCCTGGATCACCGCTGTTTTAGGTGATGATTCCGATGTCCAGGAAAACTGGCTCGAGTTAAATAACGGTGTGAAATCCTCAGAATTGCCTTCTATTGTTTTATCCCTCATCCAAAAAGATAAGCAGCTGTTGCGTTTATTTCATTACGGCCTGGTCGTTGTGGATAATATGCACTGGTTTTCAGATAGCGAAAAACAGCTTATATATGAGTTAGCCCATCATTATAATCTGACCTTAACTTCAGACTCTTTCTTTGAGTTTCCCGTACTAAATAATGTTTCATGTCAAACATTATCACCCCGTCATACCCCGTCCTGGATTTCCTTTAAAACCTCTCATTTAGATCAGGAAGCCTTATTTATCACCCAGCATATCCAGCAAGCCAGAGACGAAGGTGTTGATTTTTCTGAAATGGTTGTCATTACTGCCGCTCACTCTCATGAACTTGAAAAACAGCTGGTTGCCTCCCGCATTCCTTACACCAAGGTCGGCGAGTATCGCTTTTTTGAAACCCCCGAACTCCGCCGTGTTTTATCCTATTTAAAAGCCGTTTTTAACCCTAACGATGTTGGCGCGGTTCTGGATGTTGCCCAAAGCTTGGGTATTGCCGAAGAGGATAGTTCTCAATGGGTAAAAGCCGTTTTGGACACTCGAAAACCTCTTCCCTCCCTTGTTAGGGATCTATCAGCCAACATTCCCCAACGTGAGGCTTTGAAGGATTTATTCGACCACATTTATGCGCTTCAGGCCGATTATGCCGAACATCGCTGCACCCTTGAAAATCTCATCCTGTCTATTGCCGATCTCGCCTTGCAGACAGACCTAGATGGCATTCAGGAAGGTGACGATGATTTGAACCCCGAAGAACGCTTAAGCGAACTGTTAAATTGGGTTCAGGACGAACAGTTTTCGCTTGTAACGCTTCTGGATGCCGTTGCTGTACAAACACCATGGCAGCGCACCTTGCGGTATTCCAATCGTGTTTTGCTGCTTCCTCTACAACACATGTCTTTATTGGATGATCTTGCTGCCGACATTCTTTTTATATCCACCCCTCAGGATGCTGATGCGTCTTTGCAAAATCTGTTCTCTTTTATATTAAACAAACCCACATCAAAAACCTTTATAAGTGGCGTTACAGTTCCGTCCTGGATGGACAGTATGTTTGAACAGGGCCGCTCGGAAGACCCTCAACATATTGATCAAAAAGCCTGGGCTTGCGGCGATACGGTACAGCATCCCGAGTGGGGAATCGGAAAAATATCCGCCATTACCGGCGAAAAAGATAGAACGGTGTTAGAGCTTGATTTTGGAGAGTTCACAAAAAAGGTGATGTCTAAATACGCTTCGTTAAAACGAATTTCGTAACCCTTCGCCTACATCCTCTTTTTGTATTTATTTAAAAATCTTTACATAAATTAAGGTGTTTGGTATTTTGATTTTTCTTAGCAAGAAAATTTATGTAAGGGGAGCTATTGTGCGACATTTTTCTAGGGATGTTTGTTCTATTTTAAGAAAAAAAGTTTCAATTTTATTCTTTTTGATTTTTGCAGGGTACGGGTCCTGTGTTTTTGGAACAAATAATGCAACAGCGGTGATAGTAGGTGCCGATCCGTTTTATGGTAGAAATGAGCAGCCTTTGATTACAGCTTCATCAGTTGGAGGTGGCTCATCTTCAACTTCTGGTGGGGTTGGGACTTCAACGTCACAATTAGGAACCATTACAGGTTTGGCGCAGGTTGGGTATCAGACTGGAGAAGTGAACCTAACAACGGGTGGATTGGGATTTAGTGAAACGGATTTAGTGTTGCCGGGTAAAAATGGGTTGGATTTAAGTATCACAAGAAGTTATTCCTCAAGTCGGTATCAAACTGAACCAAACTTGAACCCAACAGAGCAGAAAGCATTGGGAATGTATGCCGGAAAAGGATGGGCCTTTAATATTGGTATGCGAGTGTTTGTTGTGAGATCGAACGACTCAAAAAATATTGATAAGGTTTTTGTAGAAACAGCGGATGGTATTGAAGAATATGAAAATGGTGTAAGTAAGCAGCCTGGAAATTTTAATAAAACATCAGTGATTACAAGTGGCGGAAAAATGGATCCGATTACGGAAGTTCAGTTCAAGACAACAAGTGGAAGACTATTTGTTTTTAGTAAGCAGTTTTACAAAGAGTCATATACTAAATTTCAAGAAGACTCAAGAAATTCTGATACGCAATACAAAATAGAGGGGTACTATCTTAGCCGAATTCAAGACTTGTCTGGAAATAGTATCCAATTTAACTACCAGGATTTAAGTGGCGGGATTAATGTTCCCGTGCAGAAATTGGGTCCAATAATTGGACAGGGAAATATCGATTATATAAAAAATAATGGGTATGAGTTATCAATAAATCCTAATATTTTAGGCTGGGCTTCAGTAGGGAACGGAGCCTACATGATATATTTTAAGGACGGAACAAAAAAACTAATTCCGATCTACCCAGTCGTCGGGATTGCCCCTACTTATACTAAAACAAGGGTTTCAAGCATAGTAGATACCTTTGGTAGAACAATTACGATAGGGTATGGAGAAGCAAGTAACTTGGCTTCAGAAGGTTCCGATCAGATGATTACAAGTGTCACTCATCCTGATATAAATGGGAATTTGTTAAAAATAGTGTATAGCTACGATGTCAGTGGTTGTTTAACAGGTGTCAAAGTAGGAGATCTACCTGGTAAAATCTATCGGTACAGCTCTTTTTCTCCTCGATACCGGTACTTTGAAGTAGGCGAGCATGTGGGTCTTTTTCGGCAGTGGCATCCACAATACGCAATTGCTGGGTATAAGTTCCCTGATCATCCGCCGAAACCTGAAATTGGGGCTGGTTATCCTGACCGAATAGATTGTCAGGAGTGGTATTTATGTCAGGATTTGCAAAAGCAATATGGAATTGTGTTAACAGAGATAGAGTCTGCTTTGGGATCGAAAGTAGTCTATACCTATGAAGATAGCCTTGTGACAGTAACAAGCGATGCCAAAGTTTGGCCAGAAACCCAGTATGGAATCAATTATTTGCTCAATAAAAGTGCTTCTACCCCCGTTGTTATTAAGAAGCAGCTAATAGGCGGAACAGGGGATGTAACGACCTATGGGTTTAATTATCCAAGAAGTTTTGAAGGGTACACAGGACAAACGGGAGTAGGCTATTTGAAGAAAACCAAATACAGACCCCCGAAGCAAGATTATGATGCCTGGTATTTTGCAACAGCGGAGGTGCTTGTAAACCCTATTGAAACAACGGATGTTTTTGGAAATCGCAGCTATGCTGTAAACGCAGGTGCTACAGTCAAAATTGAAAAAGAGCAGTACACCTTTGAAAAAGCGATGCTCACGAGAAAGACTCAGGGTATTTCCGAAACCCAAACCTATTACGACTTCGACCGCTTGCTACCTGTAAAAACGATACAATACAAAAACGGAATAATTCAAAGCCAAAGCGAAACGACAGCGTTTGATAGTAACTACAATCCATTAACAACGATAACAAAAAAGGGAGCCAGTCTAACTCCTATTGCCAAGCAAGAAACTAGCTATGCCAAAACCTCTAAAAATGGCAGTAGTAATGATCTGATCAATAAAAACCTACTTAGTTTGCCAGAAACAACAACAGCGACCGATTTAACTACAAATAAAAGCCGATCCAGCTTTACGCAATACAACAGTAACGGACAGCCTGTGGAGGCGTATCAGGGTAGCTCTAGTTCTGGTAAAAAGCTGAAAACGATTAGCTACGATAATGTGGGACGAGTGGTAGAAGAAAAAACGCCTTTACCAAATGGCTCAGAACTAAGTGTTCAAACCAGTTATGTGCAAAACTCAAATCAGTACATCATTACAAAAACGTTAAATAATAAGACTAGTGTATCGGAATATGAGGTTAGAACAGGGCAGTTGGTAAAAAGTACCGATCTTAATGGAAATGTCACCACGTTTCAGTATGATCGCTATGGCCGTCCAACAGGAACAATCTACCCAGATGGTAGTCAGGATACAATAGCGTATTCAGCAGATTTAAAAACGACGACAACAACGAGCGGTGGCATAACGGGTATCCAAACGATAGATAGCCTGGGTCGACCGATATTGAATCAGGCAACTGGCCAGCAGGATGTCAAAGTGGAGTATTATTTTTCCAATCTCCCGAAAAAGACCTACAAAAAACAGAATGGTGTATGGGTGTTAAAAAGTACAACGACCTA
>CAZFCP010000022.1:0-31359 GCA_964517775.1 uncultured Candidatus Marinamargulisbacteria bacterium | reverse complement strand
TTGGGGTTAATGTGCTGCCGGAGGTTGTGCTGAGGAAGAGGTCTCTGGCGGTGAAAAGATCTACATCGATGCCTGTGGAGGCGGAACCAAATCGGGAGAGGCTGGTTGTGGGATCGGAAATCATCTGGGTGGTTACGGTACCGTTTCCGCCAATAGATAATAGTCTGGATATTCCGTTGCTTTGGGTATTTTTAAGGTGAAGTTGAGAATCTGAGGCGGATGATTCCGTGATGGAATAAACCCCGGAAGATGGATTTTGAAGCTGAGCTAAAACAGGGAGTGAGTAAAAAATTCCACATAAAACTATATACAAACAACTGTTTAAGATTCTTTTTTTACTCATCAAAATCCCCTTTTTCTTAAAATTATCAAAAGATATTAAAATAAATTTTTATTTTTTACAAATAGATATTCATTCAAAAATACCAGATAAAAATATAAAGTCAGGATATTCATAGAAACACCATTACGTTATAGTATCTACCTATGAAAAAACTCCTTTTTGCCTTATTACTGTGTGTTGTAGGAAATGTTCCGGTTTTTGCCACGACCATGACAGTTGAAGACGTTCTTAATCTAAAAAATATGTCAGAAGTCAGCTTATCTCCAAAAGGAGATAAAATTGCGTATGTCATAAATGGCAAGATACAACTCATTCGTCTTGATGAGGCTAAACGTATACTTTCTACGGCAACTATTCCTGGCAACGGAAAGTCTCCTCGATGGGCTTCTGATGGCAAAACATTGGGTTATGTGAATGCTAATAGCATCGTTCAATACGATAGCGACGAACAAAACCCTGTAGCCTCTATAGTAGCTACATTCAATGGCTCTATTGACCTGTTTAAATGGGCACCCACAGGAAATAACCTGGCCTGTTTGATCACGCAATCTCCACCTCAAGATAGCAGCCCTAAACTTTACTCTAAAAAACCCGAGTTTCAGCCTACAGAATTATGGATTTTTAATACAAAACAAAAGACAAAAACTCGTTTTATAGAAGAAAAATGTTTGATTAAAACAGTAGACTGGGCACCAGATGGCAAGCAGCTTGTTTTTGAGCGTTGGGATGGTCCCACTATTCAAGACGAAATGCAGGCAAAAGCCGGGATACTTTCGCTTCAAACCAAACAGGTTGTCTATCTTAAACCACTTTCTACACAAAAATCGTACCCGTTTTGGTGGCCACGATGGTCAAAAAATGGCGAGTTTATCTACTATGTGTCCTTATCTGGATTTGAAAACGATTTATGGATGGATGGCCGACAAATTGATTGTTTTGATCTAAAAAAATCTGTCATTAATCGCTATTCTTCAACCATTTCTGATCGGGTCGTAGAACTTTATGACGATTCCCCGGATGGGACATCTATCTTTTATAAGGTTGAAAAAGGCGTTACATATCCTTTAGCCGCTTTATCGTTAGATACAAAAAAAGTGCGTTTTATAACATCTGATAGTGCCGTCTGGGAAAAATTTAGTTTCTCTAAAGATTTTAAAACCGTAGCCTGTGTAAAAGAGGACTCTCATTCTCCTCAAGAGCTTTATATATCATCGTTTCCAACCTTAAATCCGAAACAACTTACAGAGCATAACAAAACAGCCAAAGCGCTTGAATTGGGAGAAACAGAAATTATTCAATGGAAAAGCGATGGCGAAACGATAGAAGGGCTTTTAATCAAACCTGTAGGCTACAAAAAAGGAACAAAATACCCGCTTCTAGTTAAACTTCATGGTGGACCTGCCTCCTGTTTTAGTAACAGATTTGCAGTTGGACGTTGGGATCAACCTACACAGGTGTTAGCAGGCAAAGGCATTATGATTTTTATGCCTAACCACAGAGGCAGTACAGGTTATGGAGAAGCTTTTAGGAAGTCTTTGATTCAACAATGGGCCACTATTGATGTTAAAGATGTATTATCAGGCATTGCATTTCTTGATAGTAAAGGAATGATCGATACAAAAAACATTGGAATAGCAGGATGGAGTTATGGTGGATATTTAGCCGCTGTCTCTATTAGCAAGTCGTCCATGTTTAAAGCAGCTTCAATAGGAGGTGGATTTTTTAATATAGCCAGTTTATACGGAACAACAGATATGAACGATTGGCTTTTGACCTATTTTAAAGCCCCCCCTTTTTCCTCGTATAGGGCTTACGCTGAGGCGTCTCCATTATTTGCTAAACAACGATTTTTAACACCTGTTTTGATGCAAAACGGGGAAAAAGATGTTCGAGTTCCTCAAAGCCAACCTTTGGAATTTGCTCAGCGCCTTAAACACGATGGGACTGTACTTCAATGGGTGACCTATCCACAACAAGGACATGTTTTATTTGGTACAGATACAGTTCGAGATAGCCTTCAGCGAAACGTAGACTGGTTTACTCATTATTTAAAATAGGTGGGACTTTAAACGCCTACAAAAACGCTTTGCAAAAAACCTCTGGGAGTTGCAACGGTTTACCCTGACTATCCACACAGACAAACTCCATAACAGAGACCGCTGTTTTTTCTTTTGTAGATACGTTTGAAATCTCATAGTAAAGCTCGAATCGCACTTTTGAGATAGAACACACCGCTATTTTAAACTCTAATATCTGTCCTAAAAATGCTGATCTAAACAGTTTGATCCACATTTCTGTAAGGAGCAGGCTTCCTTCACCAAAGTTCAACTCTGATAATCCATATTTGTTAAAGAGTCGAAGGCGGCTCTCATGCATCAGGTTTTGAAGTTCAATGCCACCTAAATGGGCACCATAATTAAGATCGTGAACTCTAATATCCAATAGAATTTGATCGTGAAATTTATCAACAACAGGAGGAATATGGGATTGAAAAAAACGGGGCATTTTAGATGACAAGGCCTCCATCAACATTAAAAACCTGGCCTGTGATATAGGCAGAAAGCTCGCTTACAAGAAACAGGGCCATCGGAGCCACTTCTTCAGGTGCCGCTGCACGACCAACAGGAATATTGGCCAATAGCTGACGCTGGTTTTCCAAAGGCATATCTTTATTAATGTCTGTCAAAATATAGCCAGGAGCAATGGCATTGCAGGTTATGTTTTTTAAGGCCAGCTCTTTTGCCAACGATTTGGTAAGGGCAATAACCCCGCCTTTTGATGCAGAATATGCAGCCAAACCAGGAGCCCCGGTCTGACCTAACACTGAACTTATATTTAAAATGCGGCCGCCTTTGTTTTTAAGCAGGTATCGCGTAGCATGCCGGATTGTTGCGTAATACCCTTTTAGATTGGTTGTTAAAATATCATCCCATTCCGTTTCTGATGTTTGAAAAACAAATTTTGGAGGTTTACTAATCCCAGCGTTGTTAATCAAAATATCTATTTTACCCATTTTTTGACTGATTTCTTTAAATACACCCTCGATTTTTTCAAAATCAGTTACATCAAACACCATGCCTAAATGGTGATCGGGATTAGGGAGCTCACCCATCAGTTTTTCAAGCATATCCTGAGACTTGGTTAAACAGACAACCCTGCATTTTTCTTTAGCCAGACCCAAGGCAATAGCTTTGCCAATCCCTCGACCAGCACCCGTAACAACGGCAACTTTATTATCAAGATTAAGATTCATTAGAGACCCTCACCACTTCTTAAACACAAAAAAACCAGCCAAAATAATAAACACAAACCCCACCAGATGATTCCATCGAATCTCCTCTTTCAGGTACAACGCTGAAAATCCAATAAACACGATAAACGTAATAATTTCCTGCATCGTTTTAAGCTGAGCTGCTGAAAAATACTGATTCCCAATCCGATTAGCCGGAACCTGAAAACAATACTCCAAAAAAGCAATCAGCCAGCTGACGACAATAACGGTAACCAGTGGAGCCGATTTGAACCTGAGATGACCATACCAGGCCACTGTCATAAAGACGTTGGAGATAACTAAAAGAAGGATGGGAACCCATTGCATCATGGTGTGATCATATCGTATAAAAAAACACTTGAAAACCGTGCTTTTGCGTGGTATTTTGTAAAAATGGATTCACCACTAAAACAATATTCGGGATTTCCGTCTCCAGCTGAGGATTTTTATGAGCAGGCTTTGGACATTCGGCAACTACTTATCAAAAACCCGTTGGCTACTTTTTTAATGAAAATTTCAGAATCTGCGGTTATTGGTGAGCAGAAGCAGCATCGTATTAATCCCGGAGATTATATTATTGTGGATCGATCTTTGACGCCAAAATCAAACCAGATTGTGGTGTCCATTGCCGATCAAAACTTCCACATTCTGCCTTGCTCGTCCTTAAAAAAACAACAGACCGTATGGGGAGTTGTAACCTATGTCATTCATTCGCCTCAACAAACATCATGATAGGGCTTGTGGATGCCAACAATTTTTATGCGAACTGTGAACGGGTGTTCAGGCCGGATTTAATAAAAAAACCCGTTGTCGTTTTATCTAATAATGATGGATGTGTGATTGCACAATCGGCAGAAGCAAAGGCCTTGGGAGTCGAAATGGGAAAACCAGCTTTTAAATGTAAAACGCTGTTTAGACAATACAAAATCACTGTTTTTTCGGCTAATTTTGAGTTATATGGAGAATTGTCTCAACGATTGATTCACCTCTACAGCACCTGCTTTCAGGATGTGGATGTTTATTCCATAGATGAAGCCTTTATAAAAACAGACTCTACTGATCCGGTGAGATTAAAACAAATTGGATACGAACTGCATCACAAAGCCTTTCAATGGATTGGAATACCTGTCACCGTAGGATTTGGACCCAGCAAAACATTGGCAAAACTGGCTCATTATCTGGCCAAACGGATGGGATTGCCGGCCTTTGTGCTGCCGACCTCTTTTTCGGCTATTTTAGATACGTTTCCTATTGAACATGTATGGGGAATCGGGCGAAAACATGCAAAACTTTTATTGAATAAAGGCATTACAACCGCAGGACTTTTTGCAAAACTGCCAACAGCCTGGGTACAAAAACATCTGACAATTCAAGGCGTGCGTATTCAGGAAGAGTTAAAAGGGAATCCCTGTTTTACATGGAAGCCGCAAGACAGAACGCCTAAAAAAATGATTCTATCCAGCAGAAGTTTTGGTGAAAAACTAACCAGCCTTTACGAACTTGAGGGAGCCTTGACCAATAATTGTATAACCGCGGCTTTCAAATTGTTTAAAAGCAATGTTGTGTGTTCCGGGATAGTTGTATTTATCTATAAAAAAACAGAGCAAAAAAAGATGTCAGAGTCTGTTTATATCAAACTGCCCTACCCTACACAGTCTATTTTAGAACTATTGGACACTGCCTTTTCAGGACTAAAAAAGCTGTACCAGCCTGGATTTTTTTATCTTAAATCAGGGATTGTTTTAACCGGGCTTTCTACAAAAACAGAGGCTCAGATTACGTTATTTTCTACAGAGGATTCCCGAACTGTTTTAAAGAAACAACAGGCAAGCACACAAATGATGACGTTGAATCAGAAATTTGGGAAACAGGTGCTTATCCCGGCCTCACTGTTGCAGGGTCGGGATAAGTGGAAGATGAATCAGAATTTCAGATCGCCGAGGTATACAACCCAGCTGACAGACATACCAAGGCTGCAATTTATTTAACGGGCTCGGCAACCGTTCCTTTGGGGTGAGTGTACCAGCCGGGATCTTTGGTATCGGGTACAGAGTCCCTGACTTTTACAATCGTAAACATACCACCCATCCCGATAGGACCAAATGGACCATCGCCAGCCATCATGGGGAGGGTGTTGTCGGGACCTTGCATATGAGCAGACATAGCGTTCATTTCGTCCATGCCGTGTTCACCCATGGCCATATAATCGGGTAAGGATTTTTGAAGTTTTTCTTCGACTCCTGATTGGTTTACACCCAGCATATTGGGGGTGTCGTGGCCCATGGCGTTCATCGGGTGGTGGCGGCGGTGGCAGTGTAGAGGCCAATCGCCTGGGTTATCGGCAATAAACTCGATGTCTCGGGTTTGACCGGGGAAAACAACCACCGTGGTATCTGGCCATTGGGCCGTAACGGGAATGTCACCCCCATCAGTAGCCACGGTTTTAAAGGCATGCCCATGAATATGTACGGGATGAGACTCCTGCCCCGCATTAGCAAACCGGATACGTACCCTATCACCTTTTTTAACAATCAAAGGATCCGTTCCGGGAAAAACCTTACTATTAAACGTAAACAGATTAAAATCCGTCATCACATTGGGATTCGGCTTACTGGCTCCAACCGGGACAGACCATTCATTTAAAAAAATGACAAAATCCCTATCAATTTTTTGGGGAGACGTTCTAGGATGGATAATAAAAAAACCCATGGCACCCAACCCGATTTGCACCATTTCATCCCCATGAGAATGATACATAAACGTACCATGTTGCTTTAACGTAAACTCGTAAACGAAGGTTTCTCCTGGTTCAATTGGTTTTTGAGTCAACCCCGACACCCCATCCATCCCGTTAGGAATAATCAGACCGTGCCAATGTACTGCCGTAGGCTCTTTTAGTTTATTGGTAACCAAAATACGAACTTTATCCCCCTCCACAGCCTCGATAACCGGGCCTGGCGTAGAGCCGTTATAGCCCCAGCATTTGGCTTTCATGCCCGGAGCAAACTCATGATCAACGTCCTCAACCGTCAGCTTAAACTCCTTCACACCGTTTTTCCATTCAAACGGTAAGGTTTTTCCATTTGGAACAGTGACAGGGGTATAGGACTGAGCATAAACAGAACTCAACAATAAAAACATAAAACCCAGTAAAAAAATCGCTAGCTTATAACGTTTCATAAAGAGATCCTTTTCCCATCACACTGTGTAAGTGAGACCATGCTTTCCAAAATAAATGCAGATGATTAACAGCGTCTAACTCAAGATACAAAGACTCTTGTCTCGCCTTGATAAGCTCGTAAGTACCCGACAGCATATAGTTATAGTGAAGCTGGGTAAGTTCGGTAATACGTTCTGATAAGGGCAACCGTTCTTTCATAAGCGTAGCGTAGCGATGTTTATGAAAGTTCAACGATAAAACCAGGGCATAAATGGCCGTTTCAGCCTCTCTTTTAGATAAGGAGTACGATGTTTGAGCGGCCTCTTTTTGAGCATCAAATGTCTCTGAAAACGACTTACCAAAATCGATGGGAATGGCTGCTTTAAAAGCGGGGCCAACAGATTTTGCACCATCCATTTCCTGACTGTAGGCCAAGCCTAATTGAAAGGAGTTTAGTGGCTGTTGAAAGCGTAAGTGTTCCTCATCAGACATAGATTTAGCACGCATCAGGGCCAATCCCGGATGTGATTTTTCAAGTGTTGAGCATAAAACAGCCGCAGATGGCACCTCAGGCACTGCATCATCCAGGTGGTCTGGTAAAGTCCAGGTGTTATCAGTTGGAGAAAAATCCAATAGCCCCCAAAGGCTTTGATGGGTCTGTTGTTTCTCAAACTCCAGTTCAGATAATTTCTCATACACATCCCACCAGTGTTTTTCGGCAAGTTTAAGCTCTAACTCACTAATATTACCGGCTTTAAACTGTCGCTGCTTTAAAATCACAGCCTGTTCTTCAAGCTCCCATATCATATGATAAACAGCATAACGTTTTGAGGCTGAAACAGCATCCAGATAGGCAGCGTTCATCCCATCAATTTTGCTATGAAGCTGAACAAGATACTCCAAAGTCTCAACCGTTCGTTTTGCCCCCACTCGTCCTGAGGCTGCAAGAAGCTTTCCAACATCAAACAATAAACCAGACTCTATTTTTTGACTGTTCCCGTTGGGAAGAATTTTACCCTCCAGTTCAGGATACACAATGCCGTAGTCCTGATCGATTTGAAGCCTGTTTTTTTTCAGCTGAACCTGAAGCAGCTTAACAGACGAGGAGCCTAAAATAGCCTCTCGAATACCTGCCGTTGGCGTTAGAAGCTTAGCCTCTCCATGTGCAAATCCAGCTACACAAAAAAAAGAAACAATTAGCACCTTTAACGGCCTGTAAGTGGAACAGCAAGGTCTCAGAAATCGATATATTTTTTGTATGAGTGTCCATATTTTTTTCACAAAATTCTCCCTATTTGAAAACAACATGGATTTTTCTCATGGATTAGAGCTTGGGAAAAGGAGGATAAACAATACCACCGTTCACTTTAACCGCACTATGGTGATGATCCAGCAAGCCCGAGTTTACATCTACCATAAACGTAAAATGTCCGGAAGTAGGCGTAATATCCTGAGGATTCGTTTTTGATTTCTTATAAAATGTATAGGTACCTGCAGCTTTACATAAAGAGCTTGGGATTCCGTTTGTTTGGATATCCTGAGACAGGATAACATTATCCCACTGAATATTAACAAGTCCAGGCAAAAAGGCTTCCATATAAAACGTTAAAAACTCTTTTTTCATACCTGGAATTTTAGATTTTTCACCTGCATTTACACGCACAACCTTATTTGCCATTGTACCAGAAAAAGTAGCGTTACCATCTATTCTATACAGTTTACAGGCATCCTGAGGGCGATTTTCAAGCGCCATATCCTGCCAGTTTTTCAAGGCTGTCAGCACTATATCCTGAACGTGTTTTGAGGTTGTACCCGGATCAAATTCAAGTGGAAAAATCTGTGTAAAAAAAGAAACTGGAATACAGGATAAAACTTTAAAAGATACGTTAGTAAACGACATAAAAAACTCCTTAAAAAACCTTTACCCTTTTCGTCAAAAAGGCTACCACAAAACCCTTTCCGTTCCAAATGATTTTCAGATATAATGCAGTAGCGTTTGAAAAGATTCGACCCGGAGGATACATCCATGATTAATCTCAACAACATAAAAGCCAATTCCGCCTTAACTCCGGATCCCATAAAAGCAAGCATTCCAACAGCTGATGGCTCGCCTTCGTTTCAAGACATGTTAGATAAAGCCCAGTTAAAAGCCAGCGAAAAAGAATCTCCTACAAAAGCCTTAAAAACCATCGTATCGTCCTTACAAAAAAAAGGGCTGCTTAATGTTGAGCAATCCAGCCGGATTCTGGACGATCAGGACATCTCCAGTTCTTCCGATCTTCAAACGGCAAAAGGCAATCTGGTAAACGGCATCACGTTTTCAGAACCAGATCCAACCGTAGAAGAAGCCTCAACATCCTATGATGAACCAGAGTCGTTTGCAGAGTCCACAACCCCATCGTTTTCACTGGACACTTCTCCTGCTCAATTTAATTCAGGCGAAGACTACGCTGTAAATTAATTGCAAAAAAATCAGTCACAAGATGCCTTATACGCAACAACATTTAGCTTTTTAAGCAATGTTGTACTTATATTCATAAAATTTTCAGCCGGGGTTTTAGGTAATTCCTATGCGTTAATTGCTGATGCTTTGGAATCAGCAACCGATGTTGTGTCTTCTTTTTTCCTTATTTTAGGCCTCAAATTTGCAAATCGTCCGCCAGATGAAAACCATCCTTACGGACACGGACGACTTGAACCGCTTATCACCATTTTAATGGTTTTTTTCCTGTATGTGTCGGGCGCCGTTATCGTTTATGAAAGTATCCGGCATATCCGAACTCCACATACCAGTCCTCACCTGTTCACACTGGCTGTTATCAGCGGCATTTTAGTGTTTAAGGAGGTAATGTACCGGTACCTCCTCAAAAAGAGTAAAACAGCCAATAGTTCGGCACTTAAGGCAGAAGCCTGGCATCATCGCAGTGACGCCTTAACATCGCTTGCAGCTTTTATAGGGATTTTAATTGCGATTGTGATGGGAAAAGGCTACGAATCCGCCGATGATTGGGCCGCACTGGTTGCGTCGGGACTGATTTTTTTTAATGGATTTAAGTTGATGCGAACCGCTTTTTCAGAAATTATGGATGAGCATCAGTACGATGATGTCATTGATCTGATAAGAAAAGCTGCCACAAACGTGGAAGGCATTAAAGGAACTGAAAAATGCCTGGTGAGAAAAACAGGCATGCGTTATTGGGTAGATTTACATGCACTGGTGGATGGAAATCTAAGCGTAAGCAAAGGTCACGAATTATCTCATAAGCTTAAAGACCATCTTCTTGAAACGGTACCCCACCTTCAGGATGTTTTAATTCATATCGAACCTGTTTAAAACCCTGTGCAAGCATCAAAGAATTTTATAAGATAATAGGATGAGACCTAAAGCACTGGTTTTATTTTCTGGCGGACAGGACAGCACAACCTGTCTGGCTTTGGCATTACAGGAGTTTCCTGGCCAGGTCGAAGCACTTGCTTTTGATTACGGACAACGCCATAAAATCGAACTGGAACAGGCACAAAAAATTGCAGATCTGGCACAAGTCCCTTTAACCATTCTGGATTTTACGTTTATTTCCCAGCTATCGGCCAATGCCCTTACCCGGTCGGATATTGCCATCGAAGCCAAAGACGGCGAATTACCCTCCACCTTCGTGGAAGGACGCAATATCTTTTTCCTGTCCGGGGCCGCCGTAGTGGCCAAACAAAAAGGCATCGAGGTTATTTACACCGGCGTTTGCGAAACCGATTACTCGGGCTATCCCGATTGCAGACACAATTTTGTTCAATCACTCAATCAAACCGTTAATTTCGGATTAGCCTCACATCTAAAAATCATGACCCCATTAATGTGGCTAACCAAAGCAGAAACCGTACTGCTCATGCAAAAAACAGGCAAACTCGACTGGTACGCCCACACCCACACCTGTTACGAAGGCCAACGCCCAGCCTGCGGAAAATGCCCGGCCTGCATCTTACGCCTAAAAGGCTTCGAAGAGGCCGGTATTAAAGATCCTCTAACTTACGCTTAAGCTTTGTTGCAAAGCTCTCTTTTCCATAAGGCGTATGATCCCATCAAAACAGCCAAAAACACCAGTGGCATCATTACTTTTGAAGCAGGATCACCAAGAAAACAATGCGTAGCCGCCGCACCTAACATGGTGAAGGTAAATCCGGCATAAGCCCATTCTTTTAAGGTTTTGAAAAATCCAAGCACAATCGCAATAGCTCCTAAAATTTTAGCTGTTCCCAAAATGTACAAAAAGAACAATGGGTAACCCGTTTGTTTGATTCCGGCCAGTACTTCAGGATTATGAGAAAAGTACATACTCGCTGACATAACCATCATAAAACAGAATGGAAGTGTCAGAACCCAGTATAAAATTTTTGCGACTCTATTAGACATAAAAGCTCCTTTTAATGTGATGATGCAATAGCATACGGTAAGTATATCTTAAATTGAGTTCCTTTACCTAATTCGGATACAACTTCGATAACACCATCATGGTCTTTAATAATTTGCTGGAGAATCGACAATCCCAACCCTACGTTTTTACCACCGGATTTATCTTTTGTGGAGAAAAACGGATCATAAATTTTTGCAAGATTTTCTTCGGAAATGCCACAGCCGGTGTCTTCGATGGAAATTTCCACACCTCTGACCTCTTTACCTAATCCGTTCAAAAAGGTTTTGGATGAAGTTCTTAATGTCAGTGTTTTCGAGGAACCATCCGATACCTTTTCAAGGGCTTGCAAGGCGTTCATTGTAACGTTTATTAGCGCCTGATTTAACCGGGTTTCATCTCCAAAAACCATCTCTTTAATATCCGAGTATGCTTCTTCGATATGAACATCCCGTTTATTAACCTCCCCTTCAATCATAATCACAAGGTCTTTCATGAGGTTGGATACAGGAAGCAGATGCCTGTCTTTGGAATCAGCTTTTCCATATTTCAGCATGGTTTCGGCAATATCCACAACACGGTTCACACTTTTGTAAACCAGATCCAGGAATTTTTTCAGTTCCACTGTTTTAAAGTAGTCTTTTAAAGAGTTTAAGATTGCGTCTTTATAAGGATCCCAGTCTTCAGAAAGTTCGAAGGTAAAACGACGGGATAAAACATCCAGTTTTTTGGTAGGAAAACCTTCGGCATCCAGGTAGTCTTTAGCTATCAGCTCCTGGAACAGAGCTTCAGCTTTTTCCTGATTATTCAACAATGGCATAAAGTCTTCAGGAGTAAGCGGTTTGAATAACCATAACCGTTCCAAAAGTTTTGCACTGGATTTTAAAATAGTAATTGGATTTCTGATTTCGTGAGCAATACCCATGGTTAATTTAGCGAAGGTGGCTTGTTGGGATGCTTTTTCCGCAAAGGCCAAACTTCTTTGGTAATCTTTTTTAATTTGCTCAAACGGTTTGATCCGGTTTAGGGCCGTTGCAAGCTGAACCGATAAGGTAACTAAAAGCTGGTTATCATCTGGAGAATACCGGTCTTCTGTAAGTTTTGGTTGCAAAACAATCACACCTTCAACGGTTGATAACCGTACACAGGGAATAATCATCACAGCATTTAAGGCTTTTAATTCGGCCTTTAGTTCTTTCGGCAAATCATTTTTCATAATAATAGTTTGTTGAGGATTGGACATAATTTCATCATAAAGAACAGAGCCTGAAGCAAAAACCTTAGATAAAGGACTTTGGGTGTCCAAATCCCACATAACAAATGATTCAGCCAAAACCTCTTCCGTATCCGATTCTTCAGCCGAATATTGAGGAGGCAACAACAAGGACACTTTAGACACCTCGATTTCTTCCCGCAACATGGTGCTTATCACCGATAAAATCTGCTTCAATTCTGAGGTTTCAGCCAAGGCCGTTGAAAACTTTAACAACACTTCCTTGTAATCGTATCGGCCTTTTAAAAACCGCTTAAATACGGTTGTTTGCAATAGGATTCTTAAGCGACCAAACGACATCCCCACCAAAACACCAAGGATCACCGAATAAACAGCTAAATCAACGTGGGCAACGCTTTGGTTGGTAATCAAAAAGAAAAAGTAAAAGGCATAACCGCCAACAATTAAAAACATAAACGAGGTAGCAAAAATCGAACCCATTTTTGAAAGGGTTAACCGTACATCCAGAAACTCGTGTTTAAGAATCGTGTAACCGATAGCGAATTGCAGCAAAAATATAAAATGAAAACCATGGGGTTCTACTTTTAGTCCCCAGCCCGGCATAAAGGTCGTCCAGGCTCCAGCAAGACAGATGGTTAAGCTGATTAATAACCATTTCAACTGTTCACGTTTGATGCCATGCGCTTTTCTCAAGTTCACCCACAATAAAATCAAAGAGCCGTGAGTAAGTGGCAGATAATGGAAAAAATAAATAAAAAACTGATCCCCAATCACCGTCCAGTTTTTGATGATACCAACGGTTTCAACACCTTTAACAACCTGACCGGTCATCGTGAAATAAGACCCGATAATACCCGTAATAATCGGAATGAAATGCCATTTTTTTGTAAACACGTTGCCGAAAATGGACTCGTGTACAAATAAGTACATGAAGGTTGCAATAAAAAAGCAGAAAACGTGAAAAATGCGTACCTGAAGCAAGGCCTGAACCGGATCGGGATTATACAGAGAAAGAGAGAAAAAAACCGCATACAGACATAGGGAAATAGAAAACAGAAAATAACAGAGGTTGAGCTTTTTCCTGGGCTCGTTTATCAAAACAAAAGTTCCCAAAAGTAGGGAAATTATCGTATTCATCCATGCTGTCAGCTGAAAAAAAGTACCTAAACCCATAGCGTTGCTCTCCTCAATAAAAATGATGCCACCTGTTTTGTAAATGGTGTTGCATTTACTAAAATCGGCGTGTCAGATTGCCTCAGCGCGCGAAGATCAATAAGATCATCGGCAAAAAAAGTGACGTTAAATCCTTTATTGTTGCGCTGAATAGTCTTTATAATCTGGGCTTTATTAAAGTTTTTTAAACATTTGGGTTTTTTGAGGTAATCATGAACCTCCAATGAAAAAAAATCTTCAGCCTGAATAGCCCTGGATAATTTGGACACCACCACATTCGGACAATGGCTTAAAAAGATGATTTTATCGCCCTCTTTAAACAAAGCCGACAGTTTTTGTCCAAAATTGCTGTGATAATGAGCCAAAGCTTCGTCTGCAACTTTTTCAGCGGCAGCCTCCAGAACGGATATATCAACACGGGAAAACAGCGTTAGCAGCCACATCCGTTGCAGATAAACCACGCCTGGAAGCCACCAGAAATAGGTTAGAAAAAAAATCATCACCTTCACGGTAAGAATGTATTTTAAAGCAGGTGTCTGCATAAAAACATGCTGAAACAGCCTTTTGGTAGGTTGATAAGGCACAATCGTATTATCAACATCCAGTACAAAAACTGTAGGCATTATTTTTCAAATTTTCGTTGAAGTGATTTTGGAACAACTGTCCAGTTAAAATAAAACTGCCCTAAAACCGTGTTTTTCTGATGCAAAAACGCATAGGCTGAAAATTTTCTGGCCTGTTTGCCTTTGTATTTTACTTTTGAGAAAACCAGATCCACAAACGACAAATCGTCTATATGGGCAAATCCTACAAAGTTTGATGTCATTTCGTTTAAAATAAAACCATAATCCATGGGAGTTTGAAAATACAAATGACAAATAGCCGTACAGATTTGTCTGGCTCCTTCTATCTGCAACATACCGGGCAAATGATCGTAATCATGATCGAAAAAGAACTTATTATCCATGGGAAGAACAAGTCGGGTTCTAAAGGCCAGACGATCACTGTCTAATAAAATAGGATCGCTGACGACAACATTGTTTTCAAACACTTTATGCACCCAGGTTCTGCTGATTTTAGGCACATCGTACGCTTCGGGAGCCCTGTATGCTGACGGCGCATAATCATCGACACTTTGCTCGAAATCACCTTTAGGTTCTACTTTTTCAGGTGCTGTTTTATAGGTATCTTTAAGTTTTTGAGCCAAAGACCCGAATGTCAGATCCTGAGCATCGAAAACTGGTTTTGGTGTTGAAATATGGGTTTCTTTAACCATCCAGTCGACATTGGAAATATCCTGAGGATGGTAATTTTTCTCTGAAAAAACAGATGATTCCTGAAGCGAATCCCCAGCCTCCTTTGGTATAAGATCAAGCTGCCTTGCCTCTTGTTCTGGATTCATACTATATCCCTCCTAAGTTTTTTCCCTCTTTAACCAACAAAAACTGGAGCCAACAGTGAAAATAAACCCATAACAGCCCCCCTGCTCACTTAATGCTTAACGTGACGGCTAGTATAAGCTGGATTCTTCTTTACACTTCATTCTTTGGGAATTAAAGTCATTATAGCCCTAAAAAAACAAAACTCAAAAAACAGGGAATTTTGATTAATGTGCGGGTTCTTTTTCCCTATATTCAAAGGAAAAATAATAACGGGAGTTCTGCTCTATGAACTCAGAAATTTCATAGGATAAAGTTAACGTAACCGGATGAAATTCTATTTCAGTCCCAACACTTGCAGTCTGTTTCGATACGCCGTTTACAGGCACTTCTTTCCATCCAAGAAATAGTGCCATTTCTTTAGGATCAGGCCTGTATTCCACACCAAAGGCTTTTAAAAGAAGGTTATCCGAATCCACATATTTAAGCTGGGACATCAGGTAGAAATCATCCATTCGGGTTCGTCCACCCAGACTCATTTCAAAAGGAAACTCATAATAGGAATTGGATTCTGAAAAATGTACTTTAGAATTTTTCAGGATATTTTTAAAATTTAAAGAGAGCCTCGATTGGGTATCATCGTACACAAAACCCGTGTCCATATTAAAGCCTTTTCCCGACGTTTCAAATAAATCCTGATCTACATATTTTAGGTTCACGCCCCAGGACAGGTTTTGATCCAGAAATGTTTGATATCCCAGACTATAAATGGCATTTTTAGTTCCAAATTTATAAAGACTGTAAAACTGATCCGAATCATTTACGGCTGTTTTATCAATATTTTTTGTTTCCAGGCTCAAAACTCCAAGCCCAACCTGTCCATAAAAATAAGGAAAAGCGCCTGTCACGCATAAGACCGAGCTATCCTGATCTGAAAGTTGAGTCTGTAAAAATGACATGGACGTTCCCGAATTCATCAAAGCGGCTGGATTTTCAAAAACAGCGGTCGAACTTGAAAACATGCCTTCAATATTACCCACCGCAATCATTTTTGAAGACGGACCCATATGCTGGGTCAGCAGCTGAATGGTTTCCGCATGCAGCTGAGACATCACACCTATCAGACATAAAAGCAGATAGAGTTTTCTCATGGCTTCACCACCATTTTGTTTTTAGCCAACAAACGTCCTTTGTTAAAAATAGCGTAAATATAAACACCTGGAGGTAAAGCCCGTCCTAAAGTAGACATGTTAATGGATACCTTATTGTAATGCCCTGTAGCACCTTCCTGACCTGAAAAATATAGTTGGGAAAAAACCTGGTAGCCTGTTAATGAGTAAATTCTAAGCTCGATATCCATGTCTCCTGTCAACTCATATCCGATTTGGGTACCGGAACTAATTGAGAAAGGATTAGGATAGTTAAGCAGACTGCCCGTAAAGGCTGGGCCTGTACTTAAAGGAACAAGGACATAGGTGTTGTTGTTTGTTGCCGTGATTTCAAATACAGTGTTTGAGGTCGGTGCAATGAACTCAAAATCGCCGGTTAATGTTGTAAAATCCAAGCCAAATCCGCCACCTTCCAGCGTCAACGTCTGAGCAGAAAGAGGAATAGCCAGGGCAAACAGGCTGATGGATAGAAAAAGAATAATTTTTTTGGATAACACAAGCAGTGTTTACCCAAATTATAAAGGGTTAAAACACGCCATCCGTCTACTACTCTACCAAAATTTCCGCATGGCTTTCATCTAAGTCTCTCATAATCTGGTCTAATTTTTTTAAAAACCATATCAAACCAGACTGTGTTAAAACAGCATCATTAAGCGTATAAATGCGATTCTGAAAATGAATATCGAGCCTGGAAACCATCTCCTTACCTTGTTCAATAAAGGAAACTATCTGACGAGTAAACGTAAGCACATAAGGAACAGGAGATAAGGCATGGAGTTTGTTAAAAATAACTACTCGGGTTTCCTGACCTAAAATATTATAGAATAGTGATTGAATAGCCCCTATTTTACGACTCAAGTTGGAAGCTGATGTTGGCCGTTCCATCATTTGGATAAAATGCCTTATGTTCAAAGCCGCCAGCTGTGAAAGAGATTTTTCTTTCTCAGTAACAGAAGCTAATCGATTATTTTCAGGCAAACCAAATAAGTCACTTAAATCCTTAACCGGGTTTAATTCAAGCTTTTGTTGAGACTGTTCTATCCAAAGTTTTGGATGCCCTGAAACAAGAAAAGCCGAAATTTTTTTCAGACACAGTTTTAACGTATCCAAATCGTCTGAAAAGCCTCTGCGTTGTCCTACGGATAAAAATTGTTTGTCCCAATCAATTCGAAATGTACGGGTCTTACCTCCCTTTCTTTCGGTAAGCTCAAAAAAAGTTTGATTCACAACCAGGCAAAATAAATAGCCTTGATCTGAACCTGTATAGTTGGTAATAACCATAGCAGAGCATTCCTCAAAAAGAGGGCTAAACGCCTCCAGATCAAAAAAGTACTTTTTGGGTTCCTGAGAGTTAAAACCACTACGGTTTTCCTGTCTGATTAAAAAATTAATATCTATCGATTGCATAGTTCTAGGAAAATAGTTTACTCTAAGCATAGAAAATAGAGAATGACAGTCATTTTTCAGAGAAAAAACTGACAAGTTTATAAAAAGAAAGCAGTCTATGCACATTCAAAATAACATGCCCAGTCCACCTCCGTCACAACAAAATAAAAGCTCTTTCCCCAACTTAAAAAGATTTCTAACGCAACTGTTTCAAAGAACACCCAAAAAAGATGGGGTAACACTTCACAAAGCACTATCAGAATTAAACGGAACCTACAAAGCAGACGCCGTTCAAACAGAAAAATCTAAAGCTGTTGGAAAGCGTTTTTCAACATTTTTCAGTCAATTTAAACATCAAAAAACAGTGCAGACTCAAGCACCCAATACACAGATAAAGTCAGGTCCTCCTGAACCAAAAACAACACCATCCATTATAGCGTCTCCAACAGGGGAAGCCCCATTGATAGAAAGTCAACATACGTTAAAACACGAACCGGTTAAAACTGAAGATGCCTCTCCATTACAAAAAAGTGTATCGTTAGAGGATTTACTGACAGCTGAAGTACGTCTTTCAAAAGAAGACATTGACTCACTCTATACCGATCACGTTCAGGAAACAGAGGTGGCCGCCGTGTCTGCATTAATGAGTCAGGTTGACCCTTTAAAAGGGACAGAGTCATCTAGCGCAACTGGAACTCTTGAGATATCAGGCCAAGGCGTACCCCCTCAAAACAGTCAAAATGCTCTAAATGATTTTACAGCAGCCGTTTTAGCGACTGCTAATGCAAAAAAATCAAAAGCAAGTGATACCGAGATTCAAACATTAGCCTCTCAAGAAACACAACTTGGAAGAGCCTATAAAGAATCCGTTCAGGGTTTGCCTTTAGTTGAGATTTTCACTACGTTTGAACATGCAATAACAACATTTCAATCCCAGACTGACAACAAAACAGCCTGGCAGTCCTTAACGAATAAACTAAACAATTATATGATCGATATCTTACTTAACAGAGATAATCAGCAGGAAGTTAGAGATTTTTTAGAAACACTAACTGACAGGGGAAAACTAACAGCCTATTTAAATATGAACCAGTACAACTTCACCAGTCATTCAGGATCCAGTGAACTTGGAAAGCAAATTAAAGGCCGTATGGAAACAATTGAAGCTACTCGAGTAAGAAAAAATGTTGATGAATTTATACAGTTATCTCATAGTGAGCTTGAACAAAAACTTAACGCTCTAAGTAGCATGGATCTGCACCAGCTTGAAAAAGATGTTAACGAAACAAGCTCTAAACGACAGTTTTCTACACAAGATAGAACAAAACTCCTTAAAGCCATTGATCTGCAAACAACAGCACAAAATATAGCCAAAACCTGCAAACATTGCCTAAAAGAAGAAGCTGGAGCCTTAACATTTTCCACCAGCGGCTTACCTCAACAGGACATGTTGGTACCTCTAATTAGAGCTGGCGTTCAGGAACTTATGGCGACTCAGGCAAAGTTTCCTGAAGCGTCACGATCCAAACAGTCAGAATACACATTAACGGTGACTATGGTAGGAGATCCACATGTTCCAACTATTGCTCTTTCACAGACCATTGACGGGGTGCCACTTAAAGTAACCGTATCAACGCTCCCTGATGGACAGAATACTGTTGCACTAAGTATCCCCTATTCGCCTCTAAACCCAGCTTCAGATTCCAGACATACATTTTTAGCGGGAACCTTCCCTGGAAGTTATCAAGGAACATCCGTATCGCAATTTATTCAAGAGTTAGGTTCTTCAGATACAGATTCCAAACAGATTCTCGAAGCGAGATTACCTCATTTTTTACCTCACGAGCTTGCAGACACTCGCACACAGGCAGAGGTACTACCTCGTTTTGTTAACACATTTTTAAGAGAACCGTTAAGAACCGAAGATCTCACAGCATCACTTGTAGGTGCAAAACTTTATAAAGGCAAAGAACGCTTTAAGGTTGTTGGATTTGATGTTCAAACCAAGATAGCCTACTGTATCCCAGTGACCCAGGAAAAAGACGCCAAAGGCAATCTAACCGAAGTCTCAGATTTAACGCCCGTTGAGCTTGATCTTACTAAAATCGATAAAATGCAAATTCGCAAAAACGAAATGCAGCAAGTAGAGTTTCTTCAAAAAACGTTACCTAAAGTAGCTTCAGAACAACAGCTTACGGATGAAACAGCCTTCGCCGATTTTTTACAGCAATTTCCCGCCACCCTCGTTCAAACATTTGGGGAGTCTTTAAGACGCATGGATCTATGCCTTCAAGAATTAACTACACTTGATCCAGCAGATAAAACACTGAAAAAAATTCACGCCAAAATACTTGAACTCAATAAAAACATGGAAGTTATTGCCGCTCTTGTCGATCCAGAAAAAGAGAGCTTATCCGTTGCAGAAACATTCGACTTTATAAAAAGTAGCGTCGTAGCCGCTAAAAGTTTAAAAGCTCTTAACAAACTATGTGAAGAATACGCTGAAACACCTGGCGCCTCAGGAAAAATCATTGCCCATTTCCACGCTCAAACCGAGCCTTTTTATGACAACATTGTAGACACAATTAAAGGTGTTGTAGCAAAACGCAGCATAGCAGAAAGAGCGATAGCTAAGCCGTTTTTATCTGGGCTTTAGACTTTTGGTTAGAGTGTTTAAAAAAGCTTTTTTTACAGTTGCATTATTTGCTTTGTTTCAGATGGTTTTCTTTGAGAGTCAGTTTCTATGGGCAGATACGGTAAACACAAATTTACATATCAAAATATTCTCGCCATCAAAAAACTATCTCTTAGACATAAAACCTCACAACAGCACCTCTTTTTTTGGGGTTTTTGATTATGGGTCTTTGCAAGGTCGCTTATTTCATTTTGATCAAACTTATGCACCAGCATCTCTCATTTGGAGTGAACAACTCAACACATATTCAATTATTGAAGGATATGTATCGAACTCTGGCCAGTATGTTGTGTTATTTTCAGACGAAGTGGATCGAGCTTTCATTATTATTTATGATATTCCAAACAAAACATCTTCCACCATTTCCGAGCAAAAAATAATGGAATTTGCACATAGCAAGCCTTTTTATAAAACCATTAGCCATGCCCAGTGGAAGCGACAGGTCAAACAAATTTCAGAGTCCAAACTAGGGATTGAAATCATTATAAACGGAAAAAAACCTCAAGATCCAGACTGTGTATTGAGGTGGATTGAGTTAGATTTAAAAACTAATGAACTAAATTTAGAAAAAGAAACAATAGGATCCTTTCTCAAAATTCCTTAAACAATCCTGCATCAAAAACCACCCCAAATCCAACACCACAATAAACATGTTTAAAACGCATAAAAATCTCCTAAAGATTTTATTTTCTCGTGAAAGGAGCTTATTCCTATAAGTGACTGCAGCGAAAAATGAAATATTTAGGAGATTTTGGTGGAGGGAGCTGGATTCGAACCAACGAAGGGCGGAGCCCGACAGATTTACAGTCTGTTGCATTTGGCCACTCTGCAATCCCTCCAAGGAAAAAACAGAAGAGCAACGATCATAACCCGCAAGCTCAAAACTGTCAATTTATTCTCTTCTTTAACTTTCTTTGTAAGGTTCTGCGATGTAATCCCAGTTGGTCTGCGGTTTTTGAAATATTAAATTGATTTTCCATTAATGTTTTTTGAATGATTTCCCATTCTATTTTTGCAATATCTCCTTTTGATAAGGTCGAAGATGGCAAAACTGTGGAAACAGAGTGATCAAAGGCATCAAGAATAGATTGAAAACGGCTTGGTTTGGATAGCAAATATACCGCCCCCAGCTTTATAGCTTCTATTGAGGCCTGGACACTTGAAAATCCGGTTAAAACAACAATTTTACAGGCAGGAAATCGATCAAGAATCTTAGGAATAAGAGGTAATCCACTTTGATTGGCTAAATTAAGATCCAGCAAACAATGAGAAAAAAAGAATGGGGTTTCATCTTTAAGAGCTAAATCCAGGTACTGCTGCCGATTATGAACAACAGTTACCTGCCAGCCGGTTTCAAGAAATTTTTTACTCAAAAGTTCGGCATAGTGTTCATCATCTTCAATAATAAGAATACTATTCATAAAAATTTTCCATGGAAAAACTCACTGTAAATATCAAGCGCTGATCCTGATAAGAAACAGCAATATCTCCATTCAAACTATCCAATATAAGTCGAACTAAAAACAACCCCATCCCTGTATGAGGCAATCGTTTATTATGGGTCATGCCCAGCATCATCAGAGCGCGGACATCGTCTGGTAAATCAGGTCCATTATTTATAAGTGTCAGCTCAAAACGTTCAGACTCAAATCTGGTTTCTATCCATTGTTCCGTTGCTTTGGCTTCAAACGCATTTTCTGAAAATATCTCGAGCAGCAAAAAAAGAAGCTCCTGACCAACAGGTCTGATACGTTGAGGATAAGGAGGTTCCCAGTGAATAAGAAGATTTGGAAATTTGTCCTGGCACAAAACAAAAAAGCTGTTTTTAGCCTGATTAAACGGTTGCTCGACAGGATTGCTGCCTCAGATTCATGGGTTTATAAAAGCCTTCGTGCATCTTCCTCAACCTCAACTTCAGGCATTTACTCAAGCTTTATCTCAACTTCAACCTTCACTACTCCACTCTTTTTTAAAAGGTGTTGATATCCAGCAGTTTTCACGACTAGTAAATCTGTTACCAGTCACGCTTTTGGATACGGTCACAAAAACCCTTTCAGAGCTGCCTCCCAAACACCTTGAAGCCTCATTTCAGCAACTGTCTCACTGGGATGCCGAAAACATGGCCATCTTTGCCAGTGAGTTAAAAAGTTTAAATCCTAAAAATGTACCTGTTGCACTTCAAAGTATTGTTGACGATATTACATTAGGAATTGAATCGCCACTTGCCTTATTTGAACAGTCACTGGAAGAAGAGTTACGGCAAAAAAGAATAAGAAAAAATAAAGAGGAAACCAAAAAACAGGAGATTTCACGTGTAGAAGCCTACAGAGGCCTTGCTTCATTTTTTGATTCTATTGATGAAAAAGGCTGGGCAACACTGGCCTGGTACAGACACAATAAAGAGCTTCAAAAAGTATCCAGTCCTGGCTAAAAATCCAATAAACCTTCTTTAGTAATAGGATTTGGATCATTCACCAGTGAAATGGAATCGATTTGGAAATCAATATCCCCCACTTTTTCAGCCGCTGTCATCACAAACTGCATCTGAATAATTGTGCCCATTCCCTTATTATTCGCATAATCCCACAACCGCTGCTTAACCTGAGGATTATCAGGAAAAAAATCTTTAAACGGAATAGTCACCACTTTCCAACCCTGCCAGTTTACAGGAAGATTGTACACTAATTTATACCGATTTTTCAGTAAAAATTCTCTTTTTTGAGGGTCTCTGTCTCGCCATTTTCCGTCGTTATCTACAAACAGTTCGATAGACATCACACCACTTTTTTTAAGTTTGTTGCCTTTGATGACAAATTTAAAGGCATTAAATTGAGACGCCTGAACGCCCAAAGGTCTACCACAACCACCAATGACCCAATCTTTGGTCTTACCTTCAAATCGAATGGAACGGCCCTGAATTGTTGGATCAAGCTGCCCTGCCCCGTTTTCTACAACCGAGAATAACAAGTTTCCAAATCCCCACCACGATTTTAAGGTTTGATCATGAAAATCATCAACAACAAACGTCTGAATGGGAAGCGGAAGATCACTTACAGGATCTTTAGCAAATTTACTGGCTCTTGGAACTTTGTAAGAGGTGTTTACAGTAGGCGTCTGAAACTCGGTAATTGGCCTCAACTTAGCCTTGGCTTCAGCTGTAAAAGAGGTCGCCATTAAAGATAAAAGCACCGTACAAAAAATGAGTCTGTATAAAGTCATCTTACCCTCATCGTAATTGAATTAAGAAAAAAATAAAAGAGTCAACTTCCCCTGTTTCGCCTGCACCACATAACCACCTGGAATTTGGACCTTGGATCTCGCCTTAAACAACAACTGCCTGACGTTTTCGATATGTACGGCCTGAATGTGTTTGTCGCTGTCTTTAAAATCCGTCCACTTTTGAAGCCATCTTAAAATCGTATGTTTTTGTAAAAATTCAGGCAGCAGTTTTACCTCATTTTGATTTAAATCCTGCTGCTGAATATAAGAAGCGATGCTGGCATCAAGCTCAGACTGCAGATGTTGCTGATATACAATCGTTTTTTCAAGCTGTCGTCTAAACGCCGGTTCAATTTCTGCAAGAACAGGCATGAGGGTTTGTCTGATTTTATTGCGGGTATAAATCGTATCCGTGTTAGTCGAATCGATGCTGTAAGGAAGCTTCCGGCTGTCCAAAACCTGCAAAATCTCCTGTTTGGAAAGATGCAATAACGGCCGATACAACGTTACGGTAGATGATAAAAACGTCTGTTGTTTAATCCCTTGCAATCCTGATTGGCTGCCTCTTAACAATTGCAGGAAAAACGTCTCAAAATGATCATCCTGATGATGGGCGGTCACAACATGGGTGCAGCCTTTAAAATGGGCATAATGGGTTAAAAAACGGCGTCTCAGCTGCCTTCCAGCTGTCTCTATAGAGCAGGCATTCTTTTCAGAATAGGCTTTTACGGGCAGTTTTTTAATACGATACGAACAGTTAAATAGTTTGGCATAGTCTCGGGTGAGTTTTTTTTCAAAACCAACTTCATCATCACGTAAGCCATGATCAAAATAAATAAGGGTGATGTTTAACTTCGGCCATTTTTCTTTTAGATGATGCAGCAGATATACGGAATCGGGACCTGCAGAAAATGAACATAAAACAGTTTCCGATCCGTTAAACATCCCTACATTTTTTCAGGAGCTGAAAGTCCTAAAAGATCCAAAAGCTGTTTTAAAACCATTTTTGATTTTTCTACGATAGCCAGCCGTTGAACAAGCGTCACCTCATCGGCTTTTAAAAGCGGAGAATGTTCGTAGAAAAACTGGATTTTTCTGGCCAGTTCCCACGTATACTGCACCACCTTGTGAGGAGACAATAAACGGGAGGCATCCCATAACTCATCATTAAAGGCCATTAAGTGAGATAACAATTCTTTTTCAGAGTCATTTAATTGAACCGTAAGTGCAGGATTAGACACAGGCGTTTTACCAAGCTCTACCTTGATTTTTTCCAAAAGCTGATGGAATCGGGCATGGGCATACTGACAATAAAACACCGGATTTTCAGACGACTGTTTTACAGCCAGTGTCAGATCAAAATCCACGTGGGTATCGGGGCTTTTTTCAGCCAGGAAATACCTCACCGAATCCGATCCTATTTCCTCTAATACATCCTCCAGCGTAATCATCTCGCCGGTGCGTTTCGACATCCGTACCTGAACCCCGTCCCTGTACAGATTCACCAGCTGTCCAATCATCACCTTAAAGCCATTATCATTTCTAAAATCATCACCACACAGCGCAATAACACCGGCTTTTACCCTCATCACATAGCCATGATGATCGGCGCCCCAGATATTAATCAATCGCTTAAATCCACGGCTAACTTTGGACATATGATAGGCCAAATCAGCCAGAAAATACGTATAAGCACCATCCGATTTAATTAAAACCCTGTCTTTATCATCACCAAAGTCTGTTGATTTAAACCATAACGCATCCTCAGACACATAGGTCAGACCTTTGTTTCTTAAGGCCATAATCACATCATCAATCAAGGCTTCTTTATATAAGGTTTTTTCAGAGAACCAGGTATCAAAAGCAACACCACATTTTTCAAGAATCTGCTTTTGATGAGTCAGATTCAACTCCACAGGATCTTTATCGGAAGCGGCAAGATCGTAGATATACTGGCCGTGGTAGCCATCTTCAGGAACAGGCTGGCCTTTTTTAACGGCGGCTACGCGGTCCCGCAGTTTTTGAATTTGGGAACCGGCATCGTTGATATAAAATTCGGTAGAAACATTATGTCCGGTGAAGCGTAACAGGCGACTCAAAACATCACCTAAAACCGCCCAGCGTCCATGCCCTATATGTAAAGGCCCCGTAGGATTTGCAGACACGTATTCCAATAAAACAGGCGTTTGATCGGGCGTATAATCCTGAACCGCAAATACAGCAGGATTAAGATTCATAACCAGTTCCCACAAATAACCATCTTCAACTTTAATATTCACGTAACCGTTCACAGCCGTAAACGATAATTTTGTCTGCCATTGAGGCTGTTCGGACAAAGCCGCAGCTAAATCCTCGGCAATTAGTTTCGGGGATTTTCGAAGCGCTTTTGCCAGACCAAAAGCCACCGTCAACGCGTAATGGCCAAATTCAGTGTGTGTAGGAATATCTAAAACAAGTGGAGCTGAGAGAGGAAACCCAAGCTGTGGTAAAAGCCTGGATAATGCGTCCTGTAAGGCGTATTTCATAACAATCTTTCATTTAGTGTCTTTTATAATGTGGGGCATCTTACCACAACACGCTGCAACAGTTACAGAGGATTTATAACGAATTAACCTCATCCAGAATAGATTTTATCCAAATCAGTTTGGTCTGTTCAGATAACGAAAAACCTTCGTCCGTATTATCCATCACATTTAATTGTTGTTTCACAGCCGGCATGGTTGAAAAAAACGACACCATCTCACCAAAGGTCATCACGGGTTTAGCCGAAAACAGTTGAGGATTTACCTCCAGAAACGAACCAAACACAGTAGAAACCGTCGTATAAAAAAAACCTTTTGTAATGGATTGATTGGGATAAAAGCACTGATAAGCATCCAACGTCATCCAGTTTTTTGATAAAGCCAGCTGCACCGGCTGCTCCAATGGGTTTTGCTGAGCCACATCGATAATATCAACAAAGGTCTGCTTAAAATCCTGAGGTTGAATCAGCCCAAAAATCTGAGCCAGCACAAACGCAAATTCCGCCTTGGATACCGAGCTGCCCAACGTCCGTTCCGGCGTATAAAACAAAGGACTGTAAAACGTTTTCAAAAACGTTAATGGAGCCGCTGCTGTACGCAAATACGAGGCCATATCCTTTGTTTTAGGCAAAATCACCAGATGCCGTTTTACCGTTACCACTTTTTTCTCAGGCGTAATAATACTGATCCAGACCACCTGCTTACTGTACGCATTGGGAAACTCTAACGTTGCTTTAAACTGCCCTTTTGCATTTGGAACATACTTTTTCCCGTTAATAAAAACTGGCGTTTTGAACTTATTTATCCCTACAATATCCACTTTGTTAGAGTAAACCACCATATTTCTGGATGGTGCTATCAACATAAAGTCTTTTTTAAAGGCATCAGGAACAACATTCAAAGGCTCGACCTGGATAAGAGGTTTTGATCCCCCCATATCAAATGACGGCTGAACAGCAAAACTTTGTGCAGAAATGACAAACGGAAAAATAAAAACCGAAGATAAAATCAACAGGCTTCTAATACGGGCCATTTATTGATCTCTCAGGTAAGATTTAAGCTCGGATAAAGGGATTGACGCCGTCTGCACACCAAGAGAGGCCGGGCCAACCTGCAACGGATTAAAAATGAGAACAAGAGCATCCTTCGTTCTATAAAAGTGTGAGAATTGATCCGGACGCGGGTCCAGGCCACGTTTCAGCCATGCATCGTCGCGTTGTCTATCGGGGATGGATTTTTTTAAGGCTAAAAAGGCTTTTTCAGATAAGATGTTTAAAAACGGGACAGATGGTTTAAATAGAGATTTCAAGCTAATTTTTTGTTTGGAGTTTAGATCAATCGTCGTGCCAGTCACCACAAAAAAAGGTTTGTCCTGATCCGCTAACTTAACCGTTGTTTTCCATCGAATACTCACAAACGCATCGGTTTCAAACACGGCATCAGCCACAATCGCAATATCATGCCCTTTTTCTTCAGATGACGCCACAACAACAGCATCAAATTTCCGCTTAAACGCAACAACATCATCATTAATAAGATCATTGATAAAAGCCGTTTTAAAAACCGGATAGTCTATCCTAAAATCCACTTTTTTCTGAGCGGCTTCAACCGAACTCCCACAAAAAGGGATGGCTAAACACACTAAAACAGTAGCCATGGTTAATTTGTTTAAAAATTTGGGAAACATGTTTATAGTATAACAAAAAAATCACCCAGCACCACAAAATAGCCAGAATCACAAAATGCCGATGTAGCTCAGTGGTAGAGCAACTGATTCGTAATCAGTAGGTCGTGGGTTCAACTCCCATCGTCGGCTCCAGATGTCTAGCCCCTTTTTCTATCTATCTAGAACATATTTCCTCAGAATAAAACTTTAAAAACCGGTACAAAACTGGTACAAACACGCTGCATTTGCACCCATATTGTTTACACATTTAAGTATTTGGGTATACACTTAAATACTTAAGGAGAACTCAAATGACAATAAAAAATAAGCAGGCTGAAAAACTTACACGATTAAGCATTGATATTCCTAGTGGAGATCACAAAAAACTAAAAATGATCACAACCTACCTAGATCTTAGTATTAGAGACTATGTTCTTCTATGTATTAAAGATCATATGAAAGCCGATACCGCAAAAGTTATTAATGCAACTACAGAAAAAACCTTCCAAAAAACAGATCAAAATCTAGAGATAACGGACGCAACGGATGCAACGGATCTCTTCAAAAAACTAGGAATCTAGATGCTGCAGCCTAGATATACAAAACAATTTGAAAAAGACATAAAAAAGTCAAAAAAACGAGGTAAAGATCTAGAAAAGTTAAAAAAGGCACTTCAAATTCTTATTGAAGAAACAAAACTCCCCAAACAATATAAAGATCACCCCTTAGTAGGTAACTACAAAGACCGCCGAGAATGTCATCTGGAACCGGATTGGCTTCTCATTTACAAAATAGAATCCCCTACTATTATTTTTGAAAGAACTGGATCTCATTCGGATTTGTTTTATTAGATTTTCAATAAAACAAACTAAAATGCATCTAAATCTAGTAAGCTTTTTTTTCTATTTCAAACCTACCAAAACACAAGCCCGCTGAAAAAAGTTGAATATTTTCAAATTTACTCACTATTTGTTTCATTTCAATTTCATTTTCTTTTGTACAATTACATCCTAAAATAATTTCTTTAAGTTCTAATTTTGCATCTTGAATTCAACCAAATCTCTGACCCCCTAACCCTCGGGCGGTTACTACATGCTATCCGTGTTGGTGAAGACATGTCCCAAGTTGCTTTTGCTGAATTACTAGGCATCTCAAAACAAAACCTCTGCGATATTGAACACGGACGCCGATTTGTAAGTCCCAAAATGGCAAATGAATTCGCAAAGAAAACAGGCTACTCTTCCGCACAATTTATTCGCTTATGTCTTCAAGACATGCTAAAACGTGATGGAATCAAATTTGAAGTTGAACTTGTGGCCTAACACTAGTTTTTGCAACGGGTTAAACTTTCACTTAAGCTGGGAATCTAAATATGCTAAGGTGTATAAATCCCTGACTTATGAACAAAACAACACTTAAAGTTATTATCCCTGTCTACAACGAAGCCGATATCATCGTATCGGTTATCAACGAATGGCTTGAGGCTCTATCCCAAATAGAGATCCCCTCTTACATCATCAGTGTCTATAACGATGGCTCTACGGATAACTCCAAAGACATTCTGGATACACAGTTTGGCAATCATCCTCATGTAAATCTGCATCATAAAAAGAACTCCGGGCACGGGCCAACTATTCTGGAAGGCTATAACGAGGCATTGGAGACATCAGACTGGGTTTTTCAGGTGGATGGGGATAACGAAATTCATGCGGATCATTTTAACGAATTTTGGAAAAACAGAGAGCAGTATCACTTTATTATTGGATACAGAATTGAAAGGCACAGCCCGTTATTTAGACAGATTATGACGTTAATCAGCCGTATTACTGTTGGTTTGTTTTATAAACGTGGGATTAAAGATGTGAACTGCCCATACAGACTTTTTAACTCGGCAACCTACAAGCAGGCTATTCACAGCATCCCACATGATACGTTTGCACCCAATTTAATTTTATCCGGCATTGCCAGCTTAAATCCGGCCCTTATACGACAAGTTCCTGTTCCCTATAGCTTTAGGAAAACAGGAACCGTGTCTATTAAACATTTTAAATTATTGAAAATTTCGTTGCTGGCTTTTTGGCAGACGATTGTTTTCAGGTTTTCAATGAAGGGTTAAATTTTATTCAGCTGTCTGATCTGTTGAACTTGTTGGATGTCCAACTTTGCTTTTTGCAGCATCTAATTCAGCACCATGTGTCCTCTGCAAAATACCTAAAGCTGCTTGTTCGAATGTAGATTGAGGAACCGTAGTAGTATCCCCAGTAGTGGAATGTACAGATACTGAATGGTCTTGTGTATCTACTTGAGCTAGAGATACACGATTTTGCAACTCAACATCCCCTTGATCACTTTGATGAGAACCACGACGAACACCTTGCTGAACTGGTTGTTGAAACTCAAGTTGATCTGGCTGTTGCGCATTCGGTTGAGCTCTATGAGTATACCAATATCTTACGACACCAATAATTAATGCTAGTCCAGATACGCCACCCGCTATATACGGCGCATAAGATTTCAACGTATCACCAATACTGCCACTTGAACCAGAGCCAGTCGGATCGGTTGGATTTGAAGGCGTAAGGCTGCCATCAAGACATTTACCTACTACATCGTTAGCTAAGCCTAAAGCACCCCTTCCTAAAAGGTTCCGTATCTCTGTACAAAACGTTACAGCGCTTCCCAAGCTATTAGCAGCCGCATTCACTACCTCTTGTCCAAATCCTATAAACATAAGTGCCAGCTCTTGATTTACTGCCCTTAGTTGCAAACCAGCTTGAACAATATCATTTCCATATTTAATAAGGGTATCGCCAGTATAAGCAATTACTGGGCCTGCAAAGTTACACTTTTGGCTCATATCAGCAAAAGATTCCTCAATTGTACGGTTTGGATGTCCTAAATACTGCTGAATCCGGCCAAAATCAGTTAAAGCAGCCTGCCCCATTGGGTCAGCACATATATCTGGATGATCTTGACCTGCAACACCAACAATTTTACCAAGTAAAATCGTTAATCCAGAAAATAATGATGGTAAAGAAGATAGAACCCCGGCACTGGAAGACGCAACTGGGACATTTGGCTCCAAAACGACCAACGTGCTAATCAATTGGTTTTCCAAAAAAGTCAATTTGGAAGAAATATCATTAAAATCCGGTTGAGAAATTAATCCATCAGCAGCTTTTTCCCGAAAATAAGCACGGGTATCTTTTAAATCAGCTATAACTTCTGGCAGTGTTTTCTTAGTATCGGCTCTTGTCTCGTCATTTTTTAAGTCGGCAATAGTTGTTACCACATTATCACTTACAGCCTTAACAATTTTTTCAGCTTCATTTAAAATCAAACTCTCTACTTTAGCAGAAAATGTATCAAATTGTGTTCCAAAACGAGAATCAGGTGTTCTTAGAGCTTTTAAAGCTTTTTGCACCTCTGCCAGTCCTTCCAAACGAGTAGAAGGGCTAAGCTTAGGGTCTTGTTTAAGCCTATTAATTTTATCATCAAGGTCTTTAGTTAAAGTCTTAAATTGCCCATCTTTGATCTTATCTAGTATACTTGGGGGAAGCCCTTTAGGCTTAGATGTAGCTCCTAAAGCACCTAAAACTTGGGATGCAAATGACATAATTACTCCTTTTTTATACCGAAAAATTTTTATAGAAGTCTTGACACCTCTTATTTTTCGGGTATATTAGCCGTTTTTTGCATCGATTTTTTTGGTTATTAAAATAGTTGAACTCACGTTGAG
>CAZFCP010000021.1:2585-32407 GCA_964517775.1 uncultured Candidatus Marinamargulisbacteria bacterium | reverse complement strand
GATCGTTCCGATATTTACGTGCGGTTTCGTACGCTCAAATTTTTCCTTAGCCATGCTACCTAATCCTCCTATAAAAATTATATATGTTGGTGTAATGGAGCTCCCGATCGGAATCGAACCGACTACCCCTTCCTTACCATGGAAGTGCTCTACCGAATGAGCTACAGGAGCAACAAAAACTAAAATTTTTTTGATCCTAACATAAGGCTGAACATAAATCAATTTTAAATTTTAATTCAGAGTTTATTTAAAATATACGTAGTCATTTCGGATAAAAACCAGCTATAATGCTTGAACTATGGATAATGAAAGACTTCTGGATTCTGAAAAACAGGGTGATGATCAAAAAGAAGGATCATTACGACCTCAGCGTCTGTCCGAATTTATTGGGCAATCCAAACTTAAAAACAATCTTCAGGTGTTTATAAACGCCGCGAAACAGCGTCAGGAAAGTATCGAGCATATTTTGTTGCACGGCCCGCCTGGACTTGGGAAAACAACATTAGCCTCTGTTATTGCTAATGAAATGAACGTAAATGTCAAAATCACATCAGGGCCTGCTATTGAACGTCCGGGGGATCTGGCTGCTATCTTAACCAATTTAGAGCCTGGCGACATTTTATTTATTGATGAGATTCACCGTTTGAACCGATCTGTGGAAGAGGTGTTGTATCCGGCTTTGGAAGACTATCAACTGGATATTGTGATAGGAAAAGGGCCTTCGGCACGGTCTATTCGTTTGGAGTTACCGCGATTTACATTAATTGGAGCAACGACACGAATCGGGCTGCTTTCGGCTCCGCTGAGAGACCGATTTGGGATTATTGAGCGTCTGGAATTTTATACCCATATGGATTTGAAATTAATTGTGGAGAGAACAGCCACCGTGCTTCAAAGTATTATTGAGGAAGACGCGGCGCTGCAGGTGGCAAAACGGTCGAGAGGTACTCCGCGTATTGCCAACCGGCTTTTGAAACGAACCCGGGATTGGGCACAAATTGCAAATGGAGACATCACGTTGGAGGTTGTCGAACAGGCACTGCAAAACCTCGGCGTAGATCCTTTGGGGCTGGATGAAGGCGATAGAAAATATTTACTGGCTATTTTGAAAAAATTCGGCGGCGGCCCTGTGGGTGTGGATACCATCGGCGCCAGCATTTCCGAAGAAACCGATACACTTGAAGATGTTGTTGAACCATATCTGCTACAATTAGGATTTATCGAACGTACACCAAGAGGCCGCCAGATCACACCACTGGCCTGCACACATCTAGGATTAAACTACCCTGTCAAACTGGCCCAGGCACAAGCATCGTTATTTTAAGGAGATTTTTATGAAAAAAAGACAAGCAACCCTCACAAGAAACACATCAGAAACTCAAATCAAACTTTCATTAGTCATTGATGGAACAGGTAAAAGCACCATTAATACAGGCATTGGTTTTTTTGATCACATGCTCACCCTTTTTTCCAAACATGGATTATTTGATTTAAACATCTCCATGAAAGGTGATCTTCATATCGATGCCCACCACTCAGTTGAAGATGTAGGCATTTGTTTAGGACAGGCTTTTTCAGAAGCCTTGGGTGATTTTAAAGGCATTCAACGCTATAGCTCAGGTCTTTTTCCCATGGATGAAGCCTTGTGTCAGATTGCCATCGACATCAGCAACCGCCCTTTTTTAGGATTTAAAGCCGAGTTCCCAAAAGCAAAAATCGGAGATTTCGACAGCGAGCTTGTAGAAGAGTTTTTCAGAGCCTTCACCTTTAACGCCAAATTAAATCTCCACATCACATTATTAGCTGGAGATAACCTGCATCACTGCGCTGAAGCCTGCTTCAAAGCACTGGGTGTCGCACTTGATCATGCCTCACGCATCGACCCGAGAAAAGCCGACCAGGTTCCTTCAACAAAAGGTGTTTTATAACGTATGGAACATATTTTATATGACGCCAACACTCTAAAAAAAACAGTCCAGCACCTTGGAGATGAAATTTTAAAGGGCAATCCTGATTTAACAAACACTGTTCTTGTTGGAATTTTAACCTCGGGATTTCCTGTAGCAAACAGACTCCAACACTACATCGAAAAAAAGAAAAATATAACGCTTCCTGTTGGAAAACTGGATATTGCCCTTTATCGTGACGATCTTCATCACAGAGGTCATTTTGTCACACTTAAAGAATCTGACATTCCTTTTGATTTATCCAATAAACATCTTATTTTAATTGATGATGTCTTGTTTACAGGACGAACAATCCGGGCAGCATTTAATGCACTTCTGGATTTTGGACGCCCAGGCCTTATTGAACTGGGTGTTTTGTTTGACAGAGGACACAGACAACTGCCACTGTTCGCAAACTATGTTGGAGCGTCTATAGAAACGGAAAAAACAGATCATATCAAGGTTCGTCTTCTTGAAATTGAAGGAGAAGACTGTGTCGTTAAAACCTCATTAGGAGGACTGTAATGACAGTTCCCTACGCAAGACTGCAACGATTAAGACACACACAATCCATCAGAGAGTTAGTATCCGAAACCAAACTTCACCCATCGGATTTTGTGATGCCGGTTTTTGTAAAAGAAACGGGAACAGAACCTGTTGAAGTTTCATCTATGCCTGGTATTTATCAACATACTTTAGCCTCGGTTTTGCAGCATGTTGAAGAGCTCGTTTCTCATCAAATTAATGCTATTTTATTATTCGGAATCCCAGCAGAAAAAGATCCGCACGCTCATGAGGCTTACAATGAAAATGGTATTGTTCAGCAGGCCATTCGATTAATCAGAAACACGTTCCCTGATCTTATTATCATGGCCGATTGCTGCCTGTGTGAGTACACCTCACACGGTCATTGTGGCATTATGGTCAACAACACACTGGATAACGATGCCACCCTAACCGTTCTACAAAAAATTGCTGTCAGTTACGCAAAGGCTGGCGCCGATGTTATCGCCCCATCAGGCATGATGGACGGCATGATCCAGGCACTTCGACACGCGTTGGAAGAAACTAATTTTAAACAGGTAAGTTTGATGTCTTACTCTGCCAAATACGCTTCATCGTTTTATGGTCCGTTTAGAGATGCGGCAGGTTCTGATGGATTTCAGGGCAACAGAAAACATCATCAAATGAATCCGGGACAACGTCGCGAAGCTTTTCAGGAAGCGCTTCAGGATGTTCAGGAAAGTGCTGACATTATTATGGTCAAACCCGCACTACCCTATCTGGATATTATTAGAGATTTACGCTCAACGGTTCACACACCAATTGCGGCTTATCAGGTGTCAGGTGAATATTCTATGATAAAGTACAGTGCCAAAGCCGGACTTTTAAACGAAGATGACGCTATTTTGGAAACACTGACCTGTATTAAACGAGCCGGTGCAGATATTATTATTTCTTATTTCGCTCAGGATATTTGGAGATTAGTATGATTTCAACAGACACCCAATCCTCACAAACCTTATTTGATACGGCACAAACCATTCTGGTTGGTGGAGTAGACAGCCCTGTACGCGCGTTTAAATCCGTAGGTGGAACGCCTGTTTTTATGAAAGAAGGACACGGTGCCCATCTAATCAGTGAAGATAACAAAACCTACATCGACTATGTGCTGTCATGGGGCCCCATGATTTTAGGCCACGCTGATCCTGTTGTTACAAAATCAGTTATAGCCCAAGCACAAAAAGGAACATCATTTGGAACGTCTTCTGCGTTAGAAGCCGAACTTGGATTTTTGGTACAACGCTTTTTCCCATCGATTGAAAAAATACGCTTCGTCAGCTCCGGTACAGAAGCAGTGATGAGCGCAATTCGAACAGCACGGGGTTTTACCAACAGAGACACAATCGTCAAGTTCAACGGCTGTTACCACGGCCACCCCGATTCCATGCTGGTTTCAGCAGGCTCAGGAGCATTAACCTTTGGGCAGCCCGACAGCGCAGGTGTCCCAAAAGATTTTGCAAAACATACGGTTGTATTTGAATATAATGATACGGAAGCCGTAAAAAATTATTTTAAAACAAACGGGAACGAGGTTGCTGCAGTTATTCTTGAACCTGTTTGCGGAAATATGGGTGTTGTATTGCCAAACCCTGGATTTTTAGAAACCTTGCGTGAGTTGTGTACAAACCACGGCACGGTTCTTATCTTTGATGAAGTCATGACCGGGTTTAGAGTACACGAAGGTGGAGCTCAGGCGTTGTATGGAATTAAACCGGATTTGACTTGCCTTGGAAAAGTCATTGGCGGAGGACTTCCGGCTGCAGCTTTTGGTGGTCAAAAAGAGATTATGGATCAGCTGGCTCCAGTTGGCCCGGTATACCAGGCGGGAACATTGTCTGGAAACCCGCTAGCCATGGCCGCTGGCATTGCAACACTTCAGCAACTAACAGCACAACAGGCCTTTCAAACCGCAAAAAATCAAACCGATAAACTCGTATCCGGTTTAAATGATAGAATCAAAACGTTTAATTGGCCCATTCAGGTACAAAACTGCGGAACAATGTTTACGATTTTCTTCTCTAAAGGATCATTAACACAACTGGATGAGATTAAAACCTGTGATAAACGGGCATTTAATAGGTTCTATCACGAAATGCTGGAATCTGGAGTTTATATGGCTCCCTCACAATTTGAAGCCAATTTCATGTCAAATAAGCATACCGACACGGATATTGAGCAGACTTTAAATAATATTGAAAAAGCCCTGCAAAAAATAGAAAGCCTATAATATAATAGTATTTATGAAAAAATCATCCCTACTCTTTATTTTGTTACTGTCCCTATTATTTTTTAACACCCTTACAGAAGCAGCTGGTGAACGCAGCAGCACAGGCAGACGACGTGTAGGAGGAGCAACCCCAGCCCCTGAAGATACAGCTACACAAGCTGCAAAACCACGTACCCAAGACACAGCAAAAACACCTGATAACGCACAAACTTCACAAAGTCAGACCGGCAAAACAACAACCACAAGCACAGCAACCGATTCCTCAAAAACATCACCAGCACTTGCCGCAAGTGCTAACGTGGCTGTCGTTTTATCAGACGATGAACTAAGTGATCTTGAACGCGCTTACAAAGAAAAAATGAATCAAAAACAATATATGGATGCTTACGACATTCTTCAAAAAATTCCTGATAAACAACTGGATAAACGAAAAAAAGCAGAAAAAGCCAGCCTGACTGTTTTCAGACAGATCGAAGAAGACATCACAAAAAATACAAATCCCCTGTTTCAAAAAGAAGAAGAATTGGATGAAGACACCAGAAAATCCATCCAAAAATTATATCGTGAGGCTCAAGCCGCTTATCTTCAAGGCAACACAGATTTAACAAGAGACCTGCTTATTCAGATTCTGTATCTACATCGTCCGAACGTAAAAGCCAAGAAATTTTTATTAACAGGTTTAAATTTGAAATCAGAAGACTATAAAGTAGAAGATATCAAACAAAAATACTGGGATAAATCCAAAACCTTATTTTATGGCGGAAATTATATGCAGTCGGCTGAAGCTTTGAATGTACTTATTTTCTTTGACAAGGAAAATCCTCTTGTTTACGAACGGTTGGGTTCGTCCTATTACATGATGGGTGAAAAGAAAAAGGCTATCGAAGCCTGGAATACGGCTTTGTTTTTCAATCCTGGAAATAAAGATCTTGAAGGTACCATTGAACGAGCCAAAAAAGTAATGGCAGAAGAAGATGCTGAAGCTAAAAAACAACAAGCCGTAAAGAAAACTACAACATCCAAAGAAAAAGTGGGAGAAACCCAAATGATGGGGTTATTTAAAACCCAAACGGAAGCCTATAATTTTGCAGGCGAACTCAAAAAAAGAAATTTAAGTCCGATAGTTGAAGAACAAGATAACGGAAAATGGGCTGTAAAAGTTCCTAAAAACCAACTGCAGAAATAAGAGAGGGCTTCCATGAAAAAAAATCTATTTAAAACACTGATGTACACCTTATGCTTTATGCTGTCAGCCTCCATGATCTGGGCAACAGCTGAAGAAGCCACTATGGAGCAAAACCTGGCTGATAAAGCTCAGCGTTTATTAGACGGTGTATTTGGTAAAGGACAGCTGATTGCCATTGTTAACGTTAGCGTGTCTGCGCCTCGTTACGAAGTAAAATATACGCGTCAGTCTCAGGCGGCTGTCACCAATCAAAAAAATAACGGTGGTGAAAAATCACAAATTCTTCCTGGTTATCCTGTTATTAGAAATCTTGCGCCTGAAAACTATAAACAACTTCCGTTTGATTCTGTAACCTCTTATACAAAACCGTCGATTACTCAAATTTCTGTGTCGGTTATTGCCAGCCAGGATTTCCCGAAAAACCAGCTTGGCCGTGTACAAAGTTTACTTGAACAAAATCTTGGATTAAACACAAACCGAGATAAAGTTCAGGTTACCGTGCAAAAATTTATGGCATCAGCAGCCGAGTCAAAATCAGAGCCATCCAAGGCGGTTCAAGCCGTTAAAGCTGTAGGATCTGCTGCTCCATCAATTATCCAAACCTTGTTAATGATGGTTGGAATTGGTTTTTTTGCAGCCTTTATTGCGCTTTATTTTATTATGCAGCAACGCCAACAAAAGTTATTTATGCAGCTGTTCCAACAATCCCTGGGGGCACAAAATAACAGCAAAGGCGGAGGCGGAGAATCCAATATCAACCTAACCCCAAACTTTGAAATGCCAAAATCAGAGCGCTCAGGACCAACAGATATTAACGTTAATGCCGATCCAAAAATGAAACGCTACTTTGACTTTATTTCCGACCACAATATCGACAAACTGTTATATATTCTGCGCCGTGAAAGTGTGAGTGTTGAAAACCTGGCTGTACTTATTCCTTGTCTACCGGCTCATCTGGCTGCACAGGTACTGGCAGAACTGGACGCAAAAAATCAGGCAGCTATTACATTAAATATGCTTGATCCTAAAATGTTTAACAAAGGCATGATTGAAAAGTTTGAAAACCAGCTTAAAAATGCCATGGAATGTTTGATTGGTGGTGAAGTGGTTGTAAAAAATATGATTCAGGAAATTCCAAATCACAGCAAAAAACAACTACTTGCGATTTTAAACCAAAGTAATCCTGAAGGTTACCAACGCGTACGACCATTTATTGTAGTTTTTGAAGATTTATCCAGATTAAATGATGATGAAGTTAAAACAATTATTAACATGGCCAATAGAGACTTGCTATCTACAGCGCTTGCAGGTGCAGATACATCAACCTATCAAAAATTTGAAGCTAATATGCCTCGTGCAAATCGCGATATGTTAACAGAGTTTATGGAACTTCGTGGTAAAAACCTTAATAATCAGGCGATTGATCATGCACAGGAAGCCATTCTTCAACAAGTATTAAGACTTGAACGTGAAGGCCGATTAAATCTTAGGGAAAAATTAGGATAAGCAGATTTAGAAAACTGTTATGAGAAGACCGGGTAGCTTCATACAAGCTACCCTTTTTTTTACGAGTAATTATCTTTTGATGAATAAACGATCTTGTGAAAAACGAACTTTGGGAAGATGTGCATATTTATCGGTTTCAGAACGGTATCCTACAGGACAGACCACTGAAGCGGATAAACCCAACTCGGTTAGACCCAATACTCTATCATAATCAGCCGTACTAAATCCTTCCATTGGACAGGTATCTATACCTTTTTGAGCAGCCGTTACCATCAAAAAACCTAATGCAATATAAAGCTGCTTATCCATCCAGGCATTCAGCTGATCCTGAGTGCGGGATGTAAGTGTTTTAACAATCATGTCCTGATAGCCAGCCAAAGACTCTACCGGTATATTGCGTTGAGCGGCTGTATCTTGAATAAACTCTTTAATATAGGCTTCGTCGATTTTGGTTAAACGGCATAATACAAATAAATGAGACGCCTCTTCAACTTGTGCCTGATTCCAGGAAAAACCTTTCAGCTGAGTACGAAGTTCCGGATTGGCTACTTCAACAAAAGCCCAGGGTTGCACGCCGAAAGATGACGGGCTTAACTGTAAAGCATCCCGCAAATCCTGCATATCCTGCTCGCTGATTTTTTTTGTTTTATCAAAAACCTTTGTTGCATAACGCCATTGTAAAGCCTGAGTCGTTTGGGTTGGGGACATTCGTATCTCCTCTAAAAATTGTGATGAAAAAATCATACCCCAAAAAAATTTATAGGGAAATAACTAGGTCCTGATACGGTTTCCAGAAAGCAGTCTGCATACAATGGTTGTGCCAAAGCACTGTCATTTCACCGTTTTTTTCTTTTACGGTTTCACACAGATGACTTAAACGAGCCAAAAACTGTTGGGGAGAGTAAGCCTGATACTCTGCTACAGTGACTTCCATAAAAATGAGGGGTAGTTCCAGCAAAGGAAGGGGTTGTCTGGTTTTAACATTGAAGACGGGAAAACGAACACACATCCCAAATCGAAAACCTTCGACATCAGCATATCCGCCAGTGGAATCAATGGTCATTCCCATGTCAGCCCATAATTGCCATAAATCAGGGGGATGCCCGCATAAAAAATGCTGTCTGCCCGTTGTGATGCGTTGATTTAAAACACTCTCGAGATACTGATGCTGACGTTTCCATTCTGCTGGATTAGTGACGGTACCATATCCCGGATGGAAACCAAAATAGTGACCTCTGTCTTTAATGCGTTTAAAAATACGTTGGATGTTGGGATCTTCCAGGTTGTAGCCTTCGTCCATTTTTGAAGGGGAAGCGGCCATGATATTGAAAGTAGAGCGAGTGTGCAGTGATTCCGACCAATCCATTAGTTTATCATAATTATCAAAAGGGTCTGGGTTTCCCTTTAACCGAGTGTTGTAAAAACTCATAAGCGTGCGTCTGGCCTCGGGCAAACTTTTCCGTTTTAAAATATCGCCACCCAAAGAAACTCCCAGCCGTTTTACCGAAGACCATTTGTACGGGATATCCAGATCGTGTGATATCGACCAGGAAAACTGGCGCTGCGGTCTGGTCCAGACAAATCCTTTGTCATGAAGCATGTCGCCAATGATATCCGCATAGTCATGCACCACAGGCTGATCCAAAAACCCGTGTTTAAACGCCACAGAGTGTTTCCCTTTAAAGCGGTTATGGCTATCCTGCGCCTGCACTATCTGCTCTTCCCAGCGTGTGAGCATAAAGAACGAGGAGGCAGCAAAATCGGCCAGACAGCGATGATCCGACCACCCCGCTTTTCCATATAAAACCGGAACCTGTTTATTACCAAAAACCCAGTAGTCTATCTCTGCCGGAAGTGCGGATTGAGTACAATATCCAAGCGGTTCCTCAAATCGATTAAAAAATTGATCCTGAAAATCCAAAGTACCGGTATCCCAGGATAATACCGTTACATCGTTTTCGCCACGCTCAAATCGAAGGTCAATACCCAAAAGATGCTGAAGCAGAATAAACCAGGCATAACGTCGCTCTTCAAAAAAACGTGGAGGCAGAAAAACCGTCAGCATTTAAGACCCAATAGGCTTAAACCAGGAGCCATTTACGATATTCCAAACCGATCTTAAAAACAGATGAGGAATCTGTTTATGCTGGGCTTTAAGCGTATAAATCCATCTCGAACATAAATAATCGCCCTTTGTTGCCAGTCTTAAACGCATGGGAATAATAGGGCCTTTTAAAAACGACTGTTTTAAATCCTGCTGTCTTGGAACCTGTATCACAACATCTTTTAAATTTTTTCGGATATGGGCATCAGAACCGTAAATGGAACGTAAGCCATGACTGTCACATAAAATTTCTGCATCAGCATTCAGTTGAGGTAAAGTTCGTCCATTAAAAACCTCTACAAATTGTACATAGGGAAGTATTTTTTCAAGCTGTTTATGACTGACATAGGGATGTGGCAACGCCAGCAATCCGCCCTGAGCCGCTACTTTTTCGGCTAAATCCTGTATAGAGGTAAACTCAATATGATCTTGTATAAACATGGCAATCACATCACCGTATTCCGTAAAATATTCGGCAGCGATTGGCACCTGAAGCGGCAACCCTTTTTTTTCAACCAGTTTTTTTAAAGCAACAGACCCTTTAATACTGTTATGATCCGTAACAATCACAAAATCCAGATGCTGGCTTAAAGCATGATCGAGAATCTCTTCAGGAGACATCCAGGCATCTTTTGAAAAATGCGTATGACAATGAAAAATGCCCGTCCACAAATCTTTTTCCAGTAAAGGCATTTATCGAATCCCTCGGGATAAAGCACGTTTAAAAAAAGCCATATCACCATATTTTATAAGATTTGAGCCTGTTGTAAATGAAAAAAAATCCCAAAAAACAGCCCAAAAAGAAGAGGGATTTTGCTTCAAATGTTTGATGTCCAATAAAGGCCAGTGAAATTTTCTTAGTGTATATTTAGTAGAAAAAGCCAACGTTTTTTTCTGAGCCAGCTCTATTAACAATAAAGAGATAAGTCCAAAGATCCCCAGAATTTTGGATTTATCTCTATTAAATAGAAATCATCGCCTGTCCATTTAAATTCCACCATGGCAACGCCGTTCCATTGCAGCTCATCGAGAAGCTTTTTTCCATAATCCAGTAACTGATCGTTACGAATACTGGACGCAGCTGTACTGATTCCGCCCGTATATGGATACTCTCTTAGGCGTTGGTGCTGAAATGTGGGGCCGCATTTTCCAGAATCGTAGAGTGCAAAAAAACCGGCTCCCCTGCCCTCAACATACTGTTGAAGCATCCATTGTTTAAAAATTTTTCCCTGGAAAAACTGCTCGCATTCTTCTATGGAATTGGCATACACAACAGGGATTTTCCCGCTGGATTCCCAACGGCTTTTTATGACAAGAGGAAAACTCAACTCTGATTTTGTTGTTTGAAACTCTTCATAAGAATCAAAAAACCAGGTTGCAGGTACTGGGACACCTACTTTATGGGCAACAGCAACAAGTTTTTGTCTGTCATGACACACCGAAAGACTCTCTTTTGAAGGTAAAACACAAGAAACAGATTGAGGTAAATGAGGTTGGATTTCAACAAAAAAATGCACACTTGCCGCACTGACAGGAATGATAAGATCGATGGCATTTTCACGCAAAAACAGTAGAAGCTGAGGCAAGCAGTCGTTATTTGTATATGGAGGCAAAACACCGTGTTTGACACAGAATTTTGAGTACGCACACAGCTCGTCCGCCTGAACACCCATTGTGAACACACGATGCCCGGCATGCCCGCATTCCCGAACAACAGCCAAAGCATTGGCATAAGAGGCATCCGTTACCAGAATATTCATATCTCAAGTATATAGCGAATACCCTGTCTTGCCCATAAAAAACAACGGTGCTACCATAAAAATTATGAAACCATCAACATATATTTGGAAAAACGGAAAGCTTATTCCCTGGGAAGAGGCTACAGTCCACGTTATGACGCACGCCCTGCATTATGCAAGTGCCGTGTTTGAAGGTATGAGGGCCTATGAAACTCCTCAAGGACCGGCTATTTTTAAGGCAAAAGAACATTTTGTTCGCTTGGAAAATTCCGGAAAAATCTATCATATGAAAGCGCCTTTTTCTGTTAATGAGATGACAGAAGCAACGCAGCAACTGATTAAAGCCAACCAACTTAAATCCTGCTATATTCGTCCTATCTGGTATTACGGATATGGAAAAATGGGATTAAATCCGGGAACAAACCCGGTTGATGCGGTTATTGCCGCTTGGGAATGGGGCTCTTACCTTGGAGAAGAAGGCCTTGCAAAAGGCATTCGCTGTAAAATCAGCTCCTGGGCACGTGTAGATAGCAGAGTATTACCGGCAACGGCAAAATCAGCTGCAAACTATGCGAACTCCGCACTGGCCAATATTGAAGCTAAAAATGCAGGTTATGATGAAGCTATTCAGCTCAACATCAACGGAACTGTCTCCGAAGGTCCTGGCGAAAACATTTTTATGATTAAAGACGGCGAGTTATTTACTCCACCAAGTAGTGATAATGCCCTTCAGGGAATCACCGCACAGACGGCTGTACAAATAGCCAAAGATCTTGGTTATAGCGTAACGACCCGTAGCATCGCCAGAGACGAACTCTTCATCGCTGATGAACTGTTTTTCACAGGAACAGCCGCAGAAATTACGCCTATCCGTGAAATCGATGGCAGAGAAATCGGAATTGGAAAACGTGGTCCGATTACAGAAAAAATCCAAACCAAGTTTTTTGAAATTGTTAAAGGTCAGGACAAAAATTACTCGTCCTGGTTAACCTACTGCTAATAACGCCTTCTTAAGTTGCTCCACGGTCATCTGACCTGGGGCAACTGCTTTTTTCCCCAAAAACCCATACGTAAATTGCGATCCGAAATACGAACTCACAACCCGTGTATATTTTCCTAAATCACCCATAGCCATCACAATCAGGTTTTGCTGTCTGTTTGCATAACACCATTCCAGAAGTCTTACCGTGTCGTCATGAGTTTGAGGCATAACAGCCACTTTGAACAAAGCTGGATTATAGGCTTTTGCATCTTCCAATAACGCATCTAAAGCCTCATTTGACGGTGTTTTTTCAAAATCATGAAAAGACAATACCACTTTTTTACCTGCCGCTTGAGAACGTTCAACCAGCATGTTTTTTAAAGGGGTATCACATTCAATATCCACATAATCTACAATAGGAAAAAGCTCGTCAAAACATTCCAGACGAATCATTTTGTTAGTCAGTACTTCTCGTACGGTACCTAATGTTTCAAAGTAGTTTAAGGCTTTTAATGATTTAAGATAATCCATGGTTTGATGAAGCGGATATCCTTCAAACAAATCCAAACGAAATTCCAAAACACGAGCCCCATCCGCATAGGCCTTTTTTATAGTTTCTATGGGATAGAACTGATCGATAACAGCAACAATTTTGGTTTGGTTAAACATGTTCAGGTGTCTTTAATAAAAGGTAACGAATTGTTTTAAGGGTATCCATGTAGTATCCGAATTGAAAATCAGGATAGGTCCATGGCAGTGCGTCAAATTTACCTTGTCTCCAGATATATGTCAGCTCGGCGTAAATACCTTGCTGTAAGGGAATGCGATGGGCATAGTTTTTTGTCGTAAGCAAAACAACCTGATGAAGCGCCACATAACCGGGATCCAGATTAACCCGACGGTTACCCTCTTTCATCCAGCGTTGCTCAAGCACCTGCGTTTTGCATTTTGCATCGTAAATAGTATCAGGAGACCACAATTTTGCAAAACTCACAAAGCACTTGTTAAGCTCGCTTCCCATCTCCTGCTGATAAAACGTCGTATGATCAAAAGAGAAATAGGACGATTGAAAATCAATCTCTCCAAAGTCCTGAACCAGTGCATCCAAAATTTCCTGTAAATGCTGTTTGGTAGAAAATAAAATACCTACGAACAGCTTAATATCAGAAAAAGGTTGAATTAGAGCCATTTTTTAATACGATTATAAAAGTCAGACTTGTTGGTATATCCCGTAAATCTATCTACAATTTGAAGCTGTCTGTTGATGATAAATGTGGTTGGAATACCTTCAATATCGCCGAATGTTGGAGATAAATCCGGGTTATACATGGCAATTGGATAATTGATTTGATTTTTTTTGATAAACGGAGCCAGAACATCCTTGGTATCATCAACCGAAATACCAATAACCTGAACACCATTTGCACCCAATTCCTTTTGTAATTCTACGATTTCAGGCGTTTCCTTCACACAGGGAGGACACCAGGTTGCAAAAAAATTAAGCACAAGAACCTTGCCTTTATAGTGACTGAGATCAATCAGCCCACCCTTTAAATTTCTTAACTTTACACCGTTCGCCGTTTTAAACTTAGTATCTTTTATGGAAGCTTCTTTGGCAATTTTAGCCTTGGAATCCTCAACTTTTGTTTTTTTGGTCTCGGCAAAAGTACCGCTTTGGAGTAATAATGATAAAATTAAACAACAGCCCAACGTCTTAAACATACATATACCTCTCGTAGTTAAATAGGATCCAAAAAGGCTGACACTATAGTATCAAACCCACTATACAAATTCCATGACATCTTATAAAATCACTTTATGACTATTTTTTTATTTTCATCAATTATTGTCGGCCTTTGTATCGGAAGTTTTTTAAACATGCTGATTTACAGGCTGCCTAGACATATTTCTTTTGCTACAGACCGATCACGCTGTATTCACTGTAACCACACACTTTCTCCTTTAGAACTGATTCCTTTTTTCAGCTACATTTTTTTAAGAGGGAAATGCAAAACATGCAAAGCCACTATTCCGATCCGCTACTTACTTGTTGAACTCATAACCGCCTGTCTGGGGTTGTTTTTAGCTACACAGTTTCAAGACAACAGCCTCATGCTGGCTTTTCACGCCTTTTTCTTCAGTATGATGATTGCCTTGTTTTTTATTGATCTGGAACACTATATTCTTCCAGATAAACTAACCGGACTCTGCTTTATTGCTGGGCTGGGTTTCGCCTGGTACAACGGAACCTGGCTAACACACATTGAAGGCGTTTTAGCCTGTGTTGCCGTTATGATGGTAATCAAAATTGTTGGAAAATGGGTGTACAAAAAAGACGTTTTGGGATTGGGAGATGTTAAACTTGCAGGCGTTTTTGGAGCCTGTTGGGGACTGAAACTGGGATTGTTAAGCCTATATTTAAGCTTCATCGCCGGCGGAGTTCTTGGTGCAGCATTATTGCTGTTAAAGCAAAAAAAACGTGGGGATTTTATTCCTTATGGCCCAGCCATGATTTTTGGATGCTTTATTGCCGTATATTGGGGACATATTATTCTCCCATGGATTTTCCGCTAGGATGGAAAAAGTAAGGGGATCATCGCTGCTGGAACTAAGCATGACGATTTGCATCATTGCGCTTACAACCGGAATGGTTATACCCCAAGTATCCCTTGCTTACCATGAAAAATTAGAGGCCTGGCATACACTTCAATGGCTGTATCTCACACGCATGCAAGCCATAGCCATGGATCAGGATATTAGAATAACCTGTACAGAAAACACGTTAAGCAGTAGTCAGAGTCAACTTCCCATGCACTCTACGCTGCAACTTGGCTTAAACGTGTCACAACTTGGATTTAAAGCATCAGGCAGAACATTAAGTGCAGGAACCTTAACCTTAAAAGGACTCAAAACATATACCATCACGTTAGGTATTGGGAATGGAAAGCCCCGTTTAAGATGAGAGGATTTTATCTTGTGGAAGTGTGTATCAGCATAGCTATGATAAGTTTATGCCTGGGCATACAGACTGCCATTTTACAAAGATTTTATGACAGATATCACCATACAGACACCTTTATTACAGCCATAGATGAGGCCAATTCACACCTGGAAACAGAGTTTTCAACCCATCAATTTACCCAAACCACAGCCTTTGGAGCCGGATTTCTTAAAAAAACAGTTGCTATTGATTCCCAACATTTGTTTCATTTCATAACAACACCATGATGCTATCTAAAAACTCTGCGGGATTTGTGCTGCTTCAACTTTGTTTTGCGATAGGATTATCAACTTTTTTATTTCCCATCTGCATACTTACGTTTGGTCACATACAGAATAAAACACTGACAGTAATCAAACAAATTCAGGAAAAATCAGAACTTTTGTATATCGAAACCACCATTCGGAACGAGTTTTCTGAAAGCACAGGCGTGGCATCATCACCACAAACGTTGTCAGGATTTAATAGCGCAGCAGAGTCGCTTACGCTTAGCTTTTCTGGGGGAAAGTTGAAATTGAAACGAGGCAGTGCCTCAGCTCAGGATCTCAATCATATTCTTGGGATCTCATCCATAAACATCCAAAAAATAAATTCTAAATGTTTAGATATTCAGCTTGGATTATCACACTCTACAAAAAAATTACGGTTGGGCCTCATCAATGAATCCCTCTAAATCGTCTGGATTTACCCTCGTTATAGCTGTAGTTATGATTTTTTTCACAGCTTTATGTACAGGAAGCCTTGGCTATATCCTCACCCTTCATCAAAAGGAAGCGTTTTATTATTATGCACATCTTAAATCTCGGTGGCTGGCTTTGTCGGGAATAGAGGTCTCACGCTCACTTTTTAACGACTTACCTGTCATTTCAGAGCCTGCTACAAAAGACAGGTGTTATCAAACGCTGTCCTCGTTTCGTGTTGTTTCCATTGATGCCGAAACAGATATTTTTCTGGCCAAAAGTTCTACGGCTGTTTATAGTATAGGCAGATTCAAAAAAAACTACAGAACACTGTTCAAACGGTATTATAATCTGGATGAAAATCAGCAGTTGATCTGGAAACAGTATGAAAGGCTTTAACACCATGCAAGGCTGGCTTATGAAAACAGAACCCGGATGTTACAGCATTCAGGATTTAAAAAAAGACAAAACAACCTATTGGGACGGTATTAGAAATTATCAGGCAAGAAATTTTCTAAAAAATGACTGTAAAGTAGGCGATATTGTGCTATTTTATCATTCCAATGCAACGCCATCTGGTATTGCAGGTCTGGCAACGGTTACAAAAGCCGCTTATCCTGATTTTACAGCCTTCGATCCCGAACACGAACATTATGATCCAAAATCATCCGAAAAAAATCCGGCATGGTTTATGGTGGATATTACCTACAAAGCGACATTTAAACAGTTTTTATCTCTGCAGGATTTGCATACTATTCCAGAATTAAAAGATCTTTTAGTCCTTAAAAAAGGAAACAGATTGTCGGTTATGCCGGTTTCAATGGAGCATATCGATATTATTACAAAGCTGGGGAAACCCAATGCCTGATATTCTGATTATCGGAGCAGGTGCAATCGGTGCATTTTATGGTGGAAAACTGGCTCAGGCCGGGGCAAACGTCACCACATTAAGCGATACAAAAACCTTTCATATTGAAAGTCCAGCCGGAAATTTTGAGTTTACACCGGTTCCCTATTCGGAATCGACTACGTTTGACTACGTTATTGTCAGTACAAAACATCTGCCGTCCATTAACTGGAAATTGTTGATCGAACCTCATTTATCCGAGAATTCGGCTATTGTGTTGCTTCAAAACGGGATAGATATTGAACCTCATATTCAGACCCTGTTTCCGCATCATTTACTTATCAGTGCGTTGGCATTTGTGTGTGTCAGCAGGGTTACGCCATCGCAGATTGTACATCAGGATTACGGGCGTTTGATTATTGGGGATTATCCATCCGGGATTCACCCAAAAACCAAAGCACTTGCAGAGCTTTTTGAATCAGCTAACCTTAATTGCAAGGCAACAGAAAGTGTTAAACAGGCACGGTGGAGGAAGCTGGTATGGAATGCAGCATTTAATCCGTTGTCGGTGTTGTGTGGAGCCGCAAGTACGTCAGATATTCTAAACCATCCGCATACATCCTGGCTGGTCAGGGAAATTATGACGGAGGTTGTGGCCCTGGCAAAAGCAGACGGCATTATATTGCCTGACGATTGCATCGATAAAAATATCTCCGACACAGCAACCATGACACCTTATAAAACCAGTATGTTATTGGATTTTGAAAACAGAAGGCCCATGGAAGTTGAGGCTATTTTAGGAAATGCCGTTAGAATCGCACAAAAAGACAACCTATCTACACCTTATCTCAGCAGCATTTACAGTATGTTGACATTATTAAACGAAAAAAATACCGCTCAATGAATCCTGTTTCAACGGTTAAATGGTTTTTTCTTAGTATTCTTGCAGGCACAATAGCCGCCGTAACCGTTATCCCGTTTCTTTGGAGTCTGGATAAAGTCTCAACCTTGTTTATAACCTACCCACAGCTGATTTTCGGATTACCACTGGCCGGATTTGGCATTGGGTTGCTTTATCACTTTTTTGGTAAAGACGTAGACAGCGGCAACAAGATTTTAGTTAAAGAGCTGGAAAACCCAGAAAAGCCTGTTCCTGCAAAAATAGGATGGCTTGTTTTTCTTACAACATTAACCACACATTTATTTGGAGGGTCAGCCGGACGTGAAGGCACAGCTGTACAATTAGCAGGTTCGTTTGCAGATGTTATAAGTAAACCGTTTAATTTATCCGAACTTGGTCGAAGCACATGGATCAGAATGTTAATCAGTGCCGGATTCGGAGCTGTTTTTGGCACACCACTTGCAGGAGCTATTTTTGGCCTCGAAATCAGAGCCGACAAAACGCATACCCTCATGGGGATCATACCCTGCCTTATTGCATCATTTCTGGGTGATTTTGTAACACGGCTTGTCATCACACATGGAACGTACAGCATCACTCACTACCCTGTGGTGCATATCAAAACCATTGGATTAGTGCTACTTTGCGGATTATGTTTCGGAATATTTGCACGACTTTTTATAGAGATTAGTCACACCGCAAAAAAATTATGCGCTATGGTCATTTCAAAACACTATTGGAAAGCCTTTTTAGGTGGAAGCCTTTTAGCTGCAGGTTCCTGTTTGATCTACCTCATTCCTTATTTGGGATTAGGACTTCCGTTGTTATCGAAAAGCTTTCATCACACGGTAGATTTATCCGCACCTTTCCTTAAAGCAACCACAACACTCATCACCTTAACCAGTGGGTTTAAAGGTGGCGAAGTTACGCCACTTTTTGTCATGGGATCCACACTTGGAAATGTATTGTCCCAATTTATTCCGCTGCCCCTGTCTTTTCTTGCAGGATTAGGCTTATGCACCGTCTTTTCAAGCGCAGCCCGCACACCATTAACAGGCATTTTATTAGGACTGGAATTGTTCGGATTATCCGCCTTACCCTGGGTTGTGCTAAGCTGTTATGCTGGATATTTTATTATGGGACAGGACGATTTATTCAGCTGATATGAAAATTATTCTTACAGAAAAGCCCAGCGTGGCTAAAGATATTGCAAGAGTCTTACAAATCAAAACCACAAAAGACGGTTATTTTGAGGGAAATGGATACTATATTTCCTGGGCTTTTGGACATTTAATCCGACTTTCGGATCCCCCAGCTTACAATCCAAGTTTTGAAAAATGGGATATGAACGATCTACCTATTATCCCCGAGTCTTTTATCACGGAAATTCAGGCAGATCCTCGTACAGCCAAACAATTTAACACCATCAACCAGTTATTAAATCTGGAAACCATCACAGAAGTCATTTGCGCAACAGACGCAGGGCGTGAAGGTGAACTTATTTTTAGATTGATTTATGAGAAATCAGGCTGCACAAAACCTATTTTCAGATTATGGATTTCCTCTCAAACCGATTCAGCAATCCTGGAAGGCTTTAAAAACCTTAAAAAGGGTGAGGATTACATGTCCCTGTTCCATTCGGCACGATCACGGTCGGAAGCGGACTGGATTATCGGGATTAATGCAACCAGAGCCTACACCGGCAAATTCAGCCGTGGACAAGGCGTTATGAGTGTTGGACGGGTTCAAACGCCAGTCTTAAAAATGATTGTAGACAGACATGCCGCCCACACCCAGTTTTCAGCTCAGACCTATTATGAAATTGAGGCTGAAATCGACCATCAAAATGGAACCTTCACCGGATTATTATTTGCCACAGAAAACGATTTTCGTTTTACAGATAAAACAACTGCCGAAAAAAATCTCGAGCTTCTACAGCAAAATCCCAATGGCAAGATCCAACGTCTCACCAAAAAAACCGTCTATGAAAAACCACCTCTCCTCTACGATTTAACAGAGCTTCAAAAAGACGCCAACAAACGCTTTAAATATTCTGCAGATGAAACCCTGTCCATCATGCAAAAGCTTTACGAAACCCATAAAATTCTTACCTACCCAAGAACCTCGTCACGGTATCTGTCTTCAGATATCAAACCCAAAGTCCCGGGACTTTTAAAAAACCTCTCTGCGTTAAAAAACTACGAGTCTCTCAGCAAACAGATTTTGGATGCCCCATTACAAACCACCTCCAGAATGTTCGATGACAAAAAAGTAACCGATCACCACGCCATTATCCCCACGGACAAACAACCCGACCTGTCTCAACTTTCCGAGGCTGAATTCAATATCTTTGATATGGTGATCAAACGGTTTTTATCCGGTTTTTTAGCCGATTGCCAAAAAGATCAAACCGAGATTATCAGCCAGTTTGGAACCCAGACCTTACGCTCTTTCGGAAGCATTATGGCCGTCTCCGGCTGGAGAGAGGCTTACGGAAACGACACATTAGACGACAAAGACGAAGACGGACAACGGCTACCTCAGGTTGCTGAAAATGATCCCATAACCTGCAAAAACAGTACCCTCCTTGAGAAAAAAACCAAGGCCCCTCCCCTGCATAACGAAGCCAGCATTTTGGCCGCCATGGAAACCGCCGGAAAAGCCATTGAAGACGAAGAGCTACGCCAGGCCATGAAACACTGTGGACTTGGAACACCGGCAACACGAGCTCAAATCCTCGAGCGGCTTATCAAGGTTAACTACATCGTACGTGAAAAAAATCGGTTAATTCCTACCCAAAAAGGAATCCAGCTTATCTCATATATTCAGGATAAAGCCCTCGTTTCGCCTGAACTTACCGGAGACTGGGAGCTTAAACTCAACAATATCGTGTCCAACACCTACTCGAGAGATGTGTATATGGAAGAAATCAAAGCCTTTGCAAAAGAAATTGTAAACAATGTTAAAACAAGTACATTAACGCCCGTTGGAACCATCAAAAATCCTATCGGAAACTGCCCGTTATGCGGAGGCATTGTCGGTGAAACAAAATTATCATTCGGCTGCAGCAACTGGAAAAATGCAGGCTGCACCTTCAAAATCTGGAAAACAATTGCTGGAAAAGAGATTACGGAAAGCCTCGCAAAAACGTTATTAACGGCCAGACAATCCAAATTAATAAAAGGGTTTAAGTCAAAAGACAGTACCAACACCTTTGCAGCCATTTTAAAAATAGATGATAAAGGCAATGTAGTCATGGATTTTCAACCTGAAAGTCAGGAAAAAATTGGAGATTGTCCCTTGTGTAAAGCCGCTGTAATCGAGCGAAAAATGGCATTTGGATGTTCAAAATGGAAAGAAACACAGTGCCAGTTCACAATCTGGAAAGATATTTCAGGAAAAAGCATCACCAAAACTATTGCAAAAAGCTTGTTAAAAACAGGTGAAAGTAAAGAAGAGTTTGAGTTTAAAACCAGAGACGGAAAGCCATTTACAGGCAAACTGGTGATTGAAAACGGACGAATAAATATCGTCAGAACACAAACAGCTTAACTCTCTTTAGAATAGACTTCCAGAAAATTCCGCACCAAGTCCTTACCATGTTCGGTTAAAATGGATTCAGGGTGAAATTGAACGCCTTCCAGAGGATACTCTGTGTGACGGATACCCATAACCGTTCCATCATCGGTTTTAGATGAAATAATCCATTTCGGATCAAGGCGTGCCGGATCAATCACCAAAGAATGATACCTGGCCGCTTTAAACGGATTCGGGATATTCGTATACACGCCTTTTCCATCATGATGCACCAAAGAAGCTTTCCCGTGCATCAAGGTTGGTGCATGAATAACCTGGGCTCCAAAAACAAGCCCCATAGCCTGATGACCCAGACACACACCCAACATCGGAATATCTTTACAAAAGGTTTTAATCACCTCGGTTGTAATACCGGCATGCTCCGGCCGACCAGGCCCAGGAGACAGCACAATATAATCCGGAGACATGATACGCACATCATCAACCGTAACGGCATCGTTTCTGACAACCAATGGGTCAGCACCCAGTTCTCCAAAATATTGGACTAGGTTGTAGGTAAACGAATCGTAATTATCAATAACAAGCAGCATATCTTACTCTAAACAGGCCTGAACCATACCCCGGGCCTTATTTCTACTTTCCATAAATTCCGTTTCCGGGTGAGAATCGGCAACAAGTCCTGCGCCGGCTTGAATGTAATAGTGGTCGTCCATAGCCAGGATGGTACGAATGATAATACATAAATCCATGTTACCATGACGATCAATATACCCTAAGGCTCCACCATAACAGCCTCGGCGTTGAGGCTCGAGCTGATCGATAATTTCCACAGCTCTGATTTTAGGCGCACCACTTAAAGTCCCGGCAGGAAACGTGGCTTTGAACAAATCAAAAGCCGATTTTTCTGGCAACATCACACCTTCAACCGTAGAAACGAGATGCATCACGTGAGAATACTTTTCAACATCAAGCAGCTTACTGACCTGAATGGATTGAAATTTACACACACGGCCCAAATCGTTACGGCCTAAATCTACAAGCATCACATGTTCGGCAATTTCTTTTTCATCGGCCAAAAGCTCTGAAATAAGATGATCTTCACGGGCCAGATCTCTTGGTCGTGTACCTGCAATTGGCCTTAAAACGGCTTTTCTATCCTGTAGTTTTACCAACAATTCTGGCGAAGAGCCAATCAGCTGATAACCCGGCATATTCCAGTAAAACATATAAGGTGACGGATTGATTAAACGTAAGGAACGATACACCTCAAACGGTGCTTTTTGCTGTTTTAATGAGAATTGCTGAGACAACACCAACTGAAAAACATCCCCATCAAAAATATGATCTTTTGTTTTTAAAACAGCCCGTTGATAGCCATCCTGTGTAAAAGTGGATTGAACCTGATCAAACACATCACCACCCACACTTTTTTTCAAAACCAGAGCCTGATGATGAAGCGATCGGTTTAAACTGGCATGAATATCATCAAGACGCTGATTGGCCTGTTCTTCTTTATCAGCTTCAGCCAGCGTCACCAAAATCAGCTGACGGGTTACGTGATCAAACACCACAACAGAACCCGGACACACAAAGTGCATCAGCGGGATATTCTGGCCTGGTTTGTCCCTAAAGGTAATAGGCTCGATAAACAACATCATTTCCCAGCCGAAATAGCCAACGGTTCCGCCTACAAAAGAAGGCAGTTCGGGATGATCTTTAACGGTATATCGCTTTGTAATGGACTCTAGCGTATCAATAGGATTTGTAGCCAAAAATTCGGGGACTGAAACCGGTTTTCCCCGGTCAATAAAGGTTAAAGAGCCGTCTTTAAACGTCACTTCCCATAACGGATCAAAGCCAATATACGAATACCGTGCAATATGCTCGCCTCCGGTTACGCTTTCAAGTAAAAAACTTTGAGGCTGATTCAATTTCAGATACACCGAAACAGGAGTATCCAAATCTCCACTGACTTTTCTAAAATAAGGAATGAATTCAGGCATAAAGAGCAGAATAACACAGACTGAGCTGTTGCAAAAGCAGAAAGAGGCTGATAGAATACATTCCGCTCAAATAGTGTTATCGCGGGGTGGAGCAGAGGTAGCTTGTCGGGCTCATAACCCGAAGGTCAGAGGTTCGATTCCTCTCCCCGCTACCAAAATAATTACAGACCCTCATTTTTTGAGGGTTTTTTTTTAGGAGTTTTATGCCAGCACCTTCAGATGAAAAAAATGTCTTGGGAACCCCTTTGAAAATGTGCTGCATAAACCCATTAACTGGATTTTACAGAACCGGATACTGTCAGGTTGGACCTGATGATTTGGGTGTTCACGGTGTGTGTATCGAGGCTACAGAAGACTTTTTGGAGTTTTCAAAACAAGCCGGAAATGATTTAAGCACGCCTAATCCGCAACATGGATTTCCTGGGTTAAAGCCCGGAGACCGTTGGTGTTTATGTGCCCCACGCTGGCAGGAGGCTTTGGATGCAGGGATTGCGCCGGCCGTGATATTGGAATCCACTCATGAAATCGCCCTGGAATTTTCAGAACTGGATGATTTAAAACGTCATGCTCTGGATGTGGATTTTAATGATCTTTTAGGCGATCTCACTAAAAAAACATCCTAAAATCCTGATTGAAATAATTAAAGGCACCTTATACACTTAGTGCAATCTTATTTCATTTAGGAGCCATCATGCGCCGTTTACTCACACTTAGTCTTCTTTGTATCCTCACTGTCGTTTATACAGGATGCACCTCAAAACCTGTGAAAAATCAGGGAAAGCCAGTTATTGTTACCACCCTTTTTCCAGAATACGACTTCACAAAGCAGATCGTTAAAGACAAATACGATGTCGTTTTATTATTACCGCCAGGAACAGACCCTCATCATTTTGAACCCAGCCCACAGGATATCGCCACAATCCATCATGCCACCCTGTTGATTTACACAAACACCATGATCGAACCCTGGATCGACTCCATCACCAAAAATCTTCCCGAATCTGTAGCCGTTGTAAATGCCAGTGAAGGCATTCCTCTTCTGGATGCAGACGGACACAGCGACAACGACGAACACAACCACACAGGAAAAGATCCCCATGTGTGGCTGGATCCGGTTAACGCCAAACATATGGTTCAGACCATTTACACCACTCTTGCTCAAAAAGACCCTCAAAATAAAGCGTTCTACAAAAAAAATACGGAAGAATATACGAAAAAACTGGACGAATTAGACCACATCATTTCACACACCTTGGGAGGCATTACAGAAAAAACTGTTTTATCTGGCGGACACTTTGCCTTTCGATACTTTGCAAAACGTTATGGACTAACCTTTGAATCTCCATATAAAGGCTTTTCTCCTGAAGCCGAGCCAACACCTCAAAATATGGTGGAATTTATTAAACGGTTTAAAGCCAGCGGGCAAACGACTATTTTTTATGAAGAGATGGTAAATCCAAAGCTTGCCAAAACATTGGCTGAACAGACAAACGGCAAATTAGCTTTGCTGCACGGCGCACATAATATGACAAAAAACGAACTGGATTCGGGAGTGACGTATATCCGTATTATGGAAGAAAATCTAGGCCGCCTTAGCGCAGCGCTCGCACAATCCAAAAAACTCTAATCGATGGCCTGTAATTTTAAAGCCTGAAGGCGGAACAACATCCGTAATCTGTGGATGTGAGGTAAGCTCGCGGATATCGCCACAACCTTCACAGATCACCAGATGATGGCAGGATTGTTTAGAGTGGCCGTGATCACTATGTTCGTGATGATGTTGATGAGACAGCTCACAAGGACGAAACTTGCCCGAACCTAACAGCTTATGAACAAGACCAAGCTCCTGAAGGGTTTCAAGGACTCTGTAAACCGTAACGGTATCTAAATGGGATCCATTATTTTCGGCAATTTTGGAAATATCGTAAGGAGAGAGAGGAAGACTGGATTTGGCGAGGATGTCGACGGTAGACCGTCGAGGTTCTGTTATCCTGTAATTATGTTGACGCAGAACCTCGATGGCACCTTCTGAAAAAGAAGACATTAGTCGATTTTTGCAGTGTCTTTCTTGATTTTTACTGATTTTTTTAGATCATCAATATTTTGAACAGTTAATGCTCTACGTTTTTCGTTAACCAAAAGGTCGCGAATTTGAGTTTTTACTTGTTCGAATTCTAATTTTGCACGTACGTTGATGTCATCAAGTTTGATTATGTGGAAACCAAATTGTGTTTTAACGATTCCAGATAACTCACCTTTTTTAAGTTTGAAAGCTTCTGTTTCGAACTCAGGAACCATTTGACCTTTAGAGAACCAGCCCAAATCGCCAGAGTTTGTTTTTGCAGATGGATCGATAGATTTGTCTTTAGCTAGTTGAGCAAAATCAGCGCCAGCTTTTAATTGAGCCTGGATAGCTTTTGCTTCTTCTTCAGTTTTCACAAGAATGTGCTTGGCACGGCGTTGTTCAACTTCTTGGAATTGTTGAGGGTTTTTATCAAAAAACTGTTTTAATTCTTCGTCAGTAACATTTACGTTTTTATCGATATTGTCTCTGATGTAGATAGCGAACAAAATTTGGTTTTGTGCATTATCGATTTGTTTTTTGAACTCTTCAGTTTTAGAAATACCTTTTTTCTTTGCAGCTGCTAATAAGATTTTTTCATCAATAATTTGATCTAATAAACGTACTTTAGCTTCTTTTTGTTGAAACGTCGCTGCATACTCTTGAGGAAATGATTTAATTCTTTCATCCAGGTCAGCTACCGTAATATTTTCGTTTCCTACAGTTGCAAGAATAGTTTTTGGTGAAGCAGCAGCAAATACCGCTGTCGATACCGAAAGACCAAGCATAACAGCTGAAATAGTCAGAACAGATTTCACATTGAATCTAGACATGGAGCAGTCTCCTTAAGCAATAATTTTTTGAGATGAGCGTACGTCAGTACGACTACTAGTGTACTAAATTTAATCAAATTTGCAATCGTTCGAGTTAATTTTAAATTTTGAGGCTCTTGCAACACGTAAAACTCTCGATATATTATAACGTCATGTTTTTTATATATAAATTAAAATACTACATTTTATTTATAGCATTTGGATGTTATGTGTGCGTTATTCTGGCCACAACCTCTCCGCCACTTCATAAAAACAATGAGGAAGAAACAGGCTTAACCAGGATTTTAAAACCGGTTCAATCCAATATTATACGCCTTAATCAAACGATTCTGCCCTCGCCTTACGGTGATTTGTTAACCAGTTTTATTTTTGGAGAAGCCAATATTCGCTTGCCTGAAAAATGGAAAGACACGTTCAAAGCCGTTGGGCTTACCCACGTTTTGGTTGTGTCAGGCGCTCAGATATCGTTATTGGATTCCAGTGTAGTGTGCCTGTTAAAGCTGCTACAGATTGGATTACGAGCAGAGATAGCAGCGTTAAGTGGAATCAATCTTGTTTTTTACGGGTTAACGGGAGGTGGAGCCTCGATTTTAAGGGCGGTATTGATGACACAATGCGGGCTTGTGGCCTTATATTTTGGGAGGCGGTTGTCTATCTGGCATATTATGACGGCTTCGGCGTGGGTGATGATGCTTATTGATCCGGGGTTTATTTGGGACATAGGAGCCCAGCTATCCTTTTTGGCAACGGTTTCTTTGGTGTGGGCGGCTCCGGCTATCGAGTCTGTTTTGCCTGAAAAGATTCCGGGGGTGTTAAAAACGACGGCGGCTGTGTCGCTTGCACCATTTCTCTTAACCACACCCATTTTATGGTTTTATTTTCAGAATATTACGCTGGTGTCCATCGTTAGTAATTTTTTTCTGCTGTGGATTGCAGAATTAATTGTTGTTACGGGATTTTTCTCAACTGTTTTAGGATTGATATGGCAGCCGCTTTCATTAATAGGACATCATTTTTGCCTCGCACTTTTTTTAGTGCTTGAAAAAGGCTCGCTCATATTCAAGGCTGTTCCCTGGGGACATTTTTTCTGGCCATCTCCCTCACTTTTCTTTTTGATGGTTTTATATGCCACTTTGGGATGGTTCATTGTGGGATTATCACGAAAAAATCGTACGGCTATTGCAGCGTCCAGCCTGTCTTTTGTATTCATTACAGGAATTATTATCTGGCCCGCTTATGCTGAAGATACGTACTTAAAAGTGTTGTTTATTAATGTAGGCCAGGGAGACTCTATTTTTATTCAAACGCCAGGCAAGAAAAATATTTTAATTGATACAGGTAACAGAACCCCGTTCAGGGACAGCGGAAAACAGGATGTGTTACCCGCTTTACATAAACTGGGTGTAAACAGTTTAGATGTACTGTTGCTGACACATGAAGATAAAGATCATATAGGCGGCGTAAAAAGTATCACGGAAAAACTACCTGTAAAAATGCTGGTGGATAACGGAGAAACTCTAAAAAAAGTAGGCTACTGCTTTAATCTTAATAAAACCCAATACCACGCAGCTGTAGACGGAGACAGACTGAACTGGAACGAACCTATTTCCTTTGAAATTTTTCACCCGGCTCCCGGAAAAAACAGTAACGACAGCTCCAATAATAAAAGTGTTGTTGTAAAACTCACCTATAAAGAGGTCAGTTTTTTATTTACGGGAGATCTTGAAGAAATAAAAGAACGGAGCATTTTATCTCACAATCTAAAATCTACGGTGCTAAAGCTTGGGCATCATGGGAGTAAAACATCGTCGTGTTGGCCGTTTTTGAAGGCTGTGGATCCTAAAATTGTGGTGGTGAGTGCGGGAAAAAACAATGTGTATCATCATCCCCACCCCAGTGTTATGAATCGAATAGAAAAATTAGGGCTGATGGTATTTAGAACCGATATGGACGGTCATATCTTATTTTTAACGGATGGAAAAACGTTGTGGTTTAAAACCTCTAAATCCAGGGTATTACCATAACATGATTATCCTACCTGCAAGTGAAAATCCCATAACAAACGGTGTATCAAGAGAGCTTGATATCAATTCGGAAATCAAGAGAGCTGTAACCAATATTCAGCTTAAACAGGATCTTGAAGTTACAAATGCAAAAGCTCAGGCTGGGCCGCCTCCCTTTTTAAGTGGACGGTCAAGCATATCCTCCACCTGTTAACGTTCTTGTAATTTTAGACGTTTCACACTAGCATCCTAAGTGATGAAACGCTTTTTACAGGTACTTTTTGTTATGATGTTTATGGCAAGCACACCTGTGTTTGCTCAAACGGCTGCTGCCAAATCTCCCCTTCAAACGTATGACAGCGTTATTACTATTCATCAGAATGCGCTTAGCAGGTTTTTAACGATTCTTGGGCCCATTACGGGAACAGCCAATATTAAAAATACATGGATTGATTCTGATGTCACCTGGACGGTTAAAAATCCAAAAATAATCCTCAAAAAAGAAAGTGCCCTGTTTTCGGCTGATGTATCGGCGGTTACAAAATCGGGGCTTCATTATAATACGGTGGCTAAAGGTGAGGTTGGAATCAGCTACAATGTAACGGAAAACAGTATTTTGGTGAAGGTTAAAAAAGCCTCGTTTGAGCTGTCATTTAATTTACTGGGAAACAAAATACATTTATCTGATATTGATATTACAAAATATTATAATGGAGATATGGAGTTTCCGGCCCCTCAAACTGTGCCTACCGTTATGAAGGTGATGTTGCCTGATGGAACACCGAAACAGATTACCGTGCAATCCATTAAACGGAAACTGGCCATAGAACCGGAATGTATCGTCATTAGTGCAGAATTGGATTTTACGGGAAAGTAGCACAAAACTCTGCTTTGTAAAATACGCCCGGATGTCCTAAAATACCCTCATGGATAAACCGTTAATTATCGCCGGAAAAGAGCTTAAAAGCCGTCTATTTACCGGAACAGGAAAGTTTCCGTCACCGGAAATTATGAAACGCGCCATTGATGCAGCCGAATCCGAAGTGGTTACCGTTGCCGTGAGACGCGTGGATATGGCCGATCCCAAAGACTCTTACGTACACTGGATTGATCCTAAACAATACATTTTTCTACCCAATACATCAGGGGCCAGAAACGCGGAAGAAGCTGTGCGTATTGCAAGAATTGCTAAATTTGCCGGTGTATCCGACTGGGTTAAACTTGAAGTGACACCTGAACCCAATTATCTCCTTCCCGATCCTATCGAAACCTTAAAAGCCGCAGAAATTCTTGTAAAAGAAGGATTTGTGGTGCTTCCTTATATTAATGCCGACCCTATTTTAGCCAAAAAGCTGGAAGAAGTGGGATGTGCAACGGTTATGCCACTGGCTGCCCCTATTGGGTCTAACAGAGGGCTTCAGACTAAAGAATTAATTCGTATTATTATTGAACAATCCAATATTCCTGTTGTTGTAGATGCAGGACTGGGTGCGCCGTCACAAGCTGCAGAGGCCATGGAAATGGGCGCTGATGCAGTTTTGGTGAACACTGCCATTGCTACAGCCGGAGATCCGGTAAAGTTCGCGGAAGCCTTTAAATGGGCAGTCCAGGCCGGAAGACAAGCCTACTGTGCAGGGATTCCCGGTACGACATCGATGGCAACGGCATCGTCTCCGTTAACGGGTTTTTTACACGACACCC
>CAZFCP010000021.1:0-2575 GCA_964517775.1 uncultured Candidatus Marinamargulisbacteria bacterium | reverse complement strand
CTGAGATTTTCAATGCCGATGAGATTCAGAAACAGGTAGACCTTTGCCTGGCTGTATCTCCCCAGCAGGTTGAACAGACACTTCGAAAACAACACTTCACGTACAGCGATTTGCCGGCTTTATTATCACCGCATGCCAAAAAACATCTGGAAATCCTGGCTCAGAAATCGCATGAACTGACGGTTAAGCGGTTTGGAAAAGTCATGCAGCTGTTTATCCCGATGTACCTGTCCAATGTGTGCTACAACAACTGCTCGTATTGCGGGTTCAGCATGAGTAATACCTACGAACGCATTACCCTGACTTTTGATGAAATCGAAAAAGAAGCCTTGTTTTTAAAGGAAAAGGGATTTCAGCACATTTTATTGCTGACCGGAGAAGCGGATAAATCCAGCGTGGGCTATATCGCTGAAAGCATTAAACGGATTCAACCTCATTTTTCATCGATTGGGATTGAAATTCAGCCGTTGTCGGAAAGCGATTACGGATTAATGATTCAAAGCGGAACCGACAGTTTAACGGTGTATCAGGAAACCTATGATCCGGTTGCTTATGCCAAATATCATACCTTGGGTAAAAAACGGAATTTTAAATACAGACTTGATACGCCGGACAGAGGTGGAAAAGCCGGTTTTTACAGAATGAATATCGGAGCCTTAATGGGACTTTCGGACTGGCGCTTTGAGGCGTTGTCTCTGGCGTTCCATCTTACATACCTGCAAAAAAAATACTGGCAGACCAAATACGCCGTTTCATTTCCACGGATTCGGGATATGGTCGGGCAATTTACGCCGGCTGTGGATGTTACCGATGTGGATCTGGTGCAGATTATCTGTGCGTTTCGACTGGTTTTCCCGGATCTGGGAATTACCCTGTCTACCCGGGAGTCGGAGTCTTTGCGGAATAATATGCTTAAGCTTGGGATTACGACCATGTCGGCGGAATCAAATACAGCACCTGGTGGTTACCTGGGGAAAGAGCATACCGAAAAACAGTTCGAGACCTCGGATCATCGCTCACTGGCAGAGATTAAAGCCTTGCTTCTGCTAAACGGATACGAGCCTGTGATGAAGGATTGGGACAAAGCCTTTGCCTTTTAAAATCGCCACGTTCTGTTCGTCTGTTGATCATGTCATTTCGGCCATCGATGCTGGAGCAGATCATCTTATTTTAGAAGACTCAAAATTATCTATTCGCAGCTTTTCCAAGGATTTTGCAATAAACGGGTTTGAAAAAATACAGTTGCTTGCGGATATTGCCAGAGAAAAACATCCCAACATCGAGCTTTCTTTTAATTGTGATTTGCTGGCTCATCATCACCATTTTTCATTAATAAAAAACCTGATTTCAACCTTAAAACAGGCTGAAATCACCCATGTTAGAGTTCAGGATCCAGGACTGATTGTTTTTTTCAAGGAAAATTATCCAGAATCCAAACTGACGCTTGCAACCGAAACAGGCAATCAAAATACGGAAAGTATCGCCTATTATGCCACACAATGTGAGCATCAAAGTTTGTGTGCGGAAATTCCGTTAGATCAGCTTAAACATATTCAAAACACTGTAAAATCATCGTTCGAAATTTTTGTTCACGGGCCCATTTTGCTTCAATATTCGTTTAGACGGTTTATGGAAAAGCTGTATCCTGAATCTGAAGAAAGCCTGGCGGTTCAGGCAGAAGATTTGGAATATCCGGGAAGAGCCTATCGGTTTTATGACAATCCTCACGGGCATTTTATGTATGCGCATTTTGATCGCTGCGTTTTAAAAAATATCGAGCAGCTGAAATCGTTGGATATGGATTGGCTGATTGATGCTCGAGGCGAATCTCTAACCTACATGAAAACCGCCATCACCTTGTTTGCCAAATACCGGAATACCGCAGAACCTCTTACCCAATGCGATTGGGAGCAACTTGTAAACTCGGGACAAAGGCCATTTAAACCGGGATTTTTCCTGGCCAACAAAACCGACCAGGACAGAGAAGATGCTCATTCCCACAAAGAAGATCCAAAAGCCGTTGTTTTGGACAGCATTCCTGATGTTTGTTTTACGGTGGAAATCAAACAACCGCTACAGTTACCCGCTTCATTTACAGCGATCACGCCAAAAGGAAAAGATATTCCGTTGAACCTGGAAAATGGGAAAAAACCGTTTTCGGAAGAATTGGAACAGGTTTTTAATCCGGGGGATCTGGTTATATTTCCCTGGAAAAAGAATATGGTGCCTAAGACGAGGTTGTATTAAATCTGTCTGGCTAACTCTCTTACACTGTTCAGCATCAGGCATTTGTCTTTAAGCTTGTTTAGAGACGCAACAACCGTACCATCCAAATCAAACAGTCTGGGTCTTAGGGCATCAAAATGACTTAATAAATCCTCCGTTGGAGCTGTTAAGGCACTGTATACAATAACTTTAGAAAAAAGAACAAGAATTTCTGCATTTTCAGCCGGAGAAGCATTCTCTAAATGGCCATTATTCAGGCGTTTTAGTAATGTTTTCAAAGCCTCTTCACAACTCATGGTTGGAGATGGTTGACCTAAAGAGGTAGCAAATACATTAAGAGTTAGATCTT
>CAZFCP010000020.1:0-32875 GCA_964517775.1 uncultured Candidatus Marinamargulisbacteria bacterium | reverse complement strand
CCATCAATACGGTGAGGATTTTTAACGACAAGGAAGTGGATGAGATTGTGGTATTGGATATTTCCGTTTCCAGAGAAAAAAAGGAACCGGATTTTGAGTACATCGAACAACTGGCCAGCGAATGTTTTATGCCGTTTTCCTATGGCGGAGGGGTGAGGACATTTGAACATGCCAAACGCCTGTTTGAACTGGGCGTGGAAAAAATCGTGTTTAATCATCCGCTTTTTGAGGATCCCGGTCTGGTAAAAAAAGTGGTAGAGACGTTTGGTGCCCAAAGTGTGGTGGCCAGCCTGGATATTACCCGTAACTGGCTGGGTAAATTATGCCTGTATCATTATTATGCGGATGCCCCCGGGAAGAAGGATTTATCGGCCTATTTACACATTGTGGAGGAGCTTGGGGTGGGGGAACTCCTGGTTACGGCTGTACATAAAGAAGGAACATTTGAAGGCTATGATGCCGCTTTGCTCGAAGAGGTGGCCGGTCAGGTGTCTATTCCGCTGGTTATTAATGGCGGAGCGGGTTCTCTGGATGATTTTAAAAAGGCCCTGGATTCTGGTGCGGATGCGGTAGCCGCCGGCAGTTTTTTTGTTTTTCATGGTAAACACCGGGCCGTGCTTGTGACCTATCCTACCGATTTTGCAAACGGAGTTGTTCAATGACCGTTTCCTATCAACAATGCTCCGTTTGCGTCATGGATACCTCAGATCCTGATATCGTCTTTAATGAAAAAGGCCAATGCAACCACTGTTTGGGTTATGAGGCTACAGCCAAACAAACCCTACGATATTCCCAGCTGGATTCTGTTATTGAAACCATCAAAAAACGTGGTAAAAACAGCGACTACGATGTAGTAATGGGATTAAGCGGCGGCGTAGACAGTTCCTACGTGGCCTACCTCGCAAACACATACGGATTAAGAGCCCTGGCTGTTCACATGGATAACGGCTGGAACTCCGAGCTGGCTGTTCATAATATCGAAAACATTGTCTCGAAGCTTAATATCGATTTGATCACTGAGGTTTTGGATTGGGATTTATTTAAAGCCTTTCAGGTTGCCTTTTTTAAAGCGGACGTTATTGATATTGAGATGATAACCGACCATGCGATTAAGGCTGTGGTGTACAAAACGGCCCTAAAACATCGGGTGCCGACGGTTCTAAGCGGCAGTAATACGGTGACGGAAGGCATTATGCCCAAAACCTGGAATCACAGAAAATCCGACTGGGTGAATATCCGTTCGATTTTTAAAGCGTTTTATAAGGAATCTGCCGATTCATTCCCTCATGCCAGCAGTTTTAAGTTGGATTATTACCGTTATGTTCGAGGTATTAAAACCGTTCCGCTGCTAAATTATCTCCCTTTTAATAAAGATGAGGCTATGGTTGTTTTAAAAGATAAGCTCCAGTGGCAGTATTACGGCGGAAAACATTACGAATCGGCTTTTACCCGTTTTTATCAGGCTCATATTCTTCCTGAAAAATTTGGTGTGGATAAACGAAAAGCCCATTTATCGGCCTTGATTTGTTCAAAACAGCTCAGCCGTGATGAAGCCCTGGCTATCTTGCAGGAGCCTCTTTATGATCCTGTACTTCTTGAATCGGATACGGCTTTTTTCCTTAAAAAACTAGGCTTATCTCACGATTGGTTTGAGGCGTATTTAAAACGTCCTGGACGCTCACACTTTGATTTTGACTCGGACGAAGCGTTGTATCAGTTCCTTATAAACGTAAAGAGTGTTCTAAAACGCATTTTTTAATCTGGGCACTTTTTTAGTTCTGTGTTATAAATAGTTTCCATGCGTGCTAAAAAAACAAAGTTTATTTTTATTACGGGTGGAGTCGTTTCCTCTCTTGGAAAAGGGATTGTAGCGGCTTCTTTAGGCGTTTTATTAAAAAGCCAGGGATTGCGTGTTACGCTTCAGAAATTTGACCCCTATTTAAACCTCGATCCTGGAACCATGAGTCCGTATCAACACGGTGAAGTGTTTGTTACCGAAGATGGCTGCGAAACCGACCTGGATCTGGGCCACTATGAACGCTTTATCGATCAAAACTTAAGCCGTTTAAACAATGTCACATCCGGTATGATTTTTTGGGAAGTGTTAACAAAAGAACGCCGTGGTGATTATTTGGGTAATACCGTTCAGATTATTCCTCATGTAACCAATGAAATAAAAGACAGAATTATCAAACCTCTTGAAGAAGATCATTTTGATGTCGTGATTACCGAAATCGGTGGAACAGTCGGCGATATTGAAAGCCAACCGTTTTTGGAAGCCATTCGTCAATTTGAATTTCAAAACCGCGATGACTGCGCTCATATCCATGTCACCCTTGTTCCTTTTCTAAATACCTCCGGCGAGTTTAAAACCAAGCCGACCCAGCACAGCGTGAAAGAAATCCGTGCGTTGGGCATTCATCCTGATGTGATTGTGTGCAGAACCATTCATCCTCTATCCTTTGAACTTAAACAAAAAATTGCCCTGTTCTGTGATGTGGCTCCTGAAGGTGTTGTTGCCTGCGAGGATGCATCCAGTATTTATGATGTTCCGTTAAACCTTGAAAAAGAAAAACTGGATGAAGTTGTACTCACCCGTTTGGGACTTCCTTCAAAACCGAATCATCTACAGGAATGGAAACAGTTTGTAGATGTGATTCATAAAAAAGATAAACCGTCTGTTAAAATTGCGCTGGTTGGTAAATATACCAGTTTGTCCGATTCGTATTTGAGTGTGGCTGAAGCCTTAAAACATGCGGCTGCGGCTAATTTGTGTCAGGTGGATATTCACTGGGTGGAAGCTGAAACCCTGGAAGAAGAAGGGGCACAGAAACATCTGTCCGATGTAGTGGGGATTTTGATTCCAGGCGGATTTGGTAACCGTGGTATCGAAGGCAAAGTGCTGGCTGCCCAATACGCCAGAGAGCATAACATTCCGTATCTGGGCCTATGCCTGGGTATGCACGTTGCGGCCATCGATTTTGCCCGTCACGTTCTAGGCTGGACCGATGCCCATAGCACCGAATTTAGCACCGAAACCGAACATCCGGTTATTGATATTCTGGCGGATCAGCGTCATATCAAGAAAAAAGGCGGAACCATGCGTCTGGGTGCGTATCCGTGCCGCATTAAACGTGGAACCAAGCTTTTCGAAGCCTACCAGTCGGAAGACGTTCAGGAACGTCACCGTCACCGCTATGAATTTAATAATGAATACAGAAAAGCATTTGAAGCCAAAGGTATGATTTTTTCAGGAACTTCTCCCGATGACAGTTTGGTGGAAGTTATTGAATTTACCCGTAATATCTGGCACGTAGCCTGTCAGTATCACCCTGAATTTAAATCCCGTCCGTATAAAAGCCATCCTTTATTCAAGGGGTTTGTAAATGCGGCAAAGATAAAGGCTTTTCAACTGGAAGAACTGTAAATGGAAACGGTTGCACAGCATTCATACAACAGTTCCTTCCCGTGTAAAGAGGCTAAACTAAACGATGATGTCACTGCTTTTCTTTTTAGAGAGCTGGATTCCACCAATTGGGAAGCTGAACGTTTTGCCCGATCTTTAACGGCTGATCAGATGTCCTTGGTTAAAAACGGGGTGGTGTTCGTTTCGGATACCCAGACAAACGGGCAGGGCAGTCATTACAGATCCTGGGTTTCAAAGCCGGGCGGGTTGTATTATACGTTGTTACTGGAAGCCCCTGTTCAGCTCGATGATGCCTCTCCGGGTGTGTATGCAAAGCTGGTAGCCAATGCAGTTTCATCCTATTCAAAAGCTCCGGTTACTCACGAATTGCCCAATGATCTGGTTTTAGGTGTCTATAAAGTAGGTGGCTTGCTGCTTCATTCCTTTCAGATTCATGGAACGCAATGCCTGATTATTGGTGTTGGCATCAATCTCAATCAAAAGTCATTTCCTGATCCTATTTCAAAATTTGCGACCTCCCTTTATGTCTATACAAAAAAATCCTGGGATAGAAAACCGTTTGTGGATCTTCTCACAACCGTTTTAAAATCTGTACACTAGTTTTCCCCTGCCATTTTTCTTGCAAAATTTTTTATAAGCTGATAAAGTCTTCCCACTTCAAACACAGTCATATAAAAAGGGGTAAACTAAACACTTGTCTATACCAAGGAGACTTTTACTATGTTGGTTTGCCGACCCGTACGTTACAAAAAAAATCTAGCCATGATCCCTTTTTCTTTTCCGAAAATTGTTTCAGGACCGCAGTATGTGAGTACACCGCTTTATGTGGGGCATTTACAACACTTTATCAGTCAACATCCTGGTGTTGCCCCTGAGGTTGAAAACACTGTTTATGTGTCTATTAACCGGCATAGTTGTGCTGTGGATGGTTTATTAACAGCTGAATCGCTTGGAGTAAAACATCGTGTGGCTATTTTTGATGCGGGAGACAAAGCCGCTGGAAATGCTCATGTGAGATATGCAACAGAGTCATATCAGGTTGCAAAATATACGGATCAGGAATCCGTTTTGGGTACGTTGACTCTGTTATTGGAAAAATATAAAGGTCAGCGAATTATTGTGGATCCAGGTTATGGCTTTTTAGCTGAAAACGAAGACTTTGTAAGAGCGTTGGAAGCGCTTTCTGCCAAAAATGGAAACCGTCTGGTATTTACGGGGCCAACAGCCGATGCTATGGCGTCAACATCCAGTAAACTGAGTTTTAGACAGCTTTGTGCTTTAAACGGTTTACCGACTATTCCAGGTATGAATGAATCGGTGTCGTTATTGGGTGTGCGTGAATATTTTAAACATGCTGAATCTGATTCTTTGACCATTAGCTTTGCAGATACACCGATTAAACTAACCATTCAAAGAGATCAGCTGGATTCAGATCCTTTGGCTGTAGATAAAGCTATACGAACCGCTGAAAAAGCAGCTATTGCCCATAAAAAAGGCGAGCGTGCCGAAATGGTACTTAGTGATCCTAATTACGCTGGAATGGATCTGGATGTTTTAGGTCTTTTATATACGCATAGTACCATTCAATTTAGAGATGCAGATTTACGGGTAAAGGCAACAGAAGCAGGTGGTGGTACCGGTCAGCGTGTTGTTCCTTTAGCCTTGATTAAGGATCTTACCGCGGCAATGGGAACCGGCGTTGGTGTTAAACAAGCCCATGATGCGGTAAGAAAACTCATTGATCAGGCCAGAATAGAAGGTGCCGGTTTTGGAAGCTCTGAATTAATTGTTGAGCAAAACCTGGCAAAAGGTGCTTTTGAAAATTTACAGCACGTGGAATTACAGGTAGTAGCCGATGGAAAAGGCGGTGTTATTGTTCTGGATGGAGCAAGAAACTGCAGTTTTCAGGCTGGAGACAGTAAGAAATTTTTAGAGTATCTGTTTACCTTTGCTCCGGGTTTGGCAAAATTAAAAGATCTTGAACCTAAAATTAGAGAGATGCTTGCAGGCTATCGTGGTGCCGGAACTTTGGAGTTTATGTACGATCCGATAAATAACGATTTTTATTTGATGGAAATGAATACCCGTAAACAGGTAGAGCATAAAGTAACCGAAGACAAAGCCAGAATGAGTATTCCTGGTATTGAAGATTTAATCGCCATGGGCTGTTCATTAGCGGATTTGGGATTAAAACCGGATGGCAGTTTTGCACCGGGATCACCGTTGGTATTAATGCACAAGGAAAGCGTTGATGATCCTACAGTCTTTTGTGGTCAGATGCGTGTAAACACCGAAACCCATGCTGCGGATCCAAAAGGTGTTTTTATGCCAAATTCCAGCCAAGGGTACGGCGTATACGAATGGGTGAGTCTGCCTAAGCAGCTGCCTCAAGGCGTGTATGTTCCAGGATATTGTCTGGAAACCGGCCAGCGTCCTTCCCAATCCGGTGATACGAATATTATGCGTGTTCTGCTTAAAGTGACACGTTCGGAAGTAGAAGCTCGTCTTCACCAACAAAAAAAGCAAGAGTCAGAGATTCAAGCTATTCTTAAAGATCCTCAGCAAACCGAAGCGGTGGCAAGGGTACTTTGGGATGAAAAAATTACACAGTTTTTATCCGTATTTTCTTTGGCTGGACCTACGTTAAACTGGGTTCCGCTTTTAAATGGATCTGCTATGGTTGCTGCCGGTCAAAATCCTTCAACCTTATCAACACGGTTAACGGTTGGATTATATAGTCTGGATAGTATAGACCCGGCAAATCCGGTTCGTATTCATCAAACTCAGGTTCAGCACCTGTCTAATTACGGACACGTACTTTCTGATACTCGTTTAAAACAATCCCTTCCGATTCAGGCTGTTGTACCGAATCAGATTCCATCAGCTCCGTTTACAGCAACAGTAGCTATGCCAGTAGGTCTCCCTGCTCAACCATCGCTTTTAGAGCTAGTAAATCAAAGTCCTGAACATTTTACTGATGTTATTAGAAATGCCGGGTTTAAGCCATTAGATGAGTTGACACGTACGTCAATCAAAACAGGATACATTATTAAAAATCCTAAAGGTGAGAGATTTGTTGTTATGGGTGCAACTCATAAAACAGCGTCATCCGACATAAGAATGTATAGCCTTGATTCGGGTTCAGATTCTATCCGAACATTAAATGTGAATTATTCTTTAAAAGGCTTTGAGGTTTCGCCTCCTCGTCCTTTACTGGTTGGTTTTACAAATTTACGTGACCACTTTCAATCGTCTATAGACAATTTTCCTCGTTTACGGGATTTCGATCCTTCGTTGGAAGCTTTGGCCTATTTCCAAAATACATTTAACGAAATTGCCGGTGGTGCCGTTCCTGCAAGAGATATGTTGACCGGTGTGGATACAGGACGAAAATTTCAGGACATTACGGATAGAGTTGGAACCTTAACCCAATGTCTGTTCCGTGGAACAGGTCTTGGCTATGAAAACCAACAATTTAACGCCATGGTTCTGGCCTATATGGAATATATTAAAGCCGGATGTTCCATGCCTCGTCTGTTCGATGCTTGTGGTATTTTGAATCCGCAGCAGTTTGATCTTATGCAAGCACAATTAGGGCTGGATGGTAAAACTATTCAGGATTTCCCTAATCTTAGAAAAAGTATTTTGGCTTTATCGGAAGCTATTAAACAGTTGGATCAGCAAGATCCTGATCGTCCAAAAACCATGCCTATACTGGATGTGACTTACGCTGGAGAAGTAGCGGCAGGCGACACCACATACAGTGAGGCTTTTTACAGAAAATACGTACAAACCCTGATTGAAACAGCCGAGACAGGCGGGTTAAAACCGGGAAGTTATGTTATTGGTATTAAAGACATGGCTGGTCAGGGTTCTTTGGCGGATATGCAAATGATGGTGAGAATCATCCGTCAGGAGTATGCCAAACATTATGGCAAGAATGCTCAGGTGCTTATACAGCTGCATTCACATGCGCCTACGGATGAAGCCGATGATATCGCTGCCTTTTCAGGCGCGGATATGGTGCATCTGGCCTTTAGAAAGCCAGGTCAATCTACCAGCCAGCCGACAGTTCAGGGTGTTATGGATAGATTGGATACAACGCATTCAGGACAGGCTTTATTCGGTGATTTCAAATCGCCAAAAGTTAGAACCGTGGTTCAAGCTATGACTCAGTTTTATACCGATTTAGACAAGCATTACGAATGTATGCACGTTAGCGAAGCGGCTTACTCAGGTTTATTAGGCCCCTTAGGCTGCCGGTTTTTTAGAATTCCTGGCGGTCAGTCCATGACGCTGGTTGCGGCGGCATTAAAAAATGAAATCCCAGTTTCTACCTCAAACGATGTACGTGTTTTGGGTTTTGCTTATGCGTTTGCTGATATGATTCTTGCCGACAACAATGGAATGACAAACGGTGATTTTACCTCTGCTGAAAATCAGTTCAAACGGTTATCTCTGGTTACGCCTACGTCGCAGGCTGCAAACAATCTGGGTATTGAGCTTGCAGATCGTTTAACCAAAGATCTTCGACGGGCACCTTTAACGGACCTTGAACTTCAACAAGCTGAGGCTATTTTGACCGCAGGAGATATTTCTTCCATCCATCCTAAAGCACAGGAACATGGTTATGCTGCTTTATTTGAACGTTTAAAAAGTCCGGATTGCCCGGCAGAATACCGTGACTCTTTAAAAATTGAGGTGGCTAAAATCATCCGTTTAAGAGACTTGTCCACACAGATGTTTACTGTGCTACGTTCAAAAGACGTGGATGCGATCAGAGACTTACGTTTGGTAGATAAAACCGTAGGCGACTATTTAAGAGGTGGGATGGGTATTTCCATCGCTGTTGGCGGTTTGCCGTCCTGGCATAAAGAGTTTATGGCAGCGTACGCTCTGCAATATCCGGCTGAAGCTCCTTTTAGTATCGAAGCGGTAAAACAGCGCCTTTTAGGTATGGGAATTTCAAAGCAGGCGCTGGAGTCCATGCATCCGCTGACCCTGGTTCTGGGTGCGATGCTTCCTCAAGACAACTTCTCTACACTTGCCGGTGTTGTTGAAAAATACGGACATGTTGATTTGACCTTGTATCAATCTCTAGGCTTATTAAAAGATGGGGAAGAATCTGAAATTCGTGTTAAAAATACGGATGGATCTGAATCTATTTTTGTACTTAAACTATTGTCACGTTCAGAATTAGACGAAGCAACCATGCAGAAACAGGTTCTGGTATCTATCAGACCAAAAGAATCCGATCAGGAAAATGTATTCTGTATTCCGGTTCCATTTACACCATTTATTCCAACCGGTGATGCTGTAAAACCTTTGCCTGTGCAATTTTCCGGTGGCGTAATGAATGTTCAGATGAAGCCCATGGCTATCGGTGAAAGCGCGGCTAATATCAGAAACCTGAATGCCATTGCGTCTTCACATAACGGCTTAACCTTCGGAGTGGCACTACAACGTCCGGCTCAAGGTGAAGAATTGAGAGTTGGAACTCGTTGTATCAATAAAAAAGACAGTGAAATTGCATTTACAGCAAAAGAGTTTGGTGGATTTGAAGCGGCTGTTCTTATTCCACTTCGGTCAGAATTATCGGAATTGATGAGAAAATCTGTTAATGCTGAAGCGTTCTCTCAGAAAGAGATCAGCGCAACGTCTATGTTCTTGCCTACGCAAGCAGCATTTACATTGGTGTCTGTTCCTCAGTTCAGAGCTATGGTTAAAGCGGCGGGATTTGAAGCTCTTTTAGATGGAAATGAAGCTGCTGGATTTAAACTGGATGCTGATAAACAGCAGGTAAATGCTTGTTTAGATGCAATCGTATCAGCTGTAGGTGTCAAAAACTCTAAAATCTAAGAGTTGTTCAGATAAACGATCAAGGCAGTTCCAATATAGTTTGGGACTGCCTTTTTTATTATTTATTCGTAACGTAATGCGTCGATAGGATGCAGTGACGCTGCTTTTCGTGCAGGCCATAGTCCAAACCCAATTCCCACTCCGGCAGAGAATAAAAACGCCACTCCGGCGGCAAGCGGAGAAAACACCACTGTCCAGTGCGCCAGTGTAGACATCCCAAAGGCAATCACCCAGCCTAATAAAATCCCCAAAACTCCTCCGCCGATGCTGACCACCATGGCCTCAATTAAAAATTGCAGCATGATATCCATGTACTTGGCGCCAATGGCTTTTCTTAAGCCGATTTCACGGGTTCTTTCCGTAACCGACACCAACATGATGTTCATGATACCGATCCCACCCACAAGCAGGGAAATAAGGGCAATCGATGATAACAGGAAGGACATGGTTTGGCTGGTTTGGGATACGGTTTGCTGAATATCCGACATATTACGGATTTGAAACGCTGATTCTTCCTGGCTGGCCTGAACCTTGTGGCGTTCGTTAATCAGGGTTTGGATGGCGTCCTGGGACTCATCGATGTGGGAGCTGTCATCGATTTCGATATCGATGCTGTCCACGAAATTTTTGCCTAAAACACGGTGCATGGCTGTTGAAATCGGGATGATCACAATGTCGTCCTGGTCTCTAAAACCCGTACTGCCTTTTTCGGGTAAAATCCCGATAATTCTAAAATCTATTTTGTTAATTTTCAGGGTTTCGCCGATAGGGTTGGCCATATCTTTAAACAGTTCCCTGATAATGGTTGCGCCTACTACGACCACTTTTTCCCTGTTTTTTTCATCCTGATCGGATATAAAACGGCCGGCTGCGGGTTCTGAGGCTCTCATGCTGGCGTAGCTGGATACTGTTCCGTACACCTGGGTGCTCCAGTTGTTTCCGTTGTATTCAACCCGGCCTCTGCCTGACACCGATGGGGCTACTTTGTTGACGTGATTAATTTCGGTAAGGGCTTTGGCGTCATCCATGGTTAATCGTGTGACAGAGCCTGCGTCCAGGGAAATACCGCCGCTTTTTGATGAGCCCGGTCTAAGAACCAGAAGGTTGGATCCCAGGGATTCCAGCCTTTTTTTAATGTCCTGCTGTGCGCCTTGTCCAAGGGCCAGCATGGCAATAACGGCGGTAACACCAATTAAAATACCCAGCATGGATAAAAATGTTCGAATTTTATTGGCGTTTAAGGCTTTAAAGGCCTGTCTGAAATGTTGACTGAGATGTTTAATCCAGGAGGCTTTTCGTTTGAACGATTTGTCTGTATCAGACGCTGAAGCAAGAGGAGTAGGTGATGAATAAGGATGCTCGTCCTGTACCTGAATGGTGTCTGAAATGATCTTTCCGTCCCGCATCCGGATGATCCGTTTGGCGTGTTCGGCGACTTCTTCTTCGTGGGTGATGATTACAACTGTGATCCCGTGATGATTAAGGGATTTAAGTAAGGTGATGATATCTTCCTGGCTTTTCGAGTCGAGGTTTCCTGTTGGTTCATCTGCCAGGATAAGGGACGGTGCATTAACCAGGGCTCTGGCAATGGCGACGCGTTGTTGCTGTCCACCGGATAATTCGTTGGGTTTGTGGCCTTCGCGATGGCCTAATCCAACGTCTTGTAAAAAGGCTTCGGGGTTGCGTAATGTCTGAGGGTTTTTTGTGCTGTAGAACAACGGCAGGGAGACGTTTTCCAACGCTGAGGTTCTGGGCAACAGGTTAAACTGCTGAAAAATAAAGCCAATGGTATTAGAGCGTTGCTCGGAGCGTTCGTCTTCGTTGAGTTTGGAAACATTTTTGCCAAGGAGAAGGTAGTCACCGCTTTCTGGTGTATCCAGCAGCCCAAGGATATTCATAAGTGTTGATTTCCCGGATCCTGATGGTCCCATAACCGCTACAAATTCTCCGGGCTGGATAGTGACGTTTACATCTTGAAGGGCATGGACGGTTTCCTGTCCCATCGTATAACTTTTAGAAATATTTTTTAGCTCAATAACCATAAGTGTACTTTCGTTTATTGCTGACGACGTTGATTACCACTGTTGTTTTGTCTGTTGTTTGGTGCAAACGGATTGGAACTTTGCTGACCTGTTTTCCGTTTAAGCTGAGCCACTGAAATTTCATCACCTTCGGATAATCCGGAGGTCACTTCGGTATAACGCCCGTCACTGGAGCCGGTTTGAATGGCAACCATTTTTTCACCCTGTTTTACAAAGGTTTTGCCGCGTTTTGAAATGATGGCCGTTGTTGGAATCAATAACACATCATTCTTAGTTTCAATCTCAAAAGTCACTGAACAGGACATGCCGCTTCTCATAAACGGAACAGCAGACACTGGCAGAACATCAACCGTGTAAATGGTTACGTTGTTAACGGTTTGAGCTTCCAACGCAATTTTATCCACACGTCCTTTAAACGGCTTTTCAGAATGAGCATCCAGAACCACTTTGGCTTTCTGACCTGCAAAAATTTTGGCGATATCCGATTCGTCTACCTGTACTTTAATGATCAGATTATCCGATAACACATAAAGCGCATCTGCAGAATTTACCGTTTGTCCCGGGTTAATATTTTTAGCAATGATGGTTCCTGAAACCGGAGCCACAATCGGAATAGGTTTGTACAGTTCCTGCCATTTGGCCATTTCGGCTGATCCCTGATTTCTCACGCTATCCAGCAAGGCGGCACGTTCTGTCGAGCTCATCCAGGCCAGTGTTTGTCCTTTTTGAACATAATCACCTTCTTCAACGATAATTCTTTCAATGCGTCCGCTGATGGGCGGTTTAATTTCCACTCTGTTTTTAGGAGCCACGTTTCCGTTGCTGGATAAGCTGATGTACAGATCTCCCTTTTTCACGGTAACCAGTTTAACGCTGTTGGCACTTTCAGCCTTTTTTTCCTTGTTGATATACACTCCCAACCCGATTCCACAGACAATAACTAACAATATCCCCCATTTGATGTAGCGTTTCATAATTTAAAATCCTTTCCCCAGTGCTTGATTCAGTGATGCTTTGGCTTGAAAAAGAGCCTTCTGTTTTGTAAGCGTTGATTGCTGTTGATTGATAAAATCACTTTCAATAATATCCCAGTTTTCAAAGCTTAATAATCCTGCCTGATAGGATTTTTGAGCAATTTCCGAACGGGTTTGAGCGGCTTCCTCAAACAGTTGCTGAATGGTTACATCTTCTTCCGTATTTAAAATCTGAAATGACAGCTGTTTGAGGTTGTTTCTGGTTTGCTCCACAAGGTTTTGAAGGCTAATCACCAGCTTTTCTGTATCCAGTTGGGCCGATTTTTTATCCAGATCCTGTTTTCCCCATGTCCATAACGGAAAACTAAGGGATAATCGCCCCGTTGTAGAGCGTGCCGAGGAATCTGGAATGCTTTTATCATACGATAAAGACGCTGAAAGTTGAGGCGAATAGCTGAGATCGGTAATCTGTTCCTGAAGACGGGAGGCTTTGACATTGGCCTGGGCCAGTTTAAGCGTTGGGATAGTGTTTAACAGATCGTCTGAAGGTTTTAAGGCGTCTGTTGTTTTATTGGAGTGAGATTCCACAGTAAACGATGAAGATTTTCTGCCGATAAGCTGTTTTAAGGTATCCTGTGCGATTTCAAGGTCACGTTTGGCTTGATTTACATCCGATTTGGCTTGTTCGGTTTGAGCTTTCGAGCGTAAATAAGCTCCTTTATTTTCGTAGCCTGATTCAAACTTGGCTTTAACCAGTGCCAGATTTTGCTGACGTCTTTTTGCAATTTTAGTAACCAAATCGACTCTCAACTGGGAAAAATAAACGGTATCGAAGGCTGTTTTAAGGGTGTATAAGCTGGAGGCCAATGTCTGTTCGAGAGAGGCTTCCTGTCCTTCAAGTTGTGCGATAGAGCGTTCCAGATCGGGATTGGAAACAAACAGCGGGAATAGTTTTTGACTTAAGGATAAGCCCAAAGAATCTGAGGACGAATCTGAAACGAATAACGGTTGAGTGTGCGAGGCATTAAATGTTAGCTGGGGAACATAGGCTGTTTTGGCGCTATTTACATCACTTTTAGCTCTTTCCAAAGCTATCAAGGCGGTTTTGATGTCCAGATTGTTGGATTTTGCCTGTTTCAGGCAGTCTTCCCAGGTTAAAGTGTCTGCAAAGCTGTTTCCAGATAACAAAAATGTAGCGGTAATCATGCTGAAAAGAACTAGATTTGTCGTATATTTTGCGTATTTCATAATAGCCTTTGACACCTTTTTAAAAAAATTGTTCCGCCATTTCTTGAATAGTCTTCATTTGTTACACTAGCTGTATGGATTATATCTTAAAACCAAAAAAACAGTCTCCGATTTTTCAGCAGGATGAGCAGTTAAATACCGCTCAGGCGTCGGCTGTGTATCATCAGGGCAGTCCCTTGCTTTTGATTGCGGGCGCGGGATCCGGAAAAACGAAGACGCTGGTGCATCGTGTGGCGCATTTGGTGAGGACGGGGACTCCTGCTGAGCGTATTGTATTGCTGACGTTTACACGAAAAGCGGCTCAGGAAATGCTTCGGCGCGCGGCCATGCTTGGCGATTCCCGCTGCCAGACCGTTTCTGGCGGTACGTTTCACGCGTTTTCAGGTACGGTTTTAAGACGGTTTGGAACTCATATTGGATACTCACCGCAATTTACCATTCTGGATAGAACAGACGCCGAAGATCTGGTAGCCATGGTGAGGCAGGAATCGAACCTCGGAAAATCAGATAAACGCTTTCCTAAGAAAAATACCTTAAACGACATCTTCAGCAAGCTTAGAAATACACAAAAAAACCTCCAAGCCATTATTTCTCAGGATTACGCTCAGTTTTATGATTTTATTGAGGATATTCAACGGTTATTTGATGGCTATCAAGCTTATAAATCCCGCATTCAGGTCATGGATTATGATGATCTTCTTATTAAACTTTTAACACTTCTTCAGGATATTCAGGCGGTGAGGCAGCAGCTTCAGACCTTTATCGAACATATTATGGTTGACGAGTATCAGGACACTAACACCACACAGGCCGCGATCGTAAAGCTACTGGCTGGCGATAAACAAAATCTCTGCGTGGTTGGTGACGATGCCCAAAGCATCTATTCCTTTAGAGGGGCTCATTATAAAAATATTATTCAGTTTCCCGAGCAGTTTCCCAACACCACCATTATTCGTCTTGAGGAAAATTACCGCTCAAGCCAGCCTATTTTGGATTTATCCAATGCGGTAATGTCTCAAGCAAGGGAAGGGTATGCAAAAAATCTGTTTACGTCCAGAAAGGGCGGAGCGAAACCGGTTTACGTTCAAACCGACAGCGACAACACCCAGTCCCGTTTTATCTGTCAAAAGATTTTGGAATTTCGGGAAGAAGGTATCGATTTAAAAGATATGGCCGTTTTGATGCGTTCAGGCTGGCATTCCAACGATCTTGAAATCGAATGTCAGGCGTCCGGTATCCCATTTGTAAAACTGGGAGGCTTTAAATTTATAGAAGCGGCTCACGTAAAAGATGTGATAGCTTTTTTAAGAGTGATGCAAAATCCCCTGGATAAAGTGTCCTGGCAGCGTTTGCTGTTGTTGTTAGATGGTGTTGGCCCAAAAGCTGTGGATACGATCTGGACGGTGATTCAAACCTCTGTGCAGCAAGGTCATCATCCTGATTTATTTGCGTTACAAAGCAAGGCCTATCACTCGGACTTAAACCGGGTATTCAGCTTGATTTTTCAGCGAAAATCCGAACTTCCTTCTGAAATTTTAGATAGTATTTTAGAGTTTTATAAGCCAATTTTTAAACAGCGTTATGATGATTTTACGAAGCGTCAGGCCGATTTAAACTCTCTGCAGGTTATTTCCCAGCGCTATACCACCCTGGAAACCTGTTTAACCGAGCTTAGCCTCGAGCCCCCCGAATCCACGGATGCCGAAGAGTCTGATATATCGGAGAAAGAAGGCAAATTGACCTTGTCCACTATCCACTCGGCGAAGGGGTTGGAATGGAAAGTGGTGTTTGTTTTATCGGCGTTGGATGGATATTTGCCGTCTTTCCAATCGATGGGCGATCTGGCTCAGCTGGAGGAGGAGAGGCGACTGTTGTATGTGGCTTTAACCCGGGCGAAGGATCAGTTGTTTGTGGTAAAACCGAACCTGGAAACGCCTGTATATTCCCGTCATCAAGGCAGTGTCTTAACCAAGCTGACCCGCTTTTTGGATCAGGGCATGCTGGCTGAAAGGTATATGGATACCTGGACCTTGGTTGAAGAACGGGAAAACCGGTTTCAGGCCATGGAAAATCCTTTTTCCAATCCGTTTGATGAAGGTTTTGACGAACCTAAACCAAATCCGAAAAGACGGAAGTATTTTTTTTAGATAGATCCCTGCTAACTTCTGGGAAAGTCATAAGCTGGTTGATAACTGCGATTCGTGTACTATATGGAAGTAGCGAATTATATGGACTTGGTGTTTTAAGAAAACTATGTAGATTAGCCTCTAACTCTCTAGTGACAGTTAAACCAAAGGACTCTCTCATACCTTTAGAATCTACTGTGTGTACATCCACATGTTTAAAATGATATTGATAACCATGGAGTAAAACTAATTGAACTTTTACAGTATCTTGAGAATTTTGGACTGTACGTACTGCTTTAGAGACGCAATCAAATTTTGCTAAATCAACAGCTAAGTTATAGAAATGTGTTTTGCTTGTTCTATCTAGAGAGGTTATCCCGGTTTGTGTATAAATAGAGTCGATGTACCCAGCATGGATTTGCATCTTAAAGAGTGCTAGTGCGGGCGTGTATTCGGATCTAGGGCTCATGGAAAGTGTATCAGTAGCAATCGTAAAGCACTTGCTACGCAATGAAGATGAAAAGGCTATTTTATCGAGGTGGTCACATAAGGAAGAATAGGCTTTGGCTTTAGTCGAGCCGTTAGTAAAAAAATCCATTTTAGTTAAACCTTGGAGTAGCCTTAGGAATGCTGCCGAGTTGCCTTCTTGATTCCAGTCCAGTGGTGTAGCTATAGGTCTACCAGCCATAAGGTATATCCGGTTAATTTCATTTGCGAGTAATTTAGGATGTTTATATCCTGCAACACAAACGTTACCTAATGTAACGTAATACTCCATATCGGACAGTTTCAGGTTAGGGTTTTCGTGGAGATTGAGTGTCCTTAATGTGGGCGGTACAGAAAGAGTACCTTCAGTAATTGTTGAAAGAGAGTTACTTTCCAAGTTCAGATTGTTCAATGATGTGAGTACAGAAAAAGTGCCTTCAGGAATTGTTACGAGGTAGTTGCGGCTTAAATCTAACTCTTTTAATGATAAGAGTTTATCAAAGGCTTTTGGATCTATTGTTAAGATTACGTTATTGCTCAGTCTAAGGGTAGTTAATGACGTTAGTCCAGAAAAGGCGTTTAAAGTAATTCCTTGGAGGCGGTTATCGGACAAATCAAGGTACCTCAATGAGGTAAGCTTTCCAAAGGCCTTGTCAGGAATTCCTTGGAGAAGGTTTCCAGATAAAAAAAGGATTTCCAATGACGACAGTTCAGAAAATAGCCTTTCTGAAAGGGTTAAAAGCCCGTTCTTCTCCAAATAAAGCTTTTTCAATGCACCTAGTCCTGAGAAGGCATTTTCATCAATCCTAGAGAGCTGGTTATAAGCTAAGTCAATACGAGTTACATGAGACAGCATCCAAAGCGGAGGAACCTGTGATAGGTTTAGCCCTCTTAAATTAAGATCTGTTCTTTTTTCGTCTAGTGCAATCAAAATGCGATTTTTTGCATGAACACGTCCCGCTTGTTCTAGCGTAGTGAGCCCCCTTTTGGCCCACTCGTTAAGAGCTGTGATGTACTGTTCACGATCTTGCACTAGCTGAATTTGCGGTGGCGGCAGTATAGGCGTAGACCTTAAAGTCATAGATCCTGAACGTGTATCGGTACTGGTGACGCCCTGATTTCTTTCTGTTGTAGCCATAAAACTTTGATGTGCAGTATTGCCTCGTTGTCCAACAGATGAGGTTGGTGTTAATCCCATAATGAATCTCCATAATGCTTAAAAATGTAAGCCGTTATGTTAAATGGAGATGGACGTAAAATCTATACCTTGTTTAGGTCGCTAGAAAAAAAGTCTCGGACAGCTTTAGTTGTTTCTTGTTCATACCTGTCTTTAGCTTGATTACAACGAACAATATAGTCATGTTCAGATTCATTAGGATGTTGTTCATGTGAATTGTCATAAACTCGATTAGAAATACTGTTAAATTTACATCCAACGTGGACTGCAGGAAAACTGGCAAGCTGCTGGATAACGGCTTGTCGTAAGCGTTCAGTAAGAGGTTGTACCCTAAACGCTTCCAGATCTGTGTTTATTTCAGTAATGATGTCTGGTGTAACAACTTCGGCCATACCTGGGTAATTCATATGAGATAAGGTTACGTTTGGAAACTGGTGCCGGCATTCGATGAGTAGTTTTAGTTGCAATTCGATGACATCTCCCAGATTTAGACTTTGAGCTATATCAGAAGCTCGTTTAGAAATGATATCCAGTTTAGCCAAATCAACAGCTAAGTTATAAAAATGGATTTTGCTTCTTTGATCGAGAGTGGCTGTTTCGGTTTGTTTATAAATAGAGTCGATGTACCCAGCATGAATTTGCATTTGAAAGAAACCAACGGCAATAGCGTCTACACAATCGGTGGAAAAGGCATGAGCAAGATGAAAGCAGACCTGGCGCAAAGGAGCTGAAAAGGCCATTTTATCGAGTAAGTCACAAAAAGAAGAATACGCTTCGACTTTAGTCGAGTCATTATTAAAATAATCCATTGCCGTTAAACGTTGGAGTAGATTTAGAAATCCTGCAAAATTATCTTCTGTTCTCCAGTCGAATTGTGCAGGTAAAGCTCTGTTCGCCATGGCGTATACCTGACTAATTTCATCTGATAATAGTGTCGGGTGTGTATATCCAACAATATCAACCTGTCTGGTTTGTAATTCCTCGTAAGTAGTTGGGTGCAATACAAGATTTCGGGTGCTGGATAGACGGAGCTCACTTAATTTACTAAGTGGAGAAAAGGCCTTTGGGTGAATAGCTGATAATGGGTTATATTCTAAATCAAGAGAAATCAATGACGTGAGTCCAGCAAAGGTGCTTTCAGCAATTTCTGACAGTTGGTTATGATTTAAAAAAAGTGTCATCAATTTTGAAAGTGTTGAGAAGGTTTTTTCGGGGATAGTTGTGATCTGATTCTCTTCAAGAAAGAGAAATATTAAATTAATATTTTGAGAAAAGGCTTTTTCATCAAGTGTTGATATTTGGTTTTTGCTTAAACAAATTGAATTCAATGACGTGAGCCCAAAAAAATCTCTTTCAGTAATCATGGATAATTTGTTTTTGGATAAATCAATCGTTCGTAACTGTGAGTAAAACCAAAGCGGTGGGATTTGTGATAAATGTAGATTACTTAAATTAAGATCCCTACTTGTATCTTGTAGACGCAAAATTAGATCGACTGCTTTTTTACGTCCTTCATTTTCCTCAGGTGAAAGTCCTTCCTGGTTTTTCCATTCATCAAGAGATCTGATATAAGCTTCACGTTCATTATCTCGAGATGCAACGGGTGAAACGTTTACAACCTGAATATCCGACAGTTGTATGCTTCTGTTCGAGCTTGCTGCTGTGTTTGAACGTGAACCAGAACTTGGACCTGACCTGGTTGTTGCGGGAGAACGAGGTGTCGTTCGTAAACTGGGGATAGGGCGTCTTCTTGGTCTGGGGATTGTCGTTTGTGGCCATATGGAAGGAAAGCATCTGCTAAACATTAAAAAACTCCAGAATATGTAAAAATGTAGGTAATATGTACCTTCTTATTTTTGTTATCGGAAAAAGCGTGTCCAAATTTCAAGTATTCTTGTTTAGGTCGCTAGAAAAAAAAGTCTCGGACAGCTTTAGTTGTTTCTTGTTCATACCTGACTTTAGCTTGATTACAACGAACAATATAGTCATGTTCAGATTCATCAGGATGTGGTTCATGTGAATTTTCATAAACTCGATCAGAAATACTGTCAAATTTACATCCATCGTGTACTGCCGGAAAATCGGCAAGTTGTTGGATAACGGCACGTTGTAAGTGTTCAGCAAGCGGTTGTGTACTAAACTCCTGTAGTACCGTATTTACTAAAGCAATGATCTCTGGTGTAACAACAGTGGCCATACCTGGGTAATTCATATGAGATAAGGTTACGTTAGGAAACTGGTGCCGGCATTCGATGAGTAGTTTTAATTGCAATTCGATGACATCACCTAAACCTAGTATTTGAGCAATATCAGAAGCTGCTGTAGAAATGACATCCAGTTTAGCCAAATCAAGCGCTAAATTATAAAAATGTGTTTTGCTTGTTTGATCGAGAGTGGTTGTTTCTGTTTGTTTATAAATAGAGTGGCTATAAGCTGCATGAATTTGCATTTGAAAGAAACCAACGGCAATAGCGTCTTCACAATCGGTGGTAAAGGAATGAGCAAGATTAAAACAGACCTGGCGCAAAGGCGATGAAAAGGCCATTTTATCGAGTAGGTCACATAAAGAAGAATACGCTTCGACTTTAGTCGAGTCATTATTAAAATAATCCATAGTCGTTAAACGTTGGAGTAGATTTAGGAAGCCTGCAAAATTGTCTTCTTTACTCCAATCGAATGGGGTAAGTACGTGTCTTCCTGCAGTCGCATATACCTTTCCAATGGCAACAATATTCGGGTGTCTATACCCATGAATTTTTACATTTCTTTGTTGTAATGCGAGATAATCTGTTTGGAATAGTTCAAAATTAGGGTTTGGGTGTAGCCAAATCTCAATCAAAGACGACAGTCCCGAGAAGGCATTTTGAGGAATTGCTGACAGTGGGTTATAGCCTAAATCAAGAACCTGCAATGACGTGAGTCCAGAGAACGTGCTGTCAGAAATTTTTGAGAGATAGGTATTAGACAAGACCAGTTTTTCTAATGTTGTGAGTGCAGAGAAAACGTTTTGAGTAATAGTTGGGAGAGGGTTATGTGACAATATAAGCGTTTCTAATGACGACAGTCCAGAGAAGCTATTTTGAGTAATAGTTGAGATAAGGTTATGGGACAAATCAAGCGTTTCTAATGACGACAATCCCGAGAAGGCATTTTGATTAATAGTTGTGATATCGTTATAGGATAAATTGATTCTTCGTAAATGTGAGCAAAACCAAAGCGGTGGGATTTGCGATAAATGGAGATCACTTAAATCAAGAGTTGTATGTGTAGGTTGTAGATTCAAAATGAGTTCTACTGCTTTTTTACGTCCTTCATCTTCCTTAGGTGTAAGTCCTTGCTGATTTTTCCATTCATTAAGAGATCTGACGTAAGAGTCATAACTACCTTGTGTCACAACGGGTGTAACATTCACAAACTGAATATGCACCTGGTGTACACTTGGGGACGAGCTTCCTGTTGTTCTGTCTGAATGTGAACCAGAGTTTGAACTGGAAATAGTGGTTGTGGCAGAACGAGACGTTGTTCGTAAACCAGGAGTTGTTCGTAATCCAGTTAGTCTCCTTTTTAGCCCATGTAATGGTGTTCGTGGCAATAAAGTAGGACAGCATTTGTTAAACATTAAAAAACCCCCAAGACTATAAAAATGTAGGTAACATCTACCTTCTTATTTTCGTTATCGGAAAAAGTATGTCCAAATTTCAAGTGTTTTTTAAGCAGCCCAATTTTAAATGATGTGTGTTAGATTACGCTGTAAATTGTCTTATTGAATATCAAACCATAGTTGTTTCACATCATGTCCATTCACCAAAAGATGCAAACAATGCTTACCGGGATACAACGTTCTGGTTGTCATTGCCGCTTTAAGCGGATGTCGTTTTTCAAGACTGATTTTTTCTTCTTTTTGAGCGTGAAATTGTTTAAGTTTATAAACTTTTGGTTTGGAGAGTTTTCCATTTTTTTGGATAAAAGAAATGGCATAATCCACAATAAAGCGTTGATTCTCGAGACTTGTAAAATCTAACCCAAATTCCAGGGCATTTCCTATGGGTATACTGTCGTTTTTTACGGAAAAATGTAGGTTCGTTAAGGCCGGATTGGATTGCACATCAAAAAAATGCAGGGCCTCTGAATGGCCTTGTTTTACCAGGGTTCTTAGGCTGTGTTTGATGATGAACTCCAGTTCTTTTGGATTTGCTTTTTTGTTGGTTTTCCAGCGTTTTAAGGTGTCTGTGACAATGTGGGGATGGATTTTACTGATGTCGTTAAGGTGATTGGCTACGGAGCGGGTTACGTATCGGGTGGGGTCGGTATATAGGGCTTCTAATAAGGGGAGCGTGTCGGTGTGGGTTAGATTTATTTTTTGGCACCAGGGTAGTTTGGGGCGGCTTCCTTCGCTGGCCAGGCGTCTGACGTGATAATTGGAATCTGTGGCCCAAAGGTTTAATTTGGCTAACGTTTCGTTCGGAAACGCATTGATAAAATAGCGAATCGAATCTTCGCAGGAAAACCGCATGGTCATGTGTTTTAACGCATCCAGCGACTGGTTTTTGTAGGCCTCTGTACACCCATATTTGGCTACAAAATGAGAGTAGGGCGCATAAATAAAGTCCCCAAAATCATCATCCATTAAGGTTGGATCAAGTGGCTCAGGCAGTGCATTAAGCAGAACAGCTAACGCCTCGGGATAGTCTTGAGGCAGATAGGTTTTTAAGCAAACTGTAATCCAGGTAATTCTCTCTTTTAATTCAAGCTCAGGAAATCGTGATAAAACGTCGGTATAAAAACCGTTTTCATCAAACTTTTTCCAGCTTTGTTTAAGTTCTTTGGAAATTTTATCTACTTTTTGAGGGTTAAATAAATGATCTTTTAATGAAAAGGACGGAGTTTTTGTTGTCATGGTGGTATTATAGGCGGATATTATTACGTTTGTTAAGGAAGAACTGTGATGTTTGAACTGATAGCGACACTATGTTTTGGATTGGCTGTTTGTCATACGTTTTTTGTAAAGCGTTTTCAAACGCTGGCTTTGTCGTTTAAACCTGGGTCTGTAGGTGAAAATCTCTTTCATTTATTGGGTGAAATAGAGGTTGTTTTTGGAGTGTGGGCCGCCATATTTTCAGTGATTATGACGATTATGTTCGGTAAAACACCCATTCTTACTTATTTATCGGGATTGTCGTTTTCCGAGCCTCTTTTTGTCTGTATGGTCATGATTGTTTCAGCTACAAAACCGGTTATGACTACTGCAAAATGGATTCTAAAAAAAACAGCATCACTTTTACCGTTTTCGTTTTCTGTATCTTATTACATGGTGTTGTTGATTTTAGGTCCTTTGTTAGGCAGCTTTATTACCGAGCCCGCCGCCATGACAGTGGTTGCTGCACTTTTATACACCGATTTTTACTCGAAAAAACTATCCACAGAACTTAAATACGCCACACTTGGATTATTATTTGTGACAATTTCCATCGGCGGAACCTTAACGCATTTTGCCGCCCCTCCTGTCGTAATGGTAGCCTCAACCTGGGGATGGGATATGAGTTTTATGTTTATGAATTTTGGATGGAAAGCCTTGATTGCCATTATTTTTTCTGTCCTGTCTGTTGTGGTCTTTTTTAGAAAAGAACTGTCTGAACTTCCGGTCGAAAATCAACACACATCTTTGGAAACCCCTGTCTGGATGGCTGTTCTTCACGCTGTTTTTTTAGTTGGTATTATTGCCTTAAGCCACTATTCCGTTGTGTGTGTGATGGTGTTTTTATTGTTTTTAGGTGTGTATCAGGTGACTCAGGAATATCAATCCGAGTTAAAGATAAAAGAAGGCCTTTTGGTGGGATTTTTTTTAGGGGGATTAGTTATTTTTGGAGGTTTGCAAAAATGGTGGCTTGAACCGCTTTTGTCACAGATGCGTTCTGGAACCCTGTTTTTTGGATCCATCGGGCTAACGGCCATCACCGATAATGCGGCCTTAACCTATCTGGGATCCCAGCTCCCATCGCTGACGGACTCTGCCAAATATGCGTTGGTGTCGGGCAGTGTTGTTGGCGGAGGATTAACGGTTATTGCCAATGCCCCAAATCCCATCGGGTTTTCTGTTTTAAATCCGGCTTTTGGTGAAAAAGGCATTAGTCCACTTGGATTGTTTTTTGCTGCTTTACACCCAACTTTAATAGCCGCATTGTGTTTGGGTTGCCTCTAACACCATTTTTTAAGGATAAGGGAGGGGGGTATGCACACTAAACATCTATCTGTTTCAAAATCTCTCACGTTAACGGAAACCCTGTCCGATCTTCTGGCATTTTCAGAACGCTATTGCCATGAAAAAAAATCCAACAGACGCCTGCCTTTACCGCCTTATCTCGAAAACCTGCAGTCGTCATGGTCTATTTTTCGTTTTGTACCTGCTGCCGTTTCTTTATTTAAGGATTTAGCTCACTTAAAAGACCAGGATATGGCGTTTGCACAAGAGGTTTTGATGATGTGTTTAACCCAGTCAAAACAACCTCAGGAGTGGGTGAAAACGTTTGAAACGTGGTTGGATAAAAAAGGAATAACGGTTGTTCTGAATGTGTTTCTTTTAGGCTACCTGGCTAACCCTTCTTTGGATATCAATTATGCCTATATGCTGGTGTATTCGATTATTACCCCCAAAATGGCCCTGGCATTACGTGAAAAAAGCCCCGAATTTTCTGCTGAAAAGAAATTCTGGACGCAGTTTTTAAAGACATTTTTACCTCCTTACTGTGATGGATTAACCAATCCCCCGAAACGATTAGCAGATTTTTTAATGGTGGATAAAGAGGCTGAAACACCGGGCATTTTTGGCCTTGCCTTTGATTTTTCAGGACAGGATAGGGATTCCTTTAGAGGTGTGCTGAACCAGAAGCTGGGATTGGTTACAAATTATTCCACCTCTGCATTTTATACAGATTTCGCACAGTTTATTTGCCCGTCAGCGACCAGTTCCTTGCAGTTCTGCCCATTAAGTATGGACACTGATTCCGCGAATTCCGATTTTGAGTTTTCTCAACATATTCAGCTAAGGCCATTTTTAGGAGGTATCAAACCATCCACGATGGGACGTCTGTTTTTTTACGATCAAACCCGACCTTACGGTGTGATTCATCCCTCACTTTTTTCGACTAATTTATATGATGTTCACGGAGGTGATACCTTTATCCATCCCGTATTATGGGCTGTTCATGACCTGATTCACTACGTCAATATTTTGAGGGGCGATTTTTCCGGCCAAACCATTTTGTCCAGAGGTAAACAGGATCTGGATACATGGGTTCCAACGGTATTATCCGGGCTTTCAGAACTGGAAACAGTGGATGATATTCTGGTAAAAACCTTTGTAACAGGCACGGTATATGACACAAAACCGAATAGTGACCTGATTAAAGAGAAACTATCCAGGGTTCTGTTACCCTTTTTAACCGAACGTTTATTGGAAATTCCACATGGCTTTTCCGATACCGCCGTTTTTCTGAGAGGTACACTGATAAACGGACTGTCCATTTTTTGTAATGAAACGTTTTTTCCAGATATGGAGCGGTTATCCCAAACAGACGTAAACTCTATTTCCCGTCAAACAAGTCCGGTTTTTACCAAAATAATGGGGTGGTTATTTCATAACTTTAAATTAAAGCTCAGCTAAGGGGGGGCTAAGACTGCTAAGGGCTTTATCAAGCCCTATATTTTCAAAAAATGTTTTAAAATCTTTTAAATTTGGCTTGCCTATTTGATGCGTTACATAGTGATAGTTTCTTCCGAAGTCTGCCAATGTACCGCCTGCTTTGAATTGATCAACATCACTTGATCCAAAAAGAACAGGAATTGTAGGTTCAAGCGCGGCAATATGACGGGTGGCTACATCTCCAGTCATAATAGGCATACTGACATCCATACTTATTAACGCTACTTTGTCTGCATTTGCCTTATTGCTAATGTAATCAACAGCAGATAGTCCATCTGTGAAGGTTATAATTTCAATATGTTGAGTATTTCTTAAGTAAGAATCCATATATTCTTTGCTTTTTAAAGTCGTCATGAAAGATTTTATAGCCATAAAAATGGCGGATGTAATGAGTGGATGATGAAATACAGTGTCTTCAACTATAAGAAAGACTGGTCGTTTTAACGCGCCTTTTTGATCTAACCAATAGTCAAGCTCCCGTTTATAAATGTTTGATTGTAGTGAGGGTAATGCCAGTTGTTTGTAGTGCATGAGAATCCTTGAATACTGTTGGGAATATCCACTTTTTTATCTTATCGTGAGACTTGATAAAAAATTTCAGGTTTCTTTATTATGCCAGTTATGCTGCATGATTTCAGCATCCCGTTTGTAATCTCCTGGTAAAAGGACGGCTTTTTCAAGTAATCCTTTTGCTTTGTCGTACTGTCGTTTTCTCATCATTAATACGGCCATATAATAATAGCCGTCACCACTTTTTGGATGTTTTTCGATGGCTTTTTGGTAGTATTGCTCTGCCGTTTCCAGCTGATTCATATCTTCATATGAGTAGCCGCAACCTAACAGTGCGTAAAGGTTGGATGGCGCAATTAGCAACACGCGTTTGAAGTAGGTGATGGATGTTTTGAAATGCCCGGAATTTGAGAAATAATCACCGCGTTTGTTGGCCCAATCAATTAAAAATGGGTAGGAGATGCTGAAAAAAAGAATCTGTAATACAAGCGAAAGTGCCAGTTTTTTTAAGCCAGCCATAATAAAACCACTCCTGAAAAAATAAGGGCATTGGCAATGACAATAGGCATGTACGGTCTGAGTTTGGATAGCGTTTCCAGCGACAATCCTTTATGAGTTAAGAGGCTCAGCAAAACAACAGGAAAACCCTGGCCGAGGCTGTAGGCTCCGAAGGTTAAAAATCCAGATCCAATATGACCTTTAATCACGGTTAAAGAAGCCAGCATCACCAGCATGGGGCCACAGCCGGGGCAAACAGGCGTTTCAATCCAGGCAAAAACCAATCCCAGTATAAAAAAATGGAACGTGGTTTTGGGCTTAAATCGTTTTAAAAACCGGCTCCAGGTTGTGTCGTGATGACAATGCTCATCGTGGCAGCTGTGATCGTGGGGTTTTGTGCTTAATAATCCCAATCCCCAGACTATACCTGCAACGCCTAAAACACCCAGTAAAAGCCCGGATAACTGCCAGTGTTTGTTAAATACAAAGGCCAGCTGCTGGAAAAAATAGCCGATAATCATGTAACTGATCGTCATCCCGATAATAAACGCCGAGCATTTTTTTGCGATAGTAAACGAGGTATGTTTGGCCTCCGCTACCAGAATCCCTGTTAATAACGGAACCTCAAGCAGAGCGCAGGATAAAACGCCGCCTACAAATCCAAAACAAAAAACATCAAAAAAAAATTTAATGTCCACGCAGGAGTTTATAGGCAAAAACCAGTAAAAATACGGTGCCGTTTACCAGAATGACGAAGGCTCCGGTTGGTAAGTTGAAAAGATAAGAGCCTAAAATCCCAAATACCATGCAAAACGAGGCGATTATTGCCGATAAACACAGGGCCTGTTTAAAGCTTTTTGACAGTTGTAAGGCTGTTACGGTTGGAAAAATAAGGAGGCTGGAGATCAGCATGGTTCCAATCAAACGAATGCCTATGGCAATGGTCACGGCTGTTAATATCATGATGACGGCCTGTATTTTTTTAACGGGAAGTCCTGAAATCTGGCTGAATTCCGTATCGTAGGTCAGTGAAAAAAGCTGGGGATAGTAGCGGAATAATCCAAGAAAAAGTATCAGACATAAACCTGCTGAGATTAAAATATCGTGCTGGGTTAGTGTTAAAATACTTCCAAACAGGGTGCTGGTAATATCCAGATTAAACCCTTTGGACAAACTTGCGATACACACCCCCATGGCTACCGAAAACGATGATATCAACCCGATAGCCGCATCGGCATGAAGACCGGCTTTTTCATTTAATTTCAAAATCCCGATAGTTGTAAGGCAGACCAGCGGCAATGTAATCCATAGCGGAGACACGGCCAGAACAAAGGCCAGTGCCGTTGTTGCAAAACACACATGGGCTAATCCGTCCCCAAGAAGCGAGTACCGTTTCAACACCAGAAAAACCCCTAAAACCGAGCAGCTTAGCCCCAGAAAAAGCCCCGCGGCAAGGGCGTTAAGTATAAACGAATAATGAAGCGCTTCCAGTACTCTATCCAACATGATGATGATTCCCGCACCAGAGATGCTGTGTAATGTCGGTGTCTGTCATGGACGATTCAAAATCGGCGTACTGACCGTAAAACTGTACGGTTCTGTCCAGATAAAGGATGGTTTGTGCGTATTTACCCAGTGCCGTAATGTCGTGGGACACCAGAATAAGTGTAAGCCCGTTTTCATCGTGAAGGGTTTTAAGCAGGTGAAAAAACTCGTGACGGATTTGAGGATCCAGGGCACTTGTAGGCTCATCGAGGATAAGAAACTGAGGCTGATGCACCAAGGCTCTGGCCAATAAAACCCGTTGTTGCTGACCGCCGGATAAAGCCCCGATTTTTTTGGTTGAAAAACTGGCCAAATCCAGCTGGGATAAAATGGTATGAAGATACGCTTTTTTTTCTTTGTCGGAGAGCTTTTTTTTACAGCCTAAAAACCCGGTTTGAATGACTTCTTCCACGGTGGCTGGAAACAAGCTGTCTGGCGAAAAAATATTTTGAGGCAAATATCCCAAAGAGGGTTGCTGTTGCCAGGTAATTTGCCCCGACTGAGGTTGGATAAGGCCAGCCAGTGTTCGAATGAAGGTGGTTTTTCCGCCTCCGTTTGGGCCAATTAGCCCGATATAGTCTTTTGATGTAATGGTCAGGTTAATGTCATGCAAAATGTCTGCACCTTTTAGGGTAACGGTCAGATTCTGAACAGTAACAAGCGTTTCCATGATCTAAAAATCTTAATGCAATACTATAATATTTGCAATTCTGTAACGGCTTTTTTCTGTTGTTTTATTGACAAAAAAATTCTTACTGCGTAATGTTTTTTTCTGAAAAAGGGAGACAGGAGTTCTCTTTTTATGGTTTTTAAAAAAATAGTTGCGCTTGATACGGCTTCCATGGTTCCTCCTTTGACAGAGAAGCGGTTTGCCTCTGTTTTTCATGTGCTTGCAGAGTATAATGCCCGGGCAAAATATGGTGTTTATCCTACGCCCGAAGACCTTTATTCTGACCTTTTTTTGCATCAACGACCCCCTTCACCCGGAGACAGGCGAGGGTATTCCCGTCATAAAAAACATGTGGACCGTTCATTAGGTCCTTTTGTGTCTCAGGATATTGCTACGCTTGTACTTTTTTTGCAAAGCCCATATCTCATAAAATTTGATGAGTGTCTTGCATCCATAACGTCATCCCGGTTGACGATGAAAGAAGTGGCTGCTCTGAAAAGCAACTTGTCCAGCCTTGATCCTCATTTTATAAAATGTCTTGCAATGGCCTGTCTCTACACACGAATTGATCAGCAGAATCCAGATGGAAGTCGAACCTTTGACTTTTATGTTCCCCCGTTTTATATCATTGATTTATGCCGGATAACCGAACCAAATCAGCAACTGGGTTCTGATAAAAGAAGAGACATCGATCAGGCCTTTTCGACAAAGCTTTTTGAGTCCTTTTATGATCATGATTATGAGGTTGTTGATATCAGATTGGCGTCTTACCTTCCGTCGTCAAATAATGCTGCTTATATGGTTTTAAAACTTGCTGAAGGTCTTCCTTTTGGCTGTGAGTCTCATATTTATTTCAATCAATCCGGTTTAAATATTTCTCCCTTGGAATTTTCCAACAAAGGCGTTCATCCTTTTGCATTGACCGATGAACGTAATAGGCCATTGTTTGGACATATAGGCCTTTTGAAACATAAATCCATTTGGGGTGATTTTCTTGTAAGCCCAAGCAGTGATCCAGGTCAACATCCAGATCATACTGACACGTCAAAAGAAGATGCCGATGCCCATTATTTTCTCCCATCAGGACTGGTAGAGCTGGATAAGTAATGAAATTGCATTTGAACCTGACTTAGACTAAAATAAAAACTTCATATGGAACAGTTAAAAACAGGAATAGAAGGTTTGGATGCATTACTGTACGGAGGTATTCCAAAAGGAAGAACCTGCCTCATCTCCGGGGAGCCCGGAACTGGTAAAACCCTGTTTTCCCTGCAATTTCTACTTGAGGGTCTTCAAAACGGCGAAAAGGCCTTATATATTACGATTGATGAAAAACCCGAACATGTGTTGTCGGATGCCGAATCTTTAGGTTGGGTGATTCAGCCTTACCTCGATAACGGCTTATTAAAAATTCTGGATGTAACCTCCTATTTTTCAACCTCAAAAATTGGGGATTTTGATGGCATTGATATTAACCAGATTATTGAGGATATTATGGCGGTTGTAACCTCGCATGGAACCCAGCGTCTGGCTGTGGATCCTATTGCGCCCCTGGTTTTTTCGGGGCATTCGGTTACTCATGTGGTGGAATATATCCGCCGCTTAATTTTTATGCTTGAAACCATTCCCACCTGCACTACTATGCTGACCTCTTATGTTCCGGTTGGATCCACAAAAATGAGCCACCATGGCATAGAAGAGTTTGCAGCGTCCGGCATTATTTTATTGCGTCTTGTGCATCTGAATCATAATGTTGTGCGTTCCATTCGGGTTCGTAAAATGCGTGGAACCCGTATCGATTTAACCGAATACAGTTTTGAAATTCTTCCAAACAGGGGTCTTGTGTTAAGGCAGCCTATTTCATGACCAAAATTTTAATTGCCGATGATGAACCGAATATCCTTCTTTTAACACAAATGTTGTTTCAGGAAATGGGCTACGATGTCATCACAGCTGTAAATGGTGAAGATGCCATCCACAAAATCAGCGTAGAGCGTCCCGATCTCATTATTACCGATGTAGTTATGCCTAAAAAAAGCGGTTTTGAAGTGTGCCGCCATGTTCGCTCCCAGGCCGATCCCAAAATTGCCGAATTACCTATTATTATCCTGTCTGCCATGGGTGACGAATACAACAAAATCACCGGTTTTGATGGCGGCGCCGACGATTACATCACCAAACCTTTCAGCGTTGATGAACTGAAATCCCGCACCAAAGCCCTGTTATTACGCCGCTCGTCATTGGTTTCCCAGGAAGTGTCCTTACCCTCTTTTGACAATGCTGATGCCTCCATTTTAAAAGTCTCAACCGGATTACCCCAACTGGACGATTGCCTCAGCGGAGGTCTTCCAAAAGGATCCAATATTCTGGTTGTTGGGCCTATCGGAAAAGGCAAATCCAGTTTTTCCCGTGATTTTATCTCAAACGGCTTAAAACATTCCGAACGTTGCCTGTTTGTGGCTTTGGATGATAATCCCAAACAAATTCGTTCCCAATTAGCGATCAATTTACCTCGCTCTATTTCCGAATATGAAACCTCAAACTTATTACGTTTTGTAGACGCCTATTCCTGGTCCACTTTATCCTTACCTGAAGATGAACCCTTTGTGATTAAAGGAAATTTAGAGCTAAATCAGCTCGCAGGAAGCATTTCAGATGCCGGTGTCGAGCTTGGCCAGACCGTTCAAAGCAAGCTTGGCGGACGTCGGGTTATCGATTCTATATCAAGTCTATTAATTAATTTTGATCTTCCGTCTGTTCAGCGGTTTTTAAACCAGATTGCACGTACGGCTATTTCATTTGGCCATGTCACAACCCTGTTTATCCTCGAAGAAGGCACGGTTTCAGATCAGGTGTTAAACAATATCAAATATATTATGGACGGCGTTCTGGAGTTTTCAGAAAAAGACGATAAACGTGTCGTTCGGGTATCGTCCATGAAGTGGGCAAAATACAACAATCAATGGGTCAATTATTAATTTTTTAGGAGAAAAATGGTGGAGCTTCACGGAGAAGAATTAGTCAGACAGCAAAAAATGGAAGAATTACTACAAGCAGGTGGTGTGCCCTTTGCGTATACGTACGATAAAACACATGCTATTGGGGAGTTATGCGCAACTTACGCTCATCTTGAAGGTGAAAACACAAGTACTCCCGTTTCCATAGCTGGACGGATTATGGCCAAAAGAGGCCATGGAAAAGCAACCTTCGGAAATGTGATGGATGAATCCGGTTCCATTCAATACTATGCCAAACAGGATGCCTTGGGTGAAGCAGACTATCAACATCTTTTACATCTGGATGTGGGCGATATTATTGGGATTAAAGGCGTTATTTTCAGATCTCAAAAAGGCGAATTAACCGTTCGTATTGCGTCGTATCAGTTGTTAACAAAAGCGTTGCATCCACTTCCTGAAAAATATCATGGTTTACAGGATAAAGAACTCCGTTACCGTCAGCGTTATGTAGATTTAATTGCTAATCCTGAAGTCAAAGATACCTTCAAAACCCGCTCCAAAGTGTTGTTATCTATCCGTCAGTTTTTGGATAACCAGGGTTTTATGGAAGTGGAAACGCCGGTTTTGCATGCCATTTACGGCGGTGCTGCAGCCAGACCCTTTAAAACCTTTCATAATGAGCTTGGACAAAATCTTTATTTGAGAATTGCGCTGGAATTACATTTAAAACGTCTGATTGTAGGCGGATTTGAGCGTATTTTTGAAATCGGCCGCGTATTCAGAAACGAAGGCGTTTCCTTTAAGCACAATCCCGAATATACCCTTATGGAACTGTATCAGGCCTATGCCGATTACACCGACATGATGGCCTTAACCGAGTCTTTATTATCCAGCCTCGTACTTCAACTTACTGGAAGCTATGTGCTGACTTATCAGGGCGTAACCCTCGATTTCAAACCGCCGTTCCGCCGTTTAACGCTGGCTAATGCCTTGAAAGAATATGCCGGGGTGGATATCTCTGACTCTGTTGAAAATCTTCGTGAAAAGGCAAAATCATTGGGTCTGGATGTATCCCAAAAGCCGCTTCGGGGTCAGCTTATTCAATATATTTATGATAAACAGGTGGAACATCAACTGGTTCAGCCGACCTTTATTATGGATTACCCATGGGAAACCTCACCGCTGGCCAAGCGCAAACGGGATGACTCAACCATGGTTGAGCGTTTCGAGCTGATTGTAAACAGCATGGAACTTGCCAATGCGTTTTCCGAACTTAACGATCCTATCGATCAACACGCCCGCTTTGTCGATCAGATGAAGGCCAAAGAAGCCGGCGACACCGAAGCCCACGAAATGGACGAGGACTTTGTAAATGCCCTGAAATACGGCATGCCTCCAACCGGTGGATTAGGTATTGGAATCGACAGGGTTGTCATGTTGCTGACCGATTCGCCATCGATTCGGGATGTTCTGTTTTTCCCACACATGAAACATTAAGTGGACACCTATACCGCATTACTTCGGGCTATTAATGTTGGCGGAAGAACCGTCATCAAAATGCAGGACTTGCGGGAGTGTTTTACCCAAAACGGGTACGATTCTGTCTCTACCTATATTCAAAGCGGCAATGTGTTTTTCAAAACAAACCCTCAAAACA
>CAZFCP010000019.1:16509-37458 GCA_964517775.1 uncultured Candidatus Marinamargulisbacteria bacterium | reverse complement strand
ACTACCGGTCATCCTAAAGGTGTCATGCTGACTCATGAGAATTTTTTAGCCAACGTTGAAGGTATTCTGGCCGTTACTCCGGTTTCAAAACAGGATGTTGTGTTGTCGTTTCTTCCGTTATCCCATGTATTTGAACGGACGGTTGGATACTACACGCTTCTGGCTGTTGGTGGAAAAATTTATTACGCACAAAACATTAATACGGTAAGTGATGATATGAGGGATGCAAAACCAACCGTTCTGGTGAGCGTGCCCCGATTATATGAAAAAATACAGACCCGGATTTTAGACGGGCTTTCAGGCATCAAAAAATGGTTATTTTATTGGGCCTTATGGAGAGGCAAAGCCTACAAACAAAAACTGGCTGAAAAAAAAGACATCCCTTTATTAGACAGATTCTGCTTTAAATGTGCAGATATACTGGTCTTTCGAAAAATCAAAGCCAGAACAGGTGGTCGTTTACGGTTTTTTGTATCGGGAGGAGCGCCATTATCCAAAGACATCGGAGAGTTTTTTAACTCCCTGGATTTAACGATTATAGAAGGATACGGACAAACAGAAACCTCTCCAGTTATTGCCTGTAACAGGGTTGACGGCTACAAATTTGGAACCGTTGGAAAAGCCTTACCTAATGTAGAGGTTAAACAAGCCGAAGATGGGGAATTACTAGTACGTGGTCCAAGTATTATGAAGGGTTATTACAACATGCCGGACGCAACGGCTGAGATAATTGACTCTGAAGGCTGGCTCCACACGGGGGACATCATTAAACAGGATTCCGAAGGATTCATCAGCATCGTAGACAGAAAAAAAGAGCTGATTGTTCTTTCAAACGGAAAGAAGGTGCCTCCACAAATGATAGAAAGCAAACTGGTTTCCAGCCCTTTTATTCTTCAGGCTATGGTTGTCGGTGAAAATCGAAATTTTCTGACAGCACTTATTGTCCCCGATCTTGCACGATATACACGTGCAAAACAACATGAGGTTAAAGTAACGGATTCTGATAAAATTTTAACGGATTCTCAACTTCATGCTTTTTATATGTCTGTTGTCTCCAAAAAACTTGAAGATCTGGCCAACTACGAAAAGGTCAAAAAAATCTGCATTCTTGCCAAAGAACTAACGCCAGAAGCAGGAGAATTGACACCTACACTAAAGTTTAAACGTCATGTTATCTGTTCTGCATTCCATGATGAAATCGAACAGCTGTATTCAGACTCACACGATCATTAACGAAAGGGCCATTCCATGAAAGAAAGATTAGCTATTTTAGAAGGCGTAAGAACTCCAATGGGAAAAGCAGGCGGGGTGTTGCGGAAAATCTCTGCTGACGATCTTGGGACTATCGCTGTAAAAGAGGCTTTATTTAGATCCGGATTAAACGTTGGAGATGTGGACGAAGTGATTATCGGAAATGTGGCACAACCAGCTAATGCGGCAAATATTGCCAGAGTTATTGCGTTGAAGGCCGGATTTCCAATTACCACTCCGGCTATGACGGTTCATAGGAATTGTGCATCGGGAATGGAAGCGTTAACATCTGCCGCTGATAAAATTATGGCCCAACAGGCGAAAACGATTCTTATTGGTGGTACAGAATCGATGTCGAATATTCCCTTGTTGATGGGTAAAAAGCTGACTCAGTTTTTTGAAAATCTCTCCAAAGCAAAAACCATGGGACAACGCCTGGGTGTGTTTGCCTCTTTCAGACCGTCCTTTATGAAACCTGTTATTGGAGTGATGGAAGGCTTAACCGATCCTGTTTCAGGATTGATTATGGGTTTAACCGCAGAAAATTTATCCAGAGAATTTGGCATTACACGACTTGAGCAGGACCAATTTGCACTGGCAAGCCATCAAAAAGCTGTTAAAGCCACAGAATCAGGTCGATTCAGACAAGAAACCATTCCGGTTCCTCTTCCACCAGAGTTTTCAAAAATCCATACCGATGACGAAGGCCCAAGAGCCAATCAAACCCTTGAAGCGCTTCAAAAACTCAAGCCTTATTTTGATAGAAAAAATGGAACCGTAACCGTTGGAAACTCCTGCCCGTTAACAGATGGTGCAGCCGCCATGGTTGTCATGCCGGAATCTCAGGCCAAAGCCCTGGGACTCACCCCAATGGGCTATTTAAGAGAATACGCTTACGCCGGCCTTGAACCTGAAAGAATGGGACTTGGACCTGTTTATGCAACCTCAAAAGTATTTGATAAAACAGGATTAAGCATGAAAGACATTCAGTTAATTGAGTTAAACGAAGCCTTTGCCACACAGGTTCTAGCCTGCCAAAAAGCCTTTGCCTCGGATGCATTTGCACAGACATTTTTAGGAAAACCAACAGCCATCGGTGAATTTGATCCGTCTATCTTAAACGTAAACGGAGGAGCCGTTGCCCTTGGACATCCGGTTGGAATGACAGGAACACGACTTGTTCTTACCCTGTTAAAAGAACTAAAAAACAGAGGGCTTCAACGGGGATTAGCCACATTGTGTATCGGCGGCGGCCAGGGAGCTGCCTTAATTTTGGAGGTCGAATAATGACAACAGCATCAGCATTTACATTTTCAATTGAGAACGGAGTCGCCCACCTGGTTTTTGATTTACCCAATGAAAAAGCCAACAAATTGACCACACCCGTTATGCAGGAACTAAGCACAGTTCTAAACACCATAGCCAGAACATCTACCGTAAAAGCTGTTCTTATAAAAAGTGCTAAAACAGATATTTTTATTGCCGGAGCCGACATCGCAGAAATCCGGGATATTACAGAAGCAAAAGATGCAGAAGCCAAAGCAAAATCCGGTCAGGATGTATTTAACCAGCTTCAGCAACTACCCATGCCAACCATTGCCATGATTGATGGCGCCTGTCTTGGGGGAGGCATGGAGTTGGCTCTTGCCTGTACCTACAGAATTGTATCCGACAGCAACAAAACCATTTTAGGGCTACCAGAAGTTAATCTGGGAATTTTACCAGGCTTCGGTGGTACACAACGGATGCCGAAATTAATTGGACTTGGAAAAAGTCTGGATTTGATTCTAACCGGAAAGCCCGTTGTAGGATCCAAAGCTGAAAAACTGGGCCTGGCTGACGGATGTTTCCCAAAAGCATTTTTAGAATCCAAAACTCTGGACTTCATTCAAAATATTTTAAGTCCAGCAGGCAAAGCCAAAGTAATAGCCAAACGTAAAAAAGGAGGTTTTGCTTCCTGGTTTCTAGATCACACGTTCATTGGAACACGCATCACCTTTTATATGGCCAAAAAACAAATCATGGAAAAAACAAAAGGTGTGTATCCTGCCCCACTAGCCGCTTTGGCCGCTGTTAAATATGGCTATTTTAAATCTCTAAAATCAGGTCTTGCTTTTGAGGCTAAACAATTTGGAGTACTGGCACCAGGTCATATTTCAAAAAATCTGGTAGGACTGTTTTTTATTCAGGAAGAGTTAAAAAAGAATCCAGGAACAACGTCATCCATCTCACCTTACGCTATTCAACGAAGCGGCGTTTTAGGTGCAGGATTGATGGGTGGAGGAATCGCCTGGTTGTTAAGCTCGGTTGGCATTTCAGTAAGACTTAAAGATATCGATTGGCAGGCCATTGGAAGAGGCTATTCTGCAGCCTATAAAATCTATGAAAAGCTGATGAAACGCAAAAAAATCAGCTCTGCGGAATTATCGCTTGGCATGCACCGCATATCCGGCACCACCGATTACAGCGGATTTTCCAAAACCCAGGTTGTTATCGAGGCCATCCTTGAAGATATGTCTTTAAAGAAAAAAGTATTTGAAGAGCTTGAAACAAAAGTTGCTCCAGACACACTGATTGCAAGCAACACATCGGCACTATCAGTTACAGAAATGGCAACAGCTTTAAAACGGCCTGAGCGTTTTGTCGGGATGCACTTTTTCAGCCCGGTTAACATGATGCCTCTTGTAGAAATCATTCCTGGCCCGCTAACCAGTCCTCAAACCATTGCGACGATTGTTCAGCTGTCCAAAACCATGAAAAAGACACCGATTGTAGTTAAGGATTGTCCGGGATTTTTGGTGAACAGAATCCTCATCCCTTATGTAAATGAAGCTGTGTTTCTGCTTGAAGAAGGCGTTTCCATCGAGATGATCGACAAATTGATGTCAGATTTCGGCATGCCGCTTGGCCCGTTGGCTTTAGCTGATGAAGTAGGCCTTGATGTGGGCTTTAAAGTAGCTAAAATCCTTGAAAATGGATATGGTGAACGTATGAAAGTAGCCTCTTCATTTGACAAGCTTTACGCACAGCCTGATATTCGCGGTAAAAAAACTGGCAAAGGTTTTTACATCCATTCAGGAAAGAAAAAATATCCAAATACAGGTATTAATCAATGGATTACAACCTCAAAAGGCAGACGTCCAAAAGCCGAGGAATGTCTGGATAGAATGGTGCTTGGAATGGTTAACGAAGCCGCAAAATGTCTGGAAGAATCGGTGGTTAATAAAGCCAGTTATCTGGATATGGCCATGATTTTAGGTACGGGATTCCCGCCTTTCCGAGGAGGTTTATGCCGTTACGCGGATCATATCGGGATTCAAAACTGTCTTAAACGATTGGAGGTTTTACACAAAGCCCACGGCTCACGATTCGAGCCTGCAAAACTGCTTGTGACCATGTCTTCAAATCAACAAACATTTTATTAAGGAAAGGATTTTAGTATGAAACTCACAGATAACGCCGACAAACAAAAAGCCCTGGATCTTGCAGAAGATTCCCGTCAGGAAGACTGGCTCTACGAAAGCTTCGTAGCCGAAATGTTTAAAGGAAATTTCAGATGGGATTTAATCCATCCCTACCCTGTTCAATCCAAAGCAGACAAAGAAATAGGAGACGCCCTTCTGGTAGAACTGGAAGCCGCTTTAAAAGCACATATTGATCCCGAAGAAGTGGATCGTAATCAGTGTATTTCCAAAGAATCGCTTCAGGCACTGGCTGCAAAAGGATTTTTTGGGATGAAAATTCCAAAAGAATATGGAGGTTTAGGCCTATCCGTATTCAATTACACCAGAGCCATGGCCATGGTTGGAAGCTGGTGTGGTTCAACTGCGGTGTGGTTATCGGCGCATCAAAGTATCGGGGTGCCTCAGCCTCTAAAACTGTTCGGAACCAAAGAGCAGAAAGAAAAGTATCTGCCTCGTCTTGCAAAAGGAGCTATCTCAGCTTTCGCTCTTACCGAGCCTGATGTTGGATCTGATCCTGCAAAAATGACAACCAAAGCTGTATTAAGTGAAGATGGTGAACATTATATTTTAAACGGTGAAAAACTATATATCACCAACGGCCCTGACGCCGAACTTCTGGTTGTTATGGCTTTAACCCCGCCTAAAATTGTAAACGGCAAAGAAAAACAACAGATCAGTGCCTTTATTGTTGAAACAAGCACGCCTGGATTTGAAGTATTAAACCGCTGTCAGTTTATGGGTATCCGTGGGATTGCTAACGGACGCTTGAAATTTACAAACGTCAAAATCCCAAAAGACAATATTATCGGAGGCCCAGGACAAGGTTTAAAAATTGCCTTTGTAACCTTAAATGCAGGCCGTTTAACCATTCCAGCTATTTCAGCTGCAGCAGGAAAATGGTGTATGCAGGCTGCTAAAGAATGGTCAAAAGAACGGGTTCAATGGGGACTTCCAATCGGAAAACACCAGGCTGTTGAATACAAACTGGCCAAAATGTCTGCAGACACCTTCGCAATGGAAAGCATCAGCGCCCTTACCGCATCTTTTGCAGACCACGAACATGCCGACATCCGTCTTGAAGCCGCTATGGCCAAATATTTCGGATCCGAGCGCTCCTGGGAAATTGCAGACCAAACCCTGCAGATCCGCGGCGGACGAGGATTTGAAACTGCAACCTCTCTAAAAAACAGAGGCGAAAAACCTTATGCAGTTGAACGCTTATTAAGAGATCTTAGAATCAACCGTATCATCGAAGGCACCAGTGAAATCATGCAGCTGTTTATCGCCAGAGAAGCCATGGATGTTCACGTTAAATACATTATGGCGCTTATGAATCCAAGACTGTCTATAGGCCAAAAACTGGGCACCTTGGTTAAAGCCGGATTATTTTACGCCTGGTGGTACCCAAAACAATGGTTCAGACTGCCAAAATCCTATAAAACCAAACATTTAGACAGCAGAAATAAAAACCATCTGGATTATATTGCTGACACGTCAAAATTATTGGCAAGACGACTGTTTCATACCATGGCAAGATATCAGACCAAACTGGAAAAAGAACAGCTTATTCTGGCCGCTTATGTGGATATCGGAACAGAATTGTTTGCTATGGCATCCAGCTTATCACGTGCAGAATCATTATTAGCCTCAAAAGAAGCCGATAAATCTGTGCTGGATGTAACCGATTTATTCTGCAGAGAATCCAAACGCAAAATCCGCAAACTGTTCGAAAGCATCTGCTGCAATTCCAACAAACTATCCCACAAAGTCAGCCAGCAATTGATGGACGACAAGCTTGATTGGATGATCGACGGAATTATCAAACCTTAGCTCTTGTTTTTTCTACTGATTTAAGATAGATTAGAGCGTGCTTTTTTTGAGGCACGCTCTTTTCTTTGATCCGGTAGCTCAGTCGGTAGAGCACTTGACTTTTAATCAAGTGGCCGTGGGTTCGATTCCCACCCGGATCACCATCCATTTAGCTTCACAATTAATAAATTTCCAAAACAAATACAAATAAATTATCCCTGAAAAAACTCTTCCTCAGGTCGCTTGATAATAATACTGGCATTTTGAATAGTATTTAAAGATTCATGAACATTTTTCACATCTTCTTTTAACAACAATAATTCCCTACTTAAATGAGTAGTTTTTGAAGACAATGTAGCCTCTGTTACTAAATTATGGGTTCGAGTTTCTTCAAGCACTGATTCCAAGATTTGGACTCTTTGTTTAAGCAATTCATATGCAGATACCTCAATAGACTGCTTACGAAGATCTACAAAAGCCTGAATAATTTTTCTATTAATATCAATCGCAACCTTACTTTTTAAAACACTGGAAAGCATCAATATGCCGTATTCATTAAAAGCATGGGGATTATTCGGTGTAAATTTGAGAGAAAAGAGGTGGTCGCAATTTGCGACCACCTCTAATTTTTCGCTATCAGTAAGTTGAAAAAAGAACCCTTCAAAACGATTAATATTACGTTTAACCTGCTCATTTAAATGTTTTGTTTTTATACCATACAGCATAGCCAAGTCACGATCCAACATGACTTTTTCACCTCTAAAACTAAATATCAGGTCTCCAATATTATTAAAGCGGCGAATAATATCTCACCACCCTTTTTTCACACGAGCCTCCCTAACAACCAGTCCTTCATCTAAAACCTTTTGCAGTACAGTTTTTTTCCATTGCCTGGCTATCCCACTTAAAATCAACATACAATCCGGTTTTATGTGTGTTTTTATACGTGACAAACTCTGAAGCAATATCTCGGATTGGAGATTGGCGCATACCACATTTGGGACATCAGACATGTCCTGTAGGACATCCCTTGTTGTTTTTTTGTAGGGTTTCACTCACAAAATCAAAATATTGTTCTTCCTGAAATGACAATGCATATTGCCAATAGCATTCTAGTGTTTGGGCTATCGTCGTTTCTTTCAATAACGCATAATTTGCCGAACACTGGGTGTAGCGGAATTCCTGGATATCAATATTAGCCAGGATTCTTCCACCAACATAAAGCGTTTGAGTGAGAGTCGTATCCCAGATACTTTTGTACCGTGAAGGAGAAAAGGGGTAAACAAAGATGGGGGTTCCTCCTACAGAAATGTGAGCCAAAGGATCTCTTCCAGAAACTGAATAATCCGAGTAGCTTGCTGAATATTGGGTATCTATCTTTGGCAATGCCTCTGCCCATGCGGATTGAATTTCTGTTTTTTGAATATCAAGTTGAAGCGATTGTTTATTTAATAGTTTAGAATTGCTGATAGCTTGTCTAGAAAGGGAATTCAAAACGCCTCCCCATACTGGAGAGAAAGCTCCTAAAATAAAGGTGAAAAGGAACACCAATACCAAAATGAAAAAACCTGTCAGACCGAAAAAAGATAAATTCACTAACTTAGGAGATCGAGAGTGACTCGATAAATGAAGATATTGGGGTTGTTTTGTAGCGGAAAAAAGAAGACCTTTTTCCGGTCTGATGGTAAAAAATAGGGGGAAGCGCATTAATGTGCCTCCGTAATGAGGGTCTCAATTACATTCTGTAATTGCTCACTAGAAACTGGTTTTTTCAAAAAGCAATCCGCACCAAAACGATAGTCCGGATCTTCGATATCCGATTGTTCTGACCATAGCAAAACCGGTAGATCAATCAGCAAATCCTTAACTTCTGTAAGGATTTTTAGTCCATCTATGTTGTCATCATGGTTAACAATCACCAAGGTTGTGGCGGGTGAGTATGCCAAAATTATTTGGACGGATTGTTCTATAGTGAAAAATTGACGGAAGCAATACTTGGCAAGTGATTCTTCGATGTCTCTTTTAAAATTGGGATCCGAATCAATGACAATGATGATGGGTCGTTTTTCGTATGGGTAGGGTTGAATTTTGGACATCATTCTAGTGCTATTTTCCATTTCGTTTTTTGAGGGTACCACTCACACTATGCAAAAAGTATGCCAAGAAATTTCTTGCAATTTTGAGCTCAGAGTTTATTTTGAATTGTCGAAAAAGACTTACTTTCGACATCAAATGACGATATATCGACACATTTTTAGAGTTAGTGTATAGTTGAACATCTATCCAATAAAAATAGCTAATTAACAGTAGAGTTTCTGGAAATATATTAAGGAGAAGTTTGATCAAATCAATCGACACTGCAGATAACCATATGCCTTTTATAGGGCATGCCTATGCTCTTAAAAAAGATGTTTTGGGTTTCTTGGGTTCTCAAACAAGTAAGCATGGAGACCGCTTTGTATACTATGTAGGCATAGAGCCCCACTTATTTCTAAATGATCCTTTAGATGTCGAGTCAGTATTAACTAGTACTTGTTTCGCAAAAACGGGTGCAAGAGCCTATCGCAATTTAAAACTTGTGCTAGGTGAAGGAGTTGCAACCTCAGAGGGAGAAACTTGGAAGCTACAAAGAAAAACTCTTCAACCTGCATTTCATTATTCAAGTATTGAGGCTATGGTAGATCGGATAGTGCTTAAATCATCGCTTTTTTTGGCTAATATGCCTGAGTATGCCATTGATATAAAACAAAAAATGTTAGAGATTACGATGTCAATTATCTCTTCAGTTTTAATGAGTACAGATATTGACAACCACATTAAAAAAACAATTGAAGCATTATCGACTATTCAAATTTGCTTAACAAAACGTATTCTTTATCCCTTAGATATTCCTCTTTGGGTTCCAACACTAACCAATTTATCTTTAAAAAGGGCATTGAACACTTTTGATGAAATTATCCAAGTCATCCTTGCAAATAGGAACTTTTTAGAAGAAGCTCCAAAAGATATGCTGCAGCTACTCATTGAAACCTATGGAAATTCAAATAAATCCCTCATAAAAGATCAAATAATAACCATGTTTATTGCGGGTCATGAGACCACAGCTAATGCTCTTACTTGGGCTCTTTATACTCTGAGTAGAGATTTTGAATTGCAAGAGCAACTTTTCAATGAATACAATGAGTTTAGTCGAGAGTTTGAATATATCACTATAAAAAATATCTCTCGTCTTCCAATCTTAAAGTCTGTTTTTAATGAAACACTAAGACTTTATCCTCCTGTATGGATGATTATTAGATATTGTATACAAGATGTTGACATTAACGGACTAACCATACCAAAGGGAACAACTGTAACAATGTCTCCTTATACTCTTCAGCGAAATCCGAAGATATGGGAAAATCCTGATCAATTTTCATCTATAAGATTCAAAAATCCATTAAGTGATTTTCAAAAAAAATCTTATATTCCGTTTGGTCTTGGGCCTAGACAGTGTATTGGAAAAGATCTTGCACAAATCGAAAGCTTAATTGTATTGAGTAAATTATTGTCGAACTACGTTGTTTTTTCTGAAAACAACACATTGATAGAACCTGAACCAAAGGTTACCCTTCAACCCAAAAAAACAGTTTATCTAAATTTTAAAAGGAGAGCGTAAGGATGTTTAGCCAAAATATTATTTTTGATTTTGATGGAACTATTGCTGATTCGTTAAACAAAGCCGTGGAAGTTTTTAATAGATTAGCACCCCAATTTGGATACAGAACTGTTTCCCAGTCTGAAGTAAAAGCATACCAAGATTTGCCACCAAAAGAGATTATGAAACGTTTAAATATGTCAATGTTATCTCTACCTTTTTTTGCAATAAAAATGAGATCTTCTCTAAAACAAGAAATAAACAAAATTCCTTTGATTTTAGGTATAAAAGAAGCATTAAAAACTTTGTCTGAAAAAAACTGTCAGTTATACATTTTATCATCAAATTCTGAAGAAAATATCAAAGCCTTTTTAAAGCAACATGATATTTTGATGTTCAAAAAAATAGTTTCAGGTTCAAGCGCTTTTGGTAAACATAAGCTTATTAATTCGGTTTTAAAGAGTCAAAATATCCAAAAAAATAACGTGATTTATATTGGAGATGAAGTTCGGGACATTACTGCAGCTCGCAAAGCAGAAATAAAAATTGGGTCTGTCACTTGGGGGTTTAATAGCAAAAAAGTGTTATCTGAACATTCTCCTGATTTTTTATTCAGTTCACCTGAAGAATTATGCAAAAATTTGGCTAATTGAATCAGACAGGCACACCTAAATGCCCATTTACTTTAGTATCTTATTTTACAAATTATTGGTGTCCCTTACAGGAATCTATATTGGAGTCTTGGTACTTAAAAACCAGCCTAAAAATCATCTAAACCAACTTTTTTTTATTTTTTGTTGTATATGCTCAATATCAAATTTTTTTCAGGTGTTTTTTGAATGGTTTTTGATTATTACTGGGACTTTTTCAAAAACAGCAGTTTTTCTGCAACTGGCACTTGCATCCTTTGGAGCAACATTGGCAGTTCATGTTTCGATGGCATATCCGACTTATCCTAAATGGTGGAAAAAAAGATGGTTTGTTGTTATGTATTTACCCCCTCTTTTTTTTTCTTATCAAGCGTATCATCAAAAATACTTTACGAATATCAGAGTCGTAAGTGAAGGCATTCTCAAAGAACGTACACTGTTTTACCTTCTTTTTATTCTTTATGGGGCATTATGTGTCATATTATCTACGAGCATTCCACTTATTAAGTATCTCAAAACAAAAAATCTGCTTATAAAAAAACAGATAAAAACATTATTTATAGGCTCTTTTGTTGGAGGATCAATTATAGTTTTAGATTTAATATTAGCGTATAAAAATATTCTGGCACATCTTTCGATCCTAGGTTTTTTTGTTTTCTTATGTTTTTCAGCTTACTCAATAGGACGTTTTCGAGCTTTTGATATCAAAACCGCTTTCCACTACTCTTTTTTTTGGTTTATATCAAGAGTGATTATTTTATTGCCAATTATATTGTGTCCACTTTTAGTTCATTTTTTTATACCTAAAATAGAAACTCTATTTTTAGTTATACTATCGGTCTATGGATTTTTCAGTGCAATGTACGTGTTTTTCTTTAAACGAGCCTTTTTAACTAAAATGGATACATTATTCTTAAAAAGAAGATTTGCACTTGAAAAAGCCAATATTCAATTTTCAGAAGTGCTTTATAGAATTAGAAAAATTGATGAATTAGCTGATCTAATATTTAAAACAATAAAACAAAACCTTTTTTCAAAAGAAGTGTTTTTTCTTATTCCTGATACTAAAAAAGAACAAAACTGGTTTGATATGCTTTCGTCAGAAAACGTTGAGCATTCTTCAACTATTTGTATGAGGATAGATTTAATCAAAAACGGAATAGCTACTCTTGGTAGTAGTAAAACATTTATTTTTGATAAAAATAAACCTTCAACCCTTTTTGAAAATGAAGTAATCCCGGAGGAATTAAATTCTTTTGATATTAAGCTTATGCAAGTCATTACGTCAGAAACAGACGAAATTTTAGGCATTCTGTTTCTATCAGAAAAAAAGGACTTTAAACCTTATTTAGGGTATGAAATTGAATTCATTTCTGCCCTATCCAAAGCAACATCTATGGGATTAAGTGGTATTTATTTTCATCAAAAAAATCAAGAATTAACCCAAGCAAAAACGTTCTTAAAAGATGCTTTGGATGGTATTTCCCATGAACTAAAAACAGCCTTTTATTCTACTTCAGGAATAAAAGAACTTGTTTTAAAAGGAGGTATAAAGGGAGAAAATGATTTAAAACAACTTTATTTGGATACCGTAAGCTTTAGTGAATACATTTTTCATATGGTTAGAAATTATGGTTTATCTGAACAGATTGAAGTTGGAAATATATCTCTGTCCAAAACAGATTTTAAAATAGGTGATCCAGTTTTAATGGCCATCAAATTGAATGACTTTTACCAGAAAGATAAAAATATTCAGATTGTTACAGGAGGAGATCTGGATATCCAATTAAATGCTGACAAAGAAAAGCTCACCGTGGTTATTTCTAACCTTATAAATAATGCTATTAAATATTCCCCAAAAAATACTTGTGTAGAAGTTCTTTGGAATGTTCAAGATGAGAGTATTTTGATGAGTATTTTAGATCTAGGATATGGAATCCCTAAAGAAAGATTGAACGTAATCTTTGACAAACTAACCAACCAAAAAGTTGAAAGAGGGAATAATTACTTTTCCTTGGGGTTTGGGTTATCAGTGGCAAGATCTCTGATTAAATTACACGGTGGGGACATTTTTGTTGAAAGTGAGGTTGGAGCAGGTACAAAGGTTACTCTTAAAATTCCGTTATGAATGAAAAAAAAAGCATTTTGATTGTTGATGATCATCCTTTAGCTAGAAAACATCTCAAATTGGTTCTAAGTAAAGATTTTAATATTCTTGAGGCTGTAGATTCTAAAGAGTGCAAAGAGATTTTGAATAAAAATCGTGTAGACCTTGTGATATTAGATTTGTTTTTACCAGACGTAAACGAGTTTGAGCTTTTGGAATTTATCAAATCAGTTTATACCACTACACCCGTTGTTATGGTCACGTCATCAGATCGAGTTCAGCCTGCTGTACAAGCTCTAAGAATAGGTGCCTCAGATTATATTCTTAAAAGTGAGATATCTACTTCACCTGAAAGAATTTTGGTTTCGATACAACATCATTTACTAGTTCAAGATTTAAAAAAAACAAATCAAGCGTTGCTGGAAGAAAGAAAAAGTATTCATGCTCAATTTTTAATTCCCAAAGGGACGATTTATGAGCAGATATATGAAAAAGCATTAAAGGTGGTAAATGCTGGACTTTCATTGATGATACTGGGTGAAACTGGGATGGGAAAAGATATCTTATCAAAATATATTCATCAAAATCTTTTTCCAGAAAAACCGTTTATTCCCATTGATTGTGGAGCAATTTGCCATTCTATTTCTGAGGCCGAATTATTTGGTTATGAATCTGGAGCTTTCACAGATGCAAAACAAACTAAACAAGGAAAAATCGAGCTAGCAGACAAAGGGCTTCTTTTTTTAGATGAACTAGGAAATATGAGTATGGATATTCAGGCAAAGTTTCTTAGAGTTATTGAAGAAAAAACTGTTTTTAGACTTGGAGCTTCTAAATCTATTTCTGTTGCATTTAATGTGATTAGTGCTACCAATAAAGATTTAAAAACGGCTATAAAAAAGGGAGAGTTCCGCGAAGATTTGTACTACCGGTTAAACCAATTTGAAATAACTCTCCCACCCATCAGAGAATATCCAAATGCACTTGAGCAATGGATAGATCATTTTGTTTGTATCTATTCTCAAAAATACGGTGTAAATTGTTCTCTCCCTGATGATTTGATGACATACTGGATGGACTATTCTTGGCCTGGAAATTTAAGAGAACTTAAAAGCGAAGTTCAACGAACTATTTTTAGATATAGTATTGGCGAAGACCTAAGACCTATAGTATCCTTTCCTCAGCTTGTTTCCGAGGAAAAATACCCTGTCAACTTAAAAGAAGCAGAGAAACAAATTTTTATTGACAGGCTTACAGCAGCACTAGAAAAAACCCAATACAACGTATCCAAAGCCAGTAAACTACTGGGTATCCCAAGAACAACATTAATTAGCCGTATGGATAGATATGATATCAGCCTTCAGACTCTGATTAAATCTTCTGGCTAAAATATTATTTTGAGGGGAAGTTATCATGGGAATTTTGAAAAAAAGAATTGGAATAATCACTCTAGGCATTTTTTTTACATTATGTTCTATATCGTTTGCAACTGTAAAAACTTTGCAAAAAGGAGCCTGGATGTTTGGAACTAATTTAGAAACTGGAACTGTATCAAGAATAGGTGTGGAGACAATCAATTCAGATGGTTCAGGACAGGGAGATGCTCACTTTGTAAATATTTCAGATTTTACAGCTAAATATGTATCTTCTTTACAACCTTTAATTCAAGCAACATTGATAAATGGAAATACAAAAATTGCTGATTCAGCTTCTGACTTTTCTATAAATTATGATGTTGCTTATGGGATAACGGATCAACTATCAGTTTTGGTGGATATTCCTTACAGGTCCAGAAAATTATCTTACTCACAAGGATATATTAGTGCGATTACAACTATAAAAACTTTAGCAGGGTTAGGCAGTATACCAGGAAAGACCTCTAATGATTTTATTATTCCCCCTAAACAAGCTAGTGGTGAAGGAATCGGAGATATTACTGTAGCGTTCAAATACAGAATTAATGAAAACCTTGCGTTTGCAGGTGCATATCGTGGAGGATTTTTGAAAATTGGAAAAGATCCTTCAGAAGTTACTTCAAAATCAGATAATTTTGAAGAGCTTCCAACAGGTTCTGGAGCAGATAAGTACTCATTAAAGCTTTACTACGACTGCGTTCTACCTTTTTCCACCCTTCAATTTACGGGAAGTTATAACCTTTATTCAGAAAGGAAGGAAGGCTATTTAGATAATAATTTTCAAGTGAAGGATGGTGATGAAGCCTCTTTGGATGTTTACTCAGAGTACCCACTGTTGAAAGATGTATTAATAACCTTAGGCTTGAGTTATCGATTTGCTTTTGAGGATAAAAAATACAATTCTTCTACAGGTAAATGGGAAACTATTTCTTCATCAGGAGTTTCTGCGTTACTAGGAGAATCTGTATTTTCGTATAAACCAGATAAAGGGATAGAGTTTTGGGGATCTGTTCAATTTCCGATTACCAGTCAAGCCTCTTTAGGAGTTTATGATTTCCCTGGTCGTTTAGACACCTCAGGAATAATTCGTTTAGGAACAAAAATTTATTGGCTTTAGAACTCTCAAGGATAAGAAGGGCTTGTAATCATCACCATCAAACTTCTCATCAAATTCTTCAGAGCTTATCTTTTCCATAACAATACACCTCCTTTTTTCTGGACTATTTCACCACCCACAAACAATCCCACACCACCCTTTTTTCACTCGAGATTCCTTAACAACCAATCCCTCATCTAAAACTTTTTGCAGTACAGTTTTTTTCCATTGCCTGGCTATGCCACTTAAAATCAATACCCCATCCGGTTTTATATGTGTTTTTATGCGGGACAGACTCTGAAGCAATATCTCTGACTGAAGATTGGCGCACACCACATCCCAATGTTGTTTTGGAACATCAGCCATATCTTGTAAGACATCGCCCTGTGTAATCTTTATTTCAGCATCGTTTAAAGCCATATTTTGCCTTGATCGTTCTACTGACACTAAATCATTATCAACACCTAAAATCTCGTTTATGGCCAAATAAGAGGCGTATATGGATAAAATTCCGGAGCCTGTGCCAATGTCTAAAAACGATTTGGTTTTTGATGTGGTGTATTTTTTTAAAAACTCCGCGCAGAGTTGTGTGGTGGGATGAGCACCATCACCAAAAGCACCTCGGGGATCCAGGCGGATGACGAGGCCTTTTCTCTTCAACAGTTTTGTCGAATAAATCGATTGAATCCACACACCGGGGATCAGCTTATAAAAATCCATGGCCTGTTCGTGCTGATACTGCCAGGATGACTCTAAAAGCTTGTGAGGAGCCTCAGAAAATCCAACCGCTTTAAACCAGGATTTGGAGTCTGACAGGAGGCTTAAAACAGCCACACCTTCTTCATAGGAAACCGATACGGAAGACGCTCCCAGTTCTAAATAGAAATCGGAGAGTTCTTCGGCTTTTTTCGGTGATACAGATACAAATAAACGGTACATGGCTTTTGCCAGTATATAGAAAACTTTGTAGAATAGTCGAATGACAAATCAAAAAGATGAGCGCTTGAACATTTATACGGAACGGGTCATTTTTTGGCTGGATCAGCATCAGTATTCAAAACAGCATTGGGCAACCGTGGCTTCGGAGTACCTGGAGCAGGAAAACGGGAATATGGAACAGGCGGTATTACGCTTGTCTGAAGGGTTAAAAGGGTTTCACAAAACGTTTAGAGATGCGGTGATTAAACAGGATAACGTACTACACGACTTCATCAGCATGTGCCTGGAAGATGTGGATTGGTTAACTGTGGCTAAAACCCGGTTTCTAAATTTGAGCTTGGAGTAAGCTTATGCTTATTCGCCTTTTTCAAAGTAGAAGCGCTTATTAACACCTAAACCTTCTTTATAAAGTCTTAGGGCAATTCTGGTGGTTCCGGAATCAAGTCTGCAACAGGCAAGCTCGAAATTATTTAACTCTTCCAGATATTTTTCCAGTAACGCTTTATCAAACACATAGGTTGTGCGACGTTCGCGTTTTTTTGGTTTTTCCACAATAGGCTTACCCATGTAAGGGCCAATGTACAATTTATATTTTAAAATAGCTTTATGTTTAATGAGTTTTAAACGCAGTGTAACAGGATCTAAATTTAGATCTTTACAGGCTTTTGAAAAACTTTGTCGGGCATTAATTTTTTCCAGTAAAAAATCGAGTTCTTCTTTAGAAAAACCTTCTTTTTGTTTAACGTCTTCCATTGTCAGTAGTTTAGCCATGAAAAAGCCTCCAAAGAAAATAAAACTATAAAATAAATTGAGTTTTTTGTTAGATGTTTTGACCGAAAAGCCAGTCGATTTTTAGTTTAGACGGAATATAATGTTAACGCAAGCCTCTATTTTTTTGTTGAGAACAAAAATAGTGAAAATCCTGCCGCCAAAGCTGCAAAAAAAGCACCCCATAAAAAGGCCATGTGATAGCCATTATTTAAAGCATCCAGAACAGGAAGTCCAAAGTGTTGATGTTTAGACGTCACATAGGCTGAGATACTGGCTAAAAGCGCTAATCCAACCGAACCGCCAAACATAAACGCAGTATTTACAATGCCCGAGGCTACCCCGGCATCTTCTTGAGACACGTCTTTCATAGCCATTAACAATAGCGGATTAAAGGCAACACCTCCGCCGAAGCCAATCAACAACATGCTGGGTAAAATATGTAGCAAAAACTGTCCGTTTACAGGGGCGAGCGAAAACAAAAACAAGCCAAGACTTGCGCAAAATAATCCAAAAGCCAAAACCCGTGTTGAACCGTATTTCAAAACAAGTTTCGCCGAAATCCCAATGGAACACAATGACATGATAATGTTAGCCGGCAAAAACGCCATACCCACCTGAAACGGTGAATAATGCAAGATAAACTGCAAATACAACGCAGAGATAAAGAACCAGGCAAACATGGCCGCAGCCCACATCATGGCAACAAGATTTGCTACGGCTACATTGCGGATGGAAAACAAACGCAGCGGAACCAAAGGCGATTTTGCTTTGGATTCTACAAAGAGAAACGCAGCCATCAATACTGCAGATAATCCCGTTAACCCAAGAGTCTGAGCCGTCATCCAGCCCACAATATTTCCGTTAACAATGGCGTAAACCAAAACCATAATGGAAGAGGTTACAAGAATGGAGCCTAAAATATCCAAAGACACATGGTGTCCTTTTAAACGGTCTTTAGGCAGGTAAAAAAGGGTTAGTGCCACTACAAAAATCCCAACAGGAATATTGACAAGAAAAATCCAGTTCCAACTTAATAAGTTTGTGATTAATCCACCAAGGAAAACACCAACGGCTCCGCCACCGGCCGCTACAAAACCAAAGACACCCATGGCTTTTGCACGTTCAGTTTCATCATCAAACAACGTAATAATTAAGGATAAGGCTACAGCTGAAACAATCGCGCCTCCGATTCCCTGTAACGCTCGGGTAGCCACTAAAAGTTCCTGAGAACCTGAAAGTCCACAACCAAGAGACGCAAGGGTAAATAAAACGATACCGGTTAAAAACAATTTTCGATGGCCAAACAAATCACCTAAACGACCACCCAGTAGTAAAAAACCGCCAAAAGTAAGCATATAGGCATTGATCACCCATACCAGTCCGGTTTCAGTAAAATTCAGGCTGGCACGAATAGAAGGCAAGGCTACATTGACGATGGTTGTATCCAACACAATCATCAGATCGCCGAGACATAAAATAAGTAAGGCCAGCCATTTATTTTGTTTCAGCATTACACTTCTTCAAGACCCACACGGATAACGGTTTGGATTTTCTTAACAACAGGTAGGGATTTTAACTCTTCAAGGGCATCCTGCATGAAGGCTTCTTTTACTTTATGGGTAACGATGACGATTTCAGCATCAGAAGAGGTGCTGTCTTTTTGGATGATTTTTGAAAGACTTACTTCATTTTCACCTAGAACCGTTGTGATTTTTGACATGGTTCCGCAAGAATCGGTAACCATCATCCGGATATAAAACTGTGAGTAGGTGTCGCCGATGGAAATCAGGGAAATAGGCATAAGTTCGTCTTCAAGGTTGCGTTTGGTTACGTAAAGCTGATTATCTGCGCCGGTGATCACATTGTGTGCCTGGCCGTCTTTGTCTTTTTTAACGTCGAGGTGGGTATCAAAGGCGATGTCGATAATATCCGATACAACAGCCGATCCTGTCGGAGATCCCCCGGCACCACGTCCAGATAACATAGATTCACCCACAGCGTCGCCTACGATAAACACGGCATTCAACTCGTTGCGTACCGCCGCCAATGGATGTGTAGATGGAATCATGGTCGGATGAACTTTAAACGACATTTTGTTATCACCCACACAGTATCCAATAGCCAGAAGCTTGATCACATAGCCCAGTTCTTTTGCGTAAATAATGTCTTTCAGGGAAATATTTTCGATACCTTCGTAGTATAAATCGCCAATTTGAACATCGGCTTTAAAGGCTACTGCCGCCAGAATGGTGAGTTTGTAAGCCGTATCGAGTCCAGAAATATCCATGGCCGGATCAGCTTCGGCAAAACCCAGTTTTTGGGCTTCTTTTAAGGCATCGGAAAACTCTTTGCGCTGTTCATCAATTTGGGTAAGGATGTAGTTTGTGGTACCGTTTACAATCCCATATAAGGATTTAATTTTATTGGCTGCAAAACCCACTTTTAATGAGCGGATTAACGGAATGCCGCCGCCAACTGAGGCCTCAAAATAAATATCCACTTTATTCTTTTTAGCAAGATCAAAAAATTCTTTTTTATGCTTGGATACAACCTCTTTATTAGCGGTTACTACAAATTTACCGGATTTTAAGGCTTTTACAATGTAGTCGTAGGCAGGATATTCGCCACCCATCGCCTCTACAACAATCTGGATATCCGGATCGTTTAATACGTCATCAGGGTTAGTGGATAATTTGATTCCAGGCATTTTCAAACTGCGGTTTTTGGCAGAATCTTTTACAACAATGGTTTTAACCTGCAGCTTTTTTCCTGTACGTTTTTCAAGCATGGCCGCGTGATGAACCAGAATATTCAGAACACCTGTTCCAACATTTCCTAAACCTAATAATCCGATATGAACACTTTTCTTACTCATAATGATTCTCCTTAAACGACGTCTCTCGGTTTTTTCTCTCCAGATGAGGATGTAACAATACCTTTTTCCTGCAGCTCATCCATTAAACGGGCAGCCCGGTTGTAGCCAATTCTCAATTTACGCTGCAAATACGATGTGGACGCATACCTAGTATTTAACACAATCTCCTTAGCTTGTTCAAACAATTCGTCTTCCGAATCCGCCGATCCGCCTTTTTCTGATGTCGGTAACGGCTCTACACTCATGACTTCGTTTGAATAATTTGGCCCGCCCTGACTTTTAATAAAACTTACAACCTGTTTCACTTCTTTTTCGTTTACAAAAATACCTTGAACACGTTTAGGCTTAAAGGATCCTACCGGTGAATACAACATGTCCCCTTTTCCAAGCAGCTTTTCGGCACCTGGCATATCCAGAATGGTTCTGGAATCAATTTGAGATTGAAGGAAAAACGAAATTCTGGACGGTACATTTGCCTTGATTAGACCCGTAATAACATTAACACTTGGACGCTGAGTGGCAATTACCAAATGAATACCCGTCGCACGAGACATTTGCGCAAGTCGGCAAATCGTATTTTCAACATCCTGCGAGGCCACCATCATCAAATCGGCAAGCTCATCAATAATAACTACGATAAACGGAATCTTTTCTTCAACTTTCTGATTATAGCCGCTAATATCCTTCACCCCAATTTTTGAAAACTCCTCGTATCGACGTTCCATTTCAAGCAAGGCCCATTGTTTCAACGTAGCCGCCGCTTTATTCGGATTCGTCACCACCGGAGCAATTAAATGAGGAATACCTTCAGTGACTATAAAATCTCTATGCCCTAAAACTTGCCCCGTATAGAGTTCAACATTAACTCGCCACATTCCAGAATTTATATTTGACATTGTTTTAATATTGTGATATCCTGCCAACTGGCAGGATAG
>CAZFCP010000019.1:0-16499 GCA_964517775.1 uncultured Candidatus Marinamargulisbacteria bacterium | reverse complement strand
GATTCGTCACCACCGGAGCAATTAAATGTGGAATACCTTCATATAAACTAAGTTCCACTTTTTTAGGATCAATCATTAAAAATTTCACTTCATCAGGAGTCGCACGTAATAGAATAGAGAGAATAATACTGTTCACACACACACTTTTTCCCGACCCTGTAGCCCCGGCAATCAGAACGTGAGGCATTTTCGCCAGATCCATAAAAATGGATTCACCCGTAATGGTAAGGCCCATGGAACATAATAATTTGGAAGGATGAGAGAAAAAATCACCCTGATCGATAAGATGGCGAATCACCACAGTTTGAATATCGGTATTGGGAACCTCGATGCCAATCAAGGCTTTTCCTGGAATAGGTGCTTCAATGCGAACATCCGGCACTGATAATTTTAAGGCGATATCTTTATTTAAGGCTGTAATTTTACTGATTTTTACGCCAACACCGGGTTGAAGTTCATATCGCGTTACCGATGGGCCAGGCGTAATATTTACAACAGTCGCCTCTACCTGAAAACTGGCAAGCGCTTCTTCCAGAATCTTGGCGTTTTCCTGACGTTTTTGACGTAAAGCTTTTGTATCCTGTGTCTGCAAAGGTTTAGGCGGTTCCAACAACTCCAAAGGTGGTAACACATAGGTTCCCGAAACCCTGTCTTCCATCGGTTTCGTCCACACCGGAGCTTCCGGAGCCTGAGGTGCAGGTTCATCAGGTTCATCATCCAACGCCTCATCAAGAGGTTCTTCTTCAGGCAATTTATCGTCGTCTTTTATAAAGGATTCTCTTGGCAGCTCATCCGCCACAAGCCATGAGGACAGGCCTTTATCCACTTTTTTGGGTTTCTCAACTCTCTGAACAGGAACAGTTTTATAAAACAACATGGTTTTAAGACGTTGAAATAAAGACTCTTTACGTTGTTTTGATTTTTGAGGAACCTTTTCATCGGCTTTATCAATAGATGAAAACAGCATAGAAAAAATAGATTTAATGGAAAAGCTAAACAGCAAAATCAAAGCCACCCAAAAGGTTCCTATCAAAATAATCCAGGCGCCTTTGTATCCAAATGCAGATTCCAGCAACCACCCTATCCCCTTACCAATCCAGCCGCCGCTTTTTTCGGACTCTTCCTTGTGTAATAAGTATAGGCCAACCAGTGTGGATACAAACGCAAACGAAGAGGCCGTCAACGCATGTTTAACACGAATAGAGGAAAAAAAGATGGATAAAGCTGCTGCACCAAAAAACAGAGGCAAAACAGCCACACCTTTACCAAAGGTAATGGCAAACAACACTTCAACAATCCAATGACCAAACCAGCCGGTTGAGTGTGGAAACTGCTGGGTAATCGCCACAAATACGGCTGCACATATTAAAGAAACGGCCCATATTTCACGTAAAATCCAAGACCAGTCTGCTGGTTTTCGTTTAAAGGCCGCCATGGTTACAGTTTTTCAGGTAAAAGGACTTTATCTCCGGGCTGAAACCCATATTTTTTTGCAAGCCCACCGTTAATTTCCAACACATATTTTGCAGGAGCTTTCGGATCTATAATACTTTTATCATGAGGCTGGGCCTCGGATTTAATATACACAATACGTTTATCTTCGCTGATCCAGATCATATCCAATGGAATATAGGTATCTTTCATCCAAAACAGATGGATTCCAGTAACCTCAAAAACAAACAACATGCCTTTGTTTTGATCCATACTCTGTTTGAACATGAGGCCACGTTCCTGCTCGGTTTTCGTTTTGGCCAGCTCTACATAAAAAGTAGAATTTCTTATTTTTACAGGCTTAGCTGGAGCCGCAATTTCCCGGCCGAACACATCCGTATTAAAAAGAAAAAATCCTCCCGTCAGAAACAGGAGGATTAAAAGAAAAGAACGTTTTAAATAAGGCTTAAACAAGACTTTTGTTAAGCGCTACTGCCAAACGAGATTTTTTTCTTGCAGCAGTTTTTTTGTGGATGATGCCTTTTCCAGATGTTTTATCGATAATTCTTAGTGCATCTGAAACAACCTGCTGTCTGTTTTCTGCTTTAGCTTCGATTGCTTCCAAAGCTTTACGTACAAAAGTTTTCATGCGAGATTTAAAATGCACGTTTCTTGTACGGTTTCTTAAGTTAATAAGAATATTTTTTTTAGCTGATTTGTTATTAGCCATTTTTGTAGAAATCCCTTCCAAACGCCGTCAATTAAAATTTGACACAATAAAACGTCCGATGTTAGTTTTACGTGTATTATCCTAAAGTGAGGTTAAACTGTCAATAAAATGTCTATACTGGACTGGTTTGCTCAAAAAGAAAAGAAAGAAAAAACACTTCCAGCCTCGGAAAGATTAAATATTCCAGGCAATGTGTGGAATAAATGTCCGAAATGTTCGGAGGTTTTATTCTTAAAAGATCTCGAAATTAATTTTAAAGTATGTCCGAAATGCCAACATCATTTCAGACTTAGCCCTTTGGAACGCATACAATATATATGTGATAAAGGCAGCTTTGTTGAAAGTCATGCCCTTGTTGAAGGAACAGACTTTTTAGAATTTGAAGACACAGAAAAATACGCAGAGCGTTTGAAAAAAGCCCAGAAAAAAACCAATCAAAAAGATGCGGTTATTACCGGAAAAGCCTGTATTAAAAAGCTTCCTGTAAACATCGGTATTATGGATTTTGGATTTTTAGGTGGCTCGATGGGCTCTGTTGTTGGCGAAAAGCTGACGCGTTTAATCGAAGATGGCTGTGCCAATAAATACCCGGTTATTATTTTTACCTCTTCTGGTGGTGCCAGAATGCAGGAAGGGATTATGAGTCTGATGCAGATGGCCAAAACAAGTGCGGCTTTGCAGAAACTTGAAGAAGTACATGTACCGTATATTTCTGTACTGTGCGACCCTACAACGGGTGGAACATCCGCAAGTTTTGCCATGCTGGGCGATTTAAATTTGGCCGAACCCGATGCCCTGATTTCCTTTGCCGGACCACGGGTTATCGAACAAACCATTCGTCAAAAACTGCCTAAAGGCTTTCAACGTTCAGAATTTTTACAGGATCACGGCATGGTGGATCTGGTTGTTCACCGGAAAGATCTTCGCCTGACCTTGTACGATTGTATCCGTATTTTGAATCCGAATGGGGAGGAGTCCTAATGAAGCGTTTAGATTTTGAAACCCCTCTTGTAGAGCTTTACGACAAAATTGACGAACTTAAAAAACTATCAGAAGCCGGCGATATTGATATTGAAGAAGAAATTACAAAAATAGAAAATAGAGCCGAGTCTCTTAAAAAAGAAATTTATTGCAACCTGGCCCCTAATCAAATTATTCAGATTTCCAGACATCCAAACCGTCCGGACAGTTTAAGTCTTGCCCAACTGATTTTAGATACTTTTATTGAAATTCATGGAGATAGAAACTTTGGAGACGACCCAGCTATTACGGCTGGAATCGGGATGCTAAAACAAACACGGGTTGCCGTTATCGGTCATCAAAAAGGTCACGATACAAAAGAAAATATCAAACGCAACTTTGGGATGCCAAACCCAGAAGGCTATAGAAAAGCACTTCGGGTTATGAAAATGGCAGATAAATTCAATATGCCAATTATCACGTTTATCGATACGCCTGGAGCTTACCCCGGTCTGGAAGCTGAGGAACGTGGACAGGCAGAAGCCATTGCCAGAAACCTGAAAGAAATGATGGGACTTCGTGTACCGGTTATTACCTTCGTTATCGGCGAAGGTGGTTCAGGCGGAGCGTTGGGCATTGGGGTATCTAACAAGATCTACATGCTTGAGTACGGAGTTTATTCGGTAATTTCTCCTGAGGGGTGTGCGTCTATCCTGTTTAGAGATGCCAAACATGCGCCTCGAGCAGCTGAGAGCTTAAAAATCACAGCCAAAGACATCGTTAATCTGGGTATTGCCAACGGCATTGTGAAAGAACCGCTTGGTGGCGCTCATCATAATTGGAAAGAAACTGCTGAAAGCATTAAAAAAGTCATCTGCAAAGATATTAATGCCTATAAAAAAACATCTGAAACCGACATCAAAAACGAGCGATATGAAAAATTCCGTAACATGGGATATTTTATTGAAAACAAGTAATACGATTGTGAATGTTAATTTCTTAGGATATGATAGGCTTTAATTATGTCAGTTAGATTAACGCCTTCTTCGCAAGACTGGGACAGCGCAAAAAAACAATCAGCCAAGGCGTCTGATTTAACATCGATTGTATTTGATATAGAGAAAAAACGGGTTGAAGTAAAACGTGGCCAGATCCAAAAAATTGCCATGGGACTTTCGGAAATAGCATACTCTATTGGTCAGACTAACGATCAGCAAAAAATGGCAGATCTTTTGGGCGAAGACATTTGGGAAGCCCTTAAAAAAGTAAAAAAACGTCAAGAAGACAAACGCAAAAAGAAACGCAACTCGTAAATGGCTGATGTACATTCGTTTGATATAGCCTCTAAAATTGATCTTCAAGAGCTTGATAACGCGATTAACCAAACGTTAAAAGAAGTGGGTACACGCTATGATCTTAAAGATTCCAACAGTGTGCTTGAATTCAAAAAAGCAGATCAATCGTTGTTTTTATCGGCGGCCGATGACTATAAATTAAAAGCCCTACTGGAAATTTTCAAACAAAAACTGGTTAAACGAAACATCTCTCCAAAAGCCTTAGACGAAGGTGACATTGAATCTGGCTCAGGTACAACCGCTAAACTGACCATTAAACTTCAGCAAGGCATCCCCTCAGATAAAGCCAAAGAGATTGTTAAAGATGTAAAGGCCTACAACAAAAACGTACAATCCCAAATTCAAGGGGATCAGGTACGGATGTCTTCCAAAAAAATCGATGAACTGCAAAGTGTCATAAGCTTTTTGAAAGAAAAAGACTATAACATCCACATGCAGTTTATTAACTTCAGATAACTCTTAAATTAAAACCTCTATAACAGTCGTGCGATGTTCAGTTAATGCCGTTTCAATAGTTTGTTTTAAAGCAGAAACGTGCGTTACGCTTGTGTAGTTTAGTTTAAACTGCTCGACAGCCTGTTTGAATGTATGCTGATGTTCCAATACAAAATAGGAGCCAAGTTCGGGCTGGGAAGACACAGGAAGCGTTGAAAAAATCTGGCCGCCTTTATTGTTCATCACAATCACAATCACTGGTTTTTTAAGCTCAGAAAACAAAGACAAGGCATTCAAATCATGTAAAAAGGCCATATCGCCGACAACAGCTACAACAGGCTCTTCATCGGTATAAGCAACACCGGCAACCGAGGATAAAATACCATCAATACCACTGGCTCCTCGATTTACAACGATTTGCAGAGTCGTTTCCTCCAAAACATCGTGCATGATTCGAACGGGTAAGCTATTTGAGAGAAATAAATAACCCGTTTGAGGCAAACAGCCAGATAAAACATGTAAAAAATGCCACTCTTTGCGTGATGGATCCAATATCCAGGTTTGTTTCAATGACTCAAAAGCATCGGCCCCGGCTTTATGACAAGAAGCATGAAGGTTGTTATCGGCCCATCGTTTGATGTAAAAATCATCTAAAACAGTGTCTCCAAAAAGTGTAAGGCCCGGTAGAAAAGACGGGTTATTCATCTCAAAAACAGTTTGAAAATGAATATAAGACCTTGAAACAGCATACCTTGAAACAGCCTGCTGCAGTATTTTTGAAACAAAGGGACCTCCAAAATGAAGGACAACATCGCAACTATCCAGATGGGTTGTGTTTAAGACAGAGGGATGAAGGTGATGCTTGCATCGAATTTGGGATGAAATATCTGAAAAAATCAGTAACGTTGGATACTGATTCAATAAACTTTTTAAGCTATCAGCCTCATTTTTAGACAATTGACCCAGAAAAATGACAGGATTTTTAAAGCTTTTCAAAAGATGATGGCACTCCTGAGACCAGGGCTGGTAATCGTGAAAAGGAGCTGCCGAACCGGTAATGGAAGAAATGGGATCGGTAGAAAACAAAGGCTCACGGAACGGAGCATTGATATGAACAGGACCACGGTTATATCGGGCAGAGGCTACAGCAAAATCGATAGAAGACAGCCAAAATTCGGAGGGGACAGTATCATCGGGACAGGGCCATTGGATAGATTCTACGGGATAGTGTGAAAAAATGTGTTGTTGCAGGATGGTTTGATTAGCACCGGTTTCCAGAAGTTCAGGAGGACGATCGGCCGTGAGAATCAGTAAAGGGATATGGGATTTTTTTGCTTCGATAACAGCTGGTAAAAGATTAGCCACAGCTGTGCCTGATGTTGTGATGATAACAACCGGAGTTGCTGTGGTTTTAGACAGATTTAAGGCAAAAAAACCAAGGCCTCTTTCATCAATATGAGTATGGCAGCGTAGTTGCTTTTGTCTCACAGCAGCCAACACAAGAGCAGTGGAACGGGATCCAGGCGCAATACACACGTCCTTTATCCCCAATCTAATACATTCCTGAAAAATCAGTGTTGCAACAAAAAGATTATCAGAACCCGTTTTCATAACCTAATAATGCAAAAAACGGATACAGTTTTGTTTCCAGTTCGTTCCATTCCGTTTCCCAGTGTGAATCCTGGGTTATGCCTGCTCCTGAAAAAAACGATACTGTATTTTTCTCACACAATGCCGAGCGGATGGCCACGGCAAAAGCCACGTTGTCTTTTTGGACACAGCCTACAATTCCAGAATACCAACCTCTATCAAACGGTTCTATAACAGAAATTACAGAGGTAGCCTCGTCTACAGGATAGCCTGAAACAGCAGGTGTAGGATAGAGTGCCTGCAATACCTGAACATCATCAACAGTGGATTTCAGTATGCCTTTTATTTCCCTGTACAAATGAGATAACGTTGGTAAATCCATGCGGTTTAAGGTGTCATCGTGTAATTCGGTACAGAGAGGTTTTAAGGCTTCTGAAATCATATGGGCAACCCAGTGATGTTCATCGAGATCTTTACTACTTTGTAAGAGGGACTCTTTTTCTTCAGCCGATTTTGTTCCAGCTACCGCCTCGGAAATCAGATCCCGATGGTCACGTTTATATAACCATTCCGGCGTCGATCCCACAAAACTTTGAGTGGGGCTGACCTGGAAAATAAATTGGCTTTGATTCGCCGAAAAGCCCTGTTTATCATAGTTCCATAATAATTGGGCAGGATCTATTATGCTGTCTAACTGTAACGTCGTTTTACGCGCAAGAACCACTTTTTTGTAGGCTTCGTTATGAATCGCCGAACGAACGGTTTCAATATGGCGGCGCCAATCCTCTTTGTGGGGAGAGTCGTCTCGGGTAATCGTGAACCCTGATACATCTGGAATAGGAAAACTTTCAAAACGCAGCTGCTCGAGCTGGCTAAAAATAAGGGTTTTAAACTGATCAAAAGACAAATGACTTTTTTGTACCAGATGACAGGAAAAATAGGTTTGTCCGTTTCTAAAACTCAATTCAAACAAGGGTAAAACAAACCGATAATAGCCAAACCGCTTCCAGTCATCAGAAGGTAAGCGATGACCTGGGAATCTAAATCCGCCGATATAAGCCGCATGCTCAACTGTCTCAAGACGTTTAACGATATCATGTAACGGCTCTTCATCCTGTGCAGGAAAACTACTGAACAGACAATCGGCAATACCAAGCCCGGCACGATACGTTGTAGATTGTTTGGGCTTCCACCATAACCGTTCCAACTGAGGATTGGCATATAACCAGCCTAACGGATCTTTATCAGGGATTGGAATTTCAATACGATGAATACCTGTAAAGGACGGATTTTCAGCAAAAAAAGACTGTAACGCAGACCCAAGCTGCTCTTTATACGTCATTATTTAAACCCATGATACAAAGTCGCTACTCCCAATGAAAAAACTGTCCATTTAATTTGTTTAAAGCCAGCATCATTCATTTGTGAGGCAAACTCTTCCCCAAAAGGAAATTCTTCCACCGTTCTGTTCAAATAAATATACGGTTGTTTGTCTCCGGATAAAACACCACCAATCCAAGGCAGAATATACCGAAAATAAATCAGATACGATTCTCTTATAATCGGATGATGCGGCATGGAAAACTCTAAAATAAACACCTGCCCGTCCACATCCAGCAATCTATAAATTTCTTTTAAGGTTTTACGATGATCCGGCACATTACGGATAGCAAAGGACATGGTAATCACATCCTGGCTGGCATCGGGTAGACCAGTATCCATGGCATCGGCGTGAAGCCATCGAATTTGAGGCCATTTTGCAGATTTGAATCTGGCTTTTTCAAGCATATTTTCGGCCATATCAAGCCCGCTAATCGTTGAAAACTGATGCAGACCCACCTGCTTAATCATTTCAATTAAAACATCCCCTGTTCCTGTGCCCAGGTCCAAATAGCGCAAAGGCTTATCCCGAGGGAAAAGCCTGGCAATCTGTCTGCGCCACACTTGGTCCTGACCAAAAGAAACAACCCGATTTACCAGGTCATAACGTTTAGCAATTCGGTTAAAAAAGGACCAGGATGACGCTTTATTAATCATCCGTTTTTTGGTTTGGATCAACCCCGACAATAATGGCATCTTCACGGGTTGTCGCAACAGAATGGTAGCCGGAATCCACGTGATGAGTTTCGCCGGTAACGCCTGTAGATAAATCGGAGCAGAAATATAATCCGGCATTTCCTACTTCTTCGATGGTCACGTTCCGTTTTAGCGGAGCTCTTGCCTGATTGATTTTCAACAACACATCAAAACCACTGATGCCTTTTGCAGCCAATGTTTTAATCGGCCCGGCAGAAATCGCATTTACACGAATATTAGACGGCCCAAATTCAGAAGCCAGATAACGCACGCTGGCTTCAAGGGCGGCTTTTGCAACACCCATTACATTATAATTAGGTACAGATCTCTCACCACCAAGATACGACAAGGTCACAATAGACCCGCCGTTAGTCATTAACGGTTTTGCATGTCTGGATACAGCCACCAGTGAATACGCACTTACACCTAACGCCACATCCCATCCTTCACGGCTGGTATCGGAAAATTTTCCTGAAAGATCTTCTTTATTGGCAAATGCTACAGCATGCACAACAAAATCCAGTGTTCCATAAATCTTTTTAAATTCAGTAAAAGTAGCCTGCAAATCCTGCTCGTTGGTTACATCACAAGGCATAATCAGCTTTGAACCCATTTCTTGAGCCAAAGGCGTTACCCTGTCTTTCATGATGTCGCCAGCATAAGTAAAGGCAATGTCTGCACCATGGCTATGCAACGCCTGCGCGATCCCATAAGCAATACCACGCTTGTTGCTTACCCCAAAAATAATTCCTTTTTTCCCAGACATTAACCCTGACATTTCAAGCTCCTCCAAGGTACGTATAATCGTTAAAAGCTGGATAGTAGCATAAATCTTCTTTAGTTTGAAGCCGTGGCTTAACATTCAGGTTAAATTTTAGAATTTGCCTAAGGAACACATGTAGATTAAAGTGATGTTTTAAATTCCATCTAGACGATCATTGTTTTAATCACTCCCCACAGAAGAGTTTTCTTTTTTTCAAAAAGACTACTCACGGAAAACTTTATGAATAAAAAAACACTGGCTATTGCAGACCTACCTATTATTGAAGTTATAGAAAGCAAGCGACAAAAACAAGGTTATGAACATGAAGAGCACTTTTACCCGGCTTTTCCAAATATTTTTATTGGACCACGTCATCTTTCACAAAAAGTAGAAGAAAACTCAGGATATGGATTTAATTTTGCGGACGGAACACCCCCCTACTATGGAAAAAAACCCGACAGCAGTGTTGATGGATTTTGCACGCCACCCGCTCCTCACGCGTTTCAAACATACCCGTTCAAAGATACGCTTCAAGATACACGCAATACGCACATAACGTTCATCTACCCCGCTGTAAAATCTGTTACGGATTATCTTCGTGGTAAAGATAGCAGGGCCCCGATTTACTTTGTTTGTCAGGCAGGTCGATCCCGGTCTGCAAGTGTGGCCGCTGCATTTATCATGCTTTGTGCTTTTGAAAAATATAAGTGGGTAGAAGAACACCCGTTACACCGTCTAAAGGAACTTTGGGATAACAATAAGGGACAGTATTTTGATCAGGCACAGACTTTAATTCAAGTTATGCAGCAAAATCAATCTAATGCCGGACGAGAAAAAGATAATGTTGTTAATCCAAATCCAGGATTTATATTTCAACTTGGCATCCTTCTTTGTTATTTAAGGAATATAAGCAACACGCCTTCCACCAATGATCCTTTACCCAAAAAAGAGTTTTTAAAGCTCTGCGACTCTTTTAGTACATTCTGCAATAAAAAAGGGGAACATGCGCTACTGGAAACAGGCTATGGCTTTCATGCTATTGAACCGTTTATAAAAGCCTGTAAAAAAAGTCATCAGGCTTTTGTCAATCAGCTTACCACTTTAGTAATTTAAGAATAAAAAAACTATTCGTCTGAACAAAAATCCGCTTCAAAATCTGAAAAATCCACAGGGTCTGGATTAACTCGGGGTGCAGCATCAGCGGCTACTATTACAGGATCTCCAAACTGGACCGTAAAAAAGAAAGACGATTTTCCAAGGGTGTCCCACGTAAAGGTAGTTCCTAAAGCTACGTCTTTTGAAAGCATTAGCATTCCCTTTACTTCTACAGGGATGGCAAACGCCTGGTAGCCGCCGGGTAAATTTGGGAATGAGGAAAACGATAATCCCGTTCCGATTGAGCTATGTAAATAAGAGAGCGTGAACGGGCGAACATAAAGAGTGGATATTTCATAAGTAGGCTCCGTTGCCGCTCCATACCGCCAGGCCCCCATGTATCGGACATGGATATAATCACGATCATTACACGGGAAACCAACACCCAAAGCACTAACCAGATAAAGATCGGATGGTGTTCTACTCATAATTCCCATATTTAGATTAGTCACAACATTTTTTAAAAAAGGGATATCTAAAGCGAGTTGTTTAGGCTTTTTGTAAACACCAAAAACAGGTGTAGAAATCACTACAAAACAGAGTACTGCCAGTGCAAGTCTATATTTAGATACTAACGATAAAATCATGGATTTCCTCCTGCCTTTATTACAGCTTCAGAACCCGATTTAGCTTTAAATCCTGGTAAAAGTCTTACCGTTGGAGCTTTCATCTTAACACTGGCACCTTCTTTTATAGTTACGTTGCCTGATGTTTTCAAAGAATTTTCGGCCTCAACAAGCCGTCCTTGCGTGACAATATCCTGAGAGATTTTTTTATTTTTCTCATTCACAATCCAGGTAAAAACAGCTGCATTATTGGCACGATAAGCCGGGTATCCATACCCACTCACCATAAAAACGTGTTTTCCGGGTGTGAGATTGGAAAAAGAAACGTTATCTAGTGTTGTATGATCGCTCATGGGTGCGCCATCAAGGGAATAGCTGTAACTTCCCCCATTGTTATCGTAGGTGTATTTAAAAGAGGCTGTAGTAGACGTTGTTTCTGATGGAGCTGTGGTTAAAAATCTAATCGTTGGGCCACCAGGATAATCTCCATACCCAGCGATTTTTGCCAATCTGAAGGTTTGAGCGTAAAGGCTACCGTTAACATCATAGATGTTGAGATAACAGGTATAAACTCCATTTGAAAGACCTAACTGAGCAATATCAAACGTAACAAGATGCTGAAGCGGATAAACAGGAGTTTGCAGAGAGGCAACAACATTTCCAAGCATATCGTAAACCAAAATATCTGCGCTGATGGCAGACCCGGAATTTATCCGGTATTGCAACGTAATTTTAGAATCAAAAGGGTTTGCAATGGCTACCTTATCTACAACCGCACCTTCATTTTTCTGATCTTGCATCATCCATCGCTTAATCACTTCTGAAACATAGGTTGATTCTGTCATACACATTGGATTAGGAAAAAAACCAGAGGCAATATCAACAATCATCCTGTTTAAAGTAAAATTTTCACTATTCATATGAGCCATATAGGCCACTCCGTTAAATACAGCGCCCTGAAGCTGAGCAGAATCTTCCTCAACCACCCCATCCCCAATCTGGATAATCTGCCAGGGGTTAAAATTACCTCTCAGGGTTGCATATTTCACATCATTTTTTTTACAAAATTCCTTCCAGTTTTCATTCAAAACCTCTGTATAGTTTTTGCCATTAAACCGTTTTTGTCCGCTAGCCATTTCCTCTTCTTCACCAGATTTTTGCCAATCCTGTACCTTAAAAAATTTTTCCAGTTTCAATCTTAAATCGTCTGGAATCCCATTGTTTGGCGTTCCAACTGTTAAAAGTTTATTTACCTTTTTCGCACCATCGGGAACCCATTTAATATAAGCTCTCGCTACCAGACCACCCATACTATGACAAACAAGATTCACCTTATCTTTTCCTGTTGCACGAAGCACATTGTCTATTACCTGGCCTAAACGCACAGCAAAAGAAACCTTGGGGTTATTATACTTATCCACGTAATACCAGTTACCATAATCTCCTGTATAAGGTTCTGGACAGCAGCCTATATAGCCGGAAACATCGCCAAAAGGTTTATCTGCAGAAGCTCGATAATAGCCAAACGAAAAAATTGTACGTGGAGATAGACTGTTTGTTTTTAAGTTTTTTGAAGAGTCAGAATGGAGAACATCGATCTTTCCGTCATGGTTGGGATCGTAAAAGGTGTATCCGGCAGAATTTGGAACCATGTTCTGTTCAATCAAAGATGCCCAGGTGTCTTCTATTGAGATTTCACCCCCGCCATGACCATGGATAAAAATGATGGGGTAAAAGTCGTTTTCGGCGGCGTAATGGGATTTAGATGTAAGAATCAAAAAAAGTCCTATCAAAATGAGGTGGATTTTTCTCATGATATGCTCCTTGTTTCCAAGAAGCAGTCGCTTAGATGTATGCTGCTTTTTTCAAAGTGTTGTGGATTTTCCCTTTACATAATTAAACCATAAATCATGCAAAAGCAAATATTAATATAAAATATACTTATTATCAAGAAAAGAAGCATCTCATTATGAGAAAAATAAATCTATAAAATAGTAAGCCACACGTTTATAATAGGGAGGATGTCCCCCTTTCTTATAACATCGGTTGCCTCAATCATTGCAGATTTTTGCCTTGGCGCTTTTTTACTGCTTCGGCCTAAGAAAAAGTTACTCAACTATATTTTTACAGGTTTCGTCTGGGCCTTATCCTTGTGGACATTTGGGGATATAGTCTTCCTTCTCCCAGCTTTTTCAAGTTCAAATCCAGACATTTATGTATCGCTATCAACCATTGGAGCCATTTTTACAGTCCCGTTTTTTGTTCATTTTATTTTCTTATTTAGTAAAACTCGATTCCCAATATGGCTCGCTATTTTTTTATATGGGATAGCCGGATTACTTAGCCTGGCAACCGTATTCACAACACTTTTTATTCAAAGCGTTTCATTCCAGGACACTCTAAAAATAGGATACGGGCCTCTCTACATTATCTTTCCAACCTTGATTATTGTTTTTTTAGTGGTGTGCTATTGGATTTTAATACGCACATTTATAAAAAGTACTAACCCATTAAAAGAACAAATCAAGTACGTTTTCCTTGCAACAATTATCATTGCCTTTGGAGTTATATCCTACTTTCCAGCTATCTATTTTGATATTAATCATGATTATCGTATTGATAATATTTTTCAGGCTATTTTCCCAACAATCATTGCCTATGCCATAACAAAACACGAGTTAATGGACATTAAAGTTATTTTAAATAAAACGGTATCTTTTATACTTGCACTGATTGTTTTTGCAACATGCTATTTCGTCCTTGTTTTTTGGCCATATTACACCTGGATTTCCCACTCAATTTCATTTGAATTCTTATTACTATCGATTATTGGATTTGGAGGTTTTGGATTCGGGTTATACTTTCATAAACTCCAACGATTTATTCAAACATCTGCCACAAAAAAGTTTCTCAAACTCGATTACAACCTTGATAAAGCCTTACAGGACGCTTCTTCAGCACTCGTTTATGCCGATACAGAAACGGATGTGCTTGATGTTATCTTTTCGCTTCAGATCAACCTTGATATCGGGGCTTCATTTGCCCTAATTCGTAATCCTAAATCCAATGTTTTTGACCTTTTCCACATTAACCATGTTGAATCCAAATCTGGTGAAGCCACCAGCATCTCAACAGAAATTTTATCCCTTAGCCTCAACCATCCTCTTATTAAAGCATTTCAAAACCACACCGCTTCCGTTACACTTTTCTCTCAACTTCCCGCTCAGCATAAAAACCTGTTTTCGTCTTTTTCCATTCATCCTAAAAGTATTATTCTGACCGTTCATTCCTTTAGACAACTTCAGGCTATCTTTATTATGGGGCACAAATTGTCGGAGGATAATTATACCAATCAGGATAAGGCACTGTTTGATGTGGTTGTGAATCAGGCTGTTATTATTTTTGAGAGAATTACAAGGACCAGGGAGTTAGCAGATAAACAAACACAGCTTCAGGATATTAATGTCAGACAAATGAAAACGCTAGATGATTTGAGGCAGGCTCAGTTGAAAATTACGGAATTTGGGCAGCGATATCAGAGGCTTGCAGAGCGGTATAAACCGTCTGAGAAAGAGTGATTGTAGCCATGTGGCAGTACTTTATTTCTCACGTAGAAATTTTTAATCTAAGACTTTTAATATCGTTTTTAGGAGCATCTATTTGTCTTTACCTGGGTTTTCTTGCTTATAGAAAAAATCCACTCAAAAAAGAAAACCTGTACTTCTTTATTTTTAATGCGAGTATTTTTCTATGGAACAGTTCTGATTTTATTGGCCCATTTTTGGCATTCAAACCAGACGTTATGCTGAATTATTATCGATTCAGCTACCTGGGTGGATTAATGCTGATACTGGCTTTCTTCAAAATGGTTTCTTACTCTTTTGAAAAAGAAGAAACGTTTTTCGAAAAATCAGTTTTCACTCTGGCTTTTTGCACTGCAGCAGGATTATGTTTACTACTTCCAACAGATTTATTTATAGAATCGATTATCTACAACGGGAGTTTTCAAGAATACCCTGGAACCTTATATAACATCTTTTCCATATGTTTTGCTCTAACATTTATTTACAACTTATATCGGCTATCCAAAAAGTTATCCTCACCAGAAACAATTGAAAAAATTAAAGCAAGATACTTTTTTGCAGCCTTATTTTTTGCATTGATCTGTGGCTGCTTTGCATTCTTTGCAATCCTAACAAACCTTGGATCCTATAGCTACATCGGGATTTACGCATTTGAAATAACCTATTCACTCATTCTTTTCTTCGGTATTACCAAGTACGAATTAATGAACATCAAAATCATCTTAAATAAAAGCTTTTCCTTCCTTATTACATTATCTATTTTTACGGGAAGCTACCTTATTTTTATTTTCTGGCCTTATTACATCTGGATTTCTTCCTCGATTTCATTTGAGTTTTTATTATTTTCTATTATTGGATTTTGCGGCCTTGCATTCGGATTATATTTCCATAAGCTTCAACGCTTTATTCAAACCTCATCCACAAAAAAATTTCTCAAACTCGACTACAACTTCGAACAAATTCTTCAAGAAGCCTCTTCAGCACTCGTCTATGCCGATACAGAAAAAGATGTTCTTGATGTTATTTTCTCACTTCAGGCCAACCTTGATATTGGAACTTCATTTGCCATTATCCGCAATTCAGAAACCTATTCTTTTGATTTTTTTCGTATTAATCATATTGAATCCCAAACAGGAGAAGCTACCAGCATCTTAACAGAAATTTTATCGTTTAAACTCGATTATCCTCTTATACAAGCATTTCAAAACCACACTGCTTCCGTTGCCCTTTTCTCTCAGCTCCCAACCAAATACAAAAACCTGTTTTCGTCTTTTGCTATTCATCCTAAAAGTATTATCCTTACGGTTCATTCATTTAAGCAGCTTCAAGCCATATTTATTATGGGACAGAAGCTGTCAGAAGATGATTATACCGATCAGGATAAAGCCTTGTTTGATGTGGTTGTGAATCAGGCGGTTATTATTTTTGAGAGGATTACCAGGACTAGGGAGCTAATAGATAAACAAACTCAAATTCAGGATAGCAATGTGAGGCAAATGAAGACTCTGGATGATTTGAGGCAGGCTCAATTGAAAATTACGGAGTTTGGGCTGAGGTATCAGAGGCTTGCGGAGCGATATAAGGCAACTAAGAAGGAGTGAGTTTGTTTGTGGAAAGAATGTAGGTCTGGTAGTATAGACCTTTAGAATTTTCCAAAAAAACATCTTACAAATGCCAAACCAAACTTCTTTTTTTATATGGGACCAACAGGCTCCAACTGCATATATATATTATAATTCGGCATATGATATAGAATATATGTTATTTGATGAACGTCATGGTGTTACTATGGATTGGGCTACACATGAATATTTACATAGAACAAGAGGTGCGGCTATCGCAAATGGTTTTGGA
>CAZFCP010000018.1:7577-41024 GCA_964517775.1 uncultured Candidatus Marinamargulisbacteria bacterium | reverse complement strand
CCTGCCAATTCGATAACCGGTGTTCCCGCGGCAACGGTGTCGCCTTCCTTAACCAGAATTTTCCCGACAACTCCGCCTTCAGAGGCTGGAATCGGGGCTGTGGCTTTATCGGTTTCAAGTTCTAAAATAGTTTGATCTTTCTGGATGCTGTCACCCGGTTTTACCAGGATGGCCAGAACAGTTGCGGAGGTAATACCATCTCCGAGGTTGGGAACTTTAACGACACTCATAATATTCTCCTATTAAATTTTAAAAACGTTTTTAAATTTAGAAACATTTAAAATTGTTGTAGAAACAATTTTATAAGCTTCTTTAAAGTCATGATCTCCAGTAACTAAAAAGTGTGCGTTTGATAATAGTGCACAATTTAGAAATTTGGAATCTTTGGGGTCCCTGTCAAACGATATTAAATGGTTTGGGACTTTGATTTTTTCTATTTCTTCTTCAAATAAAAGTTCCCATCTTTTAACAAGATCGGGAGGTAAATTGAACTTTGGTCTTTTTAGAACATCAGAATATTCTTTTAAAATTTGTTGGGATGCCAACCATCTCATATTTTTTGATTGAATAATATGTAGAATGATTTTTTCAGGATCTTTATTTTTTAAAATGGCAGATATCAGTACATTGGTATCAATAATAACTTTTATGGCTGTCATTTTTGTTTGTGATACGCCTCAATTTCTAATCGGATATCTTCTTCTGATAGATTTTTTATTTGAGTTAAAGATTGAGTTTCTTTAAATAATTTTTTTACTTCATTTATATGTGAAGGTTTTATAGATTCTTCTTTTACCAGAATAACGATTTCAACTTTTTGTCCTTTTTTGAAAGGTAAATTTGATAACGTAATCGAGTTTGACTCTTTAATGGTTATATTTTTTTTATAGGCCTGCATAAAAACTCCTTACACACAAAACCCGAAGGCTTTTTCCGGATCAACGTTTAAGTCTTTGATAGCTTTTGCAACAACATCGTGTTTGATCTCACCTTTTTGTGCCAGCTGGTACAGGGTGCCGATTACGATACATGGGGCGTCCACTTCAAAAAAACGGCGAAGGTTTTCCCGGGTTTCGCTTCGGCCGAAACCATCGGTGCCCAGTGTAAATAATCCGCCTGGAACCCAGGGTGCGATCTGATCTGGAACCAGTTTCATGCAATCTGAAGCCGCGATAAACACGCCTTTTTCTTTTTCCAGCGTTGTTTCTAGATACGATTTTTGAGGTTTTTCTTTCGGATGAAGCATGTTCCAACGTTGTGCTTTTAGGGCATCTGAACGGAGTTGTTTGTAGCTGGTTGCTCCCCAGATATCTACGGAAACGCCATAGGTTTTTTCCAGGATGTCCTGTGCTTTTAAACATTCGTTGATGATGGTTCCGCTGCCGAAAATATGGGCTTTAAGTTTGTTTTTGGATGGTGACGGTTTGAATCTATATAATCCTTTTAAAATACCTTCTTCAGCACCTTCAGGCATTGCAGGCATTTCGTAGTTTTCGTTACCCAGTGTGAGGTAATAAAATACATCTTCTTTATCTTTATACATACGTTTTAAGCCGTCTTGTACAATCACGGCGATTTCAAATCTGAACGACGTATCATAGGTTAAAAGATTTGGGATGGTACAGGCTAAAATCAGGCTGTGTCCGTCCTGATGTTGCAGTCCCTCACCATTCAATGTCGTGCGTCCGGCTGTTCCTCCAAGTAAAAATCCTTTAACTTTCATGTCGCCTGCAAGCCACATCAAGTCGCCTACACGCTGAAAGCCGAACATCGAATAGTAAATGTAAAACGGAATCATAGGCAGGCCGTGTGTCGCATAAGCACTTCCTGCAGAGATAAACGAGCACATCGATCCTGTTTCGTTAATGCCTTCTTCTAACAGCTGACCGTCCTTGGTTTCGTTGTAAAACAATAAAGATTCACGGTCTACCGGCTCGTAAAGCTGGCCTTTTGGTGAATAAATCCCGATTTGTCTGAACAGAGCTTCCATCCCGAAGGTACGTCCTTCGTCAGGAATAATTGGAACAACGTGTTTGGATAAATCCGGGTGACGTAGCAGCTTGCTTAATACCCGTACAAACGCCATGGTTGTAGATAATTCATTGTCGCCTGAGCTTTGTAAAAACTCCTGGAAAAAGTCGCTTCCGGGAACATTCAGGGCTTCAAAATCAGGATGACGTTCTGGCAATAAACCGCCAAGGGCTTCACGTCTGGCTTTGATATATTGAATTTCAGGGCTGTTTTCATCAGGACGATAAAACGGGGTGTCTACAATCGCATCATCATCAATAGGAATATTAAATCTGTTTTTAAATTCACGAAGTTCTTTTTCGTTGAGTTTTTTCTGCTGGTGAGAAATATTTTTACCTTCTCCAGCTTCGCCTAAGCCATATCCTTTTACAGTTTTGGCCAGGATAACGGAGGGTTGGCCTTTGTGTTCGTTTGCGGCTTTGTAAGCGGCATATACTTTTTTATGATCATGTCCGCCTCGAAGGAGGCTATGTAACTGTTGGTCGGTGAGGTGATTTACAGCTTCATATAGTTCGGGATATTTTCCAAAAAAATGTTTTCTGAGGTAGCTGCCTGGTTCTACTACATATTTTTGATATTCACCGTCTACGGCTTCCAGCATCCGTTTCATTAATAATTCACGTTGAGGCGAATCCAATAATGGATCCCAGTCTGATCCCCAAACCACTTTAATGACGTTCCATCCGGCGCCTTTAAAAACACCTTCAAGATCCTGAATGATTTTTCCGTTTCCTCTAACCGGGCCGTCGAGGCGTTGCAGGTTGCAGTTGACGATAAAGGTCAGATTATCCAGGCCTTCTCTTGCCGCAAAGGATAGGGCGCCCAGTGTTTCCGGTTCGTCCGATTCTCCGTCTCCGATATAGCAGTAGACATGCGGATCGTGTTTTAAAAAGCCTCTGGCCTGTAAATAGCGGTTGAAACGAGCCTGGTAAATGGCCATCACAGGGCCAAGTCCCATGGATACGGTTGGGAACTGCCAGTAGGTCGGCATGAGGTAAGGATGCGGATAAGAGGAAAGACCTCCGGTTGGCGTTAATTCCTGACGGAAGGCGTGAAGCTGTTTTTCCGAGAGGCGGCCTTCCAAAAACGAGCGGGCATAGTTGCCGGGAGAGGCGTGACCCTGAAAATAAATCTGATCGGCGAACCGTCCCTGTCCGTTTCCTTTGAAAAAGTGGTTAAAGGCGACTTCGTATAAAACGGCTGAGGAGGCAAATGTGGAAATATGTCCGCCAAGTCCGTCATGTTCGCGGTTGGCTTTAACAACCATGGCCATGGCATTCCAACGGATAAGGTTTTCAATACGTTTTTCAAGCTCGATATCTCCGGGATATTCGGTTTCCTGATCATAAGGAATAGTATTTACATAAGGGGTTGTGACGGGAATGTTAACATTAACGCCTTTTTCAATGAGGGTCTGGTGAATTTTTTTAATAACATCGGCAGTGGCCTCTGGGCCTTGGTAACGCAGGATATATTGAAGGGCGTCCAAACAACGTTGGGCTTCGATATCAATGGTGGTAGGGTTGTCGTTTTTATTCAATGAATACTCCTCGTTGGTGTGTAATCTTTGGTTTCGAAAGCGTTTTACTATTTTAGTATAAATTCACTGGCTGTGACAAGGAATAATTTGGGATTTTGCTGCAATTTTTATTGATGAGGTTGGTGATAAAGTAAGAGATTTTTGTGGTATTGTTAGATTTTGTGCTTTTTTTATAAGCTGTTTTTTAGGAAAATTAAGAAAAAGCATGTAACCTTTGAATTTTAATGAGCTAATTCTTTCAATACTTCTAAAACTTTCACCATCGCAAAGGTATCCCGTTTACAATAGGCTTTTAAATTGTTTTTGATGACTTCTTTTTCGGTTTCATCGGAAATATCAAGCAGTTTTAGATAAGCTCTAACCGCAGATTGTCCGTCCTGAATGGCTAAATCGGAATAAGATAGCTCGGGGATTAGTGCGGGGAGGACGGTTTTGATGGTAAAGCGTCCGTGCATGTCTTTGGTATACAGATCATGACGCTGAAACGGTACCATTAAATCGATAATATTGCTGTGGCGTTTCATTAACTCTTTCGCAAGATCAGGAAAAGCGGAAGCCAGTTGTGCAAAAACAAGTTTTTCAAAACTGCTGTTATAGGCCATGATGCAGGCATTTTCCGGTATATGTTTGATTAATTCCTGTGCCAGAAGTGGGCGAGGATCACGATGTGGTTCGGCGATAAAATCGTAGTGTTGTAGTTCTGAGGTGGGTGAATCCAGATAATGGAGGGAATATTGAAAGGCAATCTGTTGGAAGGGTGAAAGCCCGTCATAAGGTGGAATAGCTTGCTGGAATGCTTCAAAATCCAAAAAATATAAAGGATAGTGCAGCGTTTTTAAAAACGTGTTGATAGCTTTTTTATTTAAGAAAACCTGATTGGTTTTTTCGGCATTTAACTGATGCCGTTGCTTAACATTAAGGCCGGAATATTCGGGAATATCCGTCATCTTGATAATGCCTTTTCGGTACAACTCAAATTTTTTATCCAGTTTGAGACCGCTGATATCAAATACAGACGGTTTTGGAATATGAGACCAGCATTGGGCCATAAAATCACAGTCGTAGGGATGAAAACAATGAGGCCCGATTTCAATAGAAGGTGCATTGGGATGTTTGATGGTTTTTCTCAGATCTTCCAGAATCTCAGGTAAATTCTGGCGTATGGGAGCTGTTTTTTCATAAAGAGGATTGTGTTTGAACAGATGCTCGATTTCGATGTTGCCATGTCGTTTGTAGGCGGAATTAATCAGGGTGACAAAGGCTTCTGAGATAATCAGTCCGCATCCTTCCAGGACATGGATTTGTAAGGCAATATCCTGTAAAAAAACAGGTTTTTCAGTTGTGCTGCTTTTTACTTCGTAGAGTTCATAACCGAACGGTGTTTTATGTAGAATATCCACCATAACCAGAACAGATTTGTACTGAAACGTAGCTTCGAATAACGTCTCTGTTTTGTGTAGATGTTCCTGAGTTTTTTGTAAACGTCCGGGAATATCCTCGGCCAGAGCGCTGATATCAACACCGCCGGGAAAAAGGTTTTGTGCGTATTTTCCTATTTTATGACCTTCTCCAAATAGAAACTGCCGTAAAGCATCCGGCTTTTCACGCAATTCAGGCCGGTGTTTGAGAAACCACAGTGACTTTTTACACTGCATGCCTTTAATGTATTGTGATTTACTGAGGTTATACCGTACCGTTTTAGGCGAAAATTCAGCGTCGTTGAAAAGTTCCATACCATTTTTGCCGCTGATCTTTAATCGACCATTGCTGCCATTCTGTCAGATAGACGTTGTCCCAAAAGTCGGGATCTTCGATTTTTTCAAAACCAGGGTGAGCTTGCAGCGTTTCTTCCATGGCTTCCCATAACGAGCCTACATCGGTAGACACAAACAGGCGTCCTCCCGGTTTCATTTTTGTAAACAGTTTATCTAGAAATTTGGTGTTGATGACCCGACGTTTATAATGCCGTTTTTTGAACCAGGGATCCGGATGAAACACAAAACACCGGTTAATGCTGCTGTCTGGAATTTGATCTTCCAGGCAAAGCTGGGCATTTCCATGAATCGCATGCACATTGGGCAGCGACAGCGTTTCAAGCTTCTTTTGAAGCTCTAACACCGGATTTTTTCTCACTTCTATACCGACAAGAAACCGATCGGGAAACATCGCCCCATAATGACGCATAAACAACCCTTTTCCAAACCCCACTTCAAAGTCCATTTCTCCATTAAAAGTCGGAAAAATGGCCTTAAAATCAAGAGGTTCCATGCGTACAAAGTAGTTGAACGGGTTTGTGTGTGTTCTAAATCTCATGGTAGTTTCCTTAAGGGCAGCGGCTTGCCTGTAATAAATTCGTAAATATCAGCCATAAAATGGTGTTCATGATCCCAAAACCAGGGCTGTTTTTCTTCATATTCTTTCAGCGTGATATTAAATCCCAGATTTTTGAGATCCAGATAGGTTTTGTATGTCTGACTGAGAGACCAGGTTTTATTTCTCCCTCCAATCATACATAAAATAGGTTGTTTGATGGGAGGATGATGCCGGATGCTGTCTGCAATCGACAACTTTCCGGATTTATAAAACGTATGAGGTGAAATCATGATGATTTTTGAAACGGGAAGGTTATCTTCCGGTGCGAGAAGCGACAAAAAGGCGCCTTCCGATATGCCAATAATATAAATCCTATTCACGTCTATGGGAAGATTTTTTCTGGAATAATCGATAGCACCTTTTAAAGCGTTCAACTTTCTGTACCGTTCGATAGGCACAATGCAGGCAAATCCCCAGTTTTTAAAGGTTTTCATAAAAGCTTTGATGTCGTAGCCTCTTTCAACCGCGCGATCTTCTTTTGCCCAATCCCAGTATTCGTCGTAATTGTAAATAATTACAGGCCAGGGGCCAGGTGTGTCGGGCGTGCTGAGCCAGCCTTTGAAATTTCCTGAATAATGATAATGAATGGTTTTTACATCTGTTTTAACGGAAATAATACGCTCTTCACCCAGGGTTTGTTGGCCGTAACTGGATACTCCCAGACAAACTATCAATAGGCCTGTCGCAAACAGTTTCATGGCTAACGAGGCGAATACAGGGCTTTATTAAACGTAATACCTTTATGCAGCGCAAAATTGACGATCAGCATTAATCCGGTAGTTAGCATTCTTGAGAACATCAGATGAAGATGTAGAAACGATACAAAAAAGGTCATCCACAGGAAATTTAATCCAAATGAAAGACTCACAATAATAATATAAATAAGAATGAGTTTTTTGCTGGCATGTGAAGATTGTTTGAATGTAAACAGCTTATTGAGGGTAAAATGAGTAAGGGTTCCTAAGGTTGTAGATACAGCCAGAGCCGGATAATAATGCATCACAGCAACATGAGTGAGGCTGTAAAACGTGGTCCAGTCCACAAGGGTTGCCATGCCTCCCACGCAAACATAAATGGCAAATTGCTTTACCAGATTAAAATGTCTATACTCTCTCAATCGATGTTGAATGGCGGCTATCATGTGGGCTGATATCATACCGTATGCAAACCCTGTTGTGGAAGGATTTTTTTGGAAATGTTAAGCCGAATCAAAGGACTTGTAGTCGTAACGGTATTGGGATTTTTTGGAGTGATCCTAACGCTATGCGCATTCAAAAATGCCCAACTCTGGTTTTTGCCATTTTTTTGGGGCGATGAGTTTGTACACGTTCAATCTGCCTATACCATGGCTGACGGATTATTCACGCTTAATCCCGCCAGATTTTTTAAAATGGGAACCTTTAATTACGGATTTTTGTTTTTCTTCCAGAACATGGTGGCCTCGATTCCCTTTTTAAAAACAGCTTCCGATGCTGTTGTGATTGTCCCCAGATTGTTATCGGGACTTTGGTTTTTAGGCTCTTTGATCGTGTTATGGGCAGGAGTTCGCCGTCATGTAACCTTTTTCCAACTGTTGTTAATGTTGCTTGTAATGGCCACAATGCCCGCCTTTTTTAGAGCTGGATTTGCCAATCATCCCGAAACCATGATGGTTTGTTTCTGGTGCCTGTCTGTTTTTGCTTTTTTTAAGGATAAAGGTACTTATAAAACCTGGTGGTGGGTTGGGGTGATGTTTTTGGCCCTGTCTATTTCCGCAAAGCTTCAGGCTGTAGTCATGATTCCGTTATGGGGTGCCTATCGTTTTTGGGGTCTGTGGATGCAGCCAAACTCCCTAAAAAACTGGGTTTTGTTTTTAAGAGATTCCATCCTCGCATTTTTATTAAGTATCGCTGTGTTTGTTATCACCAATCCGTATCTGGTTCACCCCGTTGGACGTTTTGCCTTTATGCGTCACTTAAACATGAATCTCCTGGCCAATGAGGTGCGGAATTCCGGTTTATCTGCCTTAGGTAAATTAACGACTACAATTGTGCCGTATTATTTATCCTGGCCGTTATTGATTATCGGGACGGCGGGTCTTGTGGGCGCGTTGGCTTTGTCGTGGATAAAGCGACACTCTCCCGAGTATGCGGCTGTGTTTGCGGTATCTGTGGCGGCTGTTATTCATTGGGTGTATGTGCTGTTTTTTGTAAACCGTGCCATTCCAATTTATTTTGTGTTAGGTGTGCTTAGCTTATATTTGGGAGTAATTTTTGTTTTGATATATATGAAAGCCGTTTTTCCAAAATCCAGATGGTTTTATGGGGTATTCGCTGCTGTTATGGTCTTTCAGCTGGCCCAGGTGTCATCATCGTTTCCTGCTTTTTTTAAGCAAGTGGATCATTTTGAGGAGCAAAACTCCATTAAGCTATTTTTATCTGAGAGTTTAAAGCCTTACATCAAACCAACAGATGTTGTGCTGATTTCTCATGCCACCGGGTTTGATTTTGCTGAAAAAGGATTAAAACCCAATCAGATCGAACTCATTCACGGGCCACTTCAGGAATCGATGTTTGTAGAATCAGAGTTCGCTAAAAAATGGAGCCATGTGCCAAAAAGTCGATATAAAACCAAGGTGTTCCAACCCAAAGCGTTTATCATCATCCGAAAAAATGACCCCATGCTTGACGATGCTCACACACAAAGCGAAGCCGATGTTGTTGCTGTTGGCCCAAAGTCCTCGGTTTTGGTTAAACGTTTGTTACATAATGAGTACGGTTATCATCTTCTTGCTGAAAATGATCAGGTCTGGGTGTTTCGCCACATCAACCCTTAGGTGGTTTCGTGGAATAACCCGTAATCCAAGTGCAGGTGCTTTTCACGGCGTGTCAGGGCATCTTTGAAGCGTTTTCCCCATTCGATGTCTTTGGCCCAATACATATGCCGGGTATGTACGGTTTGCCCAAGTATAGGTTCGAATCCTGTCATGCTGATAATGATTTGCATGTCTCCGTTGATAATGGCGGCTTCATCCAATCCATATAAGGGGCTGTTTTCATCAATTTTGTGAAAAACCGTCCAGCTTAAAATAAACAGGGGCGTTTTTTCTCTATCCAGCTTTAAATCGTACAGTTTTCTTAAACTTTCACCTTCTGATGTTTTGAAATCTTTAAGTACCGATACGGAAAGTTGGGCTTCTGCAATGGTGCTGCCTCGTTCATTGGCCAGTCTGAAGCTGAGATGCGGATGACCGTCACGGTTGTTAATCACAGCCGATCGGCTAAAAATAACTTTGGCCGTTGGTCTGGAGAACTTGGAAAACATCAGCCCGGTAATTAAGGTAATCATAAAAATCCCACACATGATTTCAAGGGCAACAAGGCAATGACTGATAAGTAAAACAGGGTAGGCGTTCCCATAACCGACGGTTGCTAGTGTGTGTACAGAAAAGAAAAAATAGCCAACATAATCATAACGTCCAACATTGGCTATGCCGCCAGAAAGGGTGTATAAAAGCGCAAAAGCTGCATTTAGCGATAAAAAAATGCCGCCTAAAACACCTACAAGTTTTGGCCAGGATGTGGTGATGAACCAAAAGTAACTGTCTCTAAACGCACTGGATTTGGTTGAGGTTGATACGGTGGAGAAAACCGGTTTAGGCTTGGATGGCATCGGAAATGGTTGCCCGGATTATGGTTTCAAAATCGGCAAGCGGTTCGTAGAGTTTTGGGGTGTATAAAATGCCTCGGGACATATTGATTAAGGACAGTCCGTCCCGGTTTTGGGTGCGTTTTTTGGTGTCGCCGTATGCTCCGCCCTGGGCGCCTACACCGGGGACGAGGTATAACATGTCTGCATCCTGCTCACGGATTAGGGTGGCCTGCTGATGCGTGGCTCCAACGACCATGCCCACGTTATGGTACCGGTTATTCCAATAGGCACACTTTTCCGCAACCGTCAGATACAGTGGTTTTTGAGTCTGCATGGTTTGCATTTCAAAATCCTCCGCCCCGGGATTCGAGGTTAAGGCCAATACAAAGTTAAATCCTTGTTTGTAGGCGAAAAAAGGCTCGAGGCTATCCGTGCCCATATACGGATGCAGGGTTACCGCATCGGCTCCAAGCACATCGTATAAAAAAGAAGCCTGCATGGCCGATGTGTTTCCAATGTCACCCCGTTTGGCGTCGATAATCCAGGGTGTATGCGCCGGTACACTTTTGCGTAGAGATTCCAATAGCTTTAATCCGTCTATGCCCATGGCCTCGAAAAAGGAGATATTGGGTTTATAGGCAATGCACAAATCCTGAGACACGCGGATAATTTCCGTTAAAAACGTTTGGACTCCGGATAAAGATTGTTCAAATTGAGGGGGTAATTTTTTAAGATCGGGATCAAGACCGATACACAGACTGCCTTTGGTAGACGCTGTGTTGGTTAGAATTTTTTGGTAAAAAGGGTGATTGCGGATTGCGTCTAACATGCCCGAAGGTCGGTAGTGGTAAACAGGGCTTTCATGGGATACCCAGCGTTTTGAATGTTTTCAAAAGCACCTTCTTCACGGTTAATAACACCTACAATGCCAGCAACATTCAGCCCGGCTTCTTTTACGCTTTCACACGCCTGCAGAACAGCTCCGCCTGTTGTTAGAACATCTTCGATCATCACAACGGTTTCGCCTTCAACAGCCTTGCCTTCAAGACGTTTCTGAGTGCCATAGTCTTTAGTTTTTTTGCGGACAATAATAAACGGCTTCCCCACAACCATGGCAACCGAAGCCGCCAGGGCAACAGCTCCCAACTCCGGGGCTGCAATTCTATCGTAAGTGTTTGAGGGAGGAAGTAACTCGGCTAAGGCTGTGCCAAGGTCTTTTAAAATATCAGGTTGAGTGGAGAATAAATATTTATCGATGTAATAGGTTGTCGGTTTACCGGCACGGGTAATGAAATTTCCTTCTAAATAGGCAACTTTTTTTACCCGTTCCAGTAAATGACGGTTTGACATTATTTGCTTGCTGCTGCTGGCGTTTCAGCTGCTTTTAAAGATTCAACCAGAATGATGATTTCGTTTCCAGGTACTTCAATGTTGAATAAACCTTTAGTATCGATGTCTTTAACACGGATGGATTGACCTACTTCAAGTGTTGAAAGATCGATATCGATTGTATCAGGAATGTTTTGAGGAAGAGCTTTAATTTTTAATTGACGAAGTTTAGTCATTAACTGACCACCTTTTTTAACACCAGGTGCTGCACCAATGAATTTTAATTGGATATCCGCTTTAATAGGATGAGTTTCGTCCACTTTCATAAAATCAACGTGAAGAATTTCCTGAGTTAAATGGTTTTTTGCAAATTCTTTTAGAAAGGCTGTTACTTCTGAGGTTGATCCGTTGTTGTTAATTGTAATTTTTACAAGCACGTTTTGTTTAGAGTAGTTTCTGTAAAATTTCCCAACTTCTTTGGAATCTACAAGAATATGTGCAGGTTCACTTTTTGCTCCGTAAACAACCGCTGGTGTTGATCCGTTTTTACGAAATTGTTTGGAATAGTTTTTGCCAAGCTCTGTTCTTGCTTTGGCAGCTAGTTCGATAGTTTGCATGACGTATAGTCTCCTAAAATAAAAGGTACCCTAATAAAGACAATCAAAAAGGCCCGACCATTATAATAAAACTTTTAAAATAGTTAAAGAGTTTCCTCTGTTTTATTGACGATATTTGATGACTAATGTTAGTTTTCAAGGCGTTTTTGGACTTTAAATTGTCTTGAAAGTGAGTGTGGGGGCATGAGTTTTGTAACACGGGCATGTACAACTGTTAGAACTTTTTTTCGGGCAAAACCAGATTCCTATAAACGTCTTGCTGATCACTCTAATCCTTTAAATGGAAAACAAGTTTCGCATTCACAGACAGGTATTCATTTGAAGGTTTCCGCAAGCCATAAAATTACAGCTCCATCAGCAACTGAACGTTTACTGGTTGTAAATAATAAAATTGTCGGTAAACAGGCTCCAAAATCCCACCCTGATTTTTTACCATGTTTTATGTTGCCTGGATTGATAACCTCTCTAAAAAGTGTTTCGCTTCTGCCGTATACGCCAACACGTCATTTCTCTATTTCTTCTTCACGTCCGTACTGGGCGGCTGCCAGCAAAACGTGGGATGGGGTGTTTCAGCTTCAGGATCGCACTGTTGATGGACGACGCTGTTCTCAGGATACAGGGGTATCCCGACATCCCATTTACTTTCAGGAGAGACGAAATTTTCCAAGTCAGTTTACCTTACAGTCCTATACCTCTCAGTGGGCAGATCAGATTAGCCATACTGAGAACCGTTGTATTATCAGTTTTGGTTGTGGCAATGCCATTAAACCTTTGGTGGATATGGTAAAAGGTGGTTTTAAAGGAACTATTATAGGATTGGATTTTTCATCCGAAGCGATAGACTCTGCAAAAAAACAGCTTGAAGACACTGATCTGACACCAGCACAAAAAAGTCAGATTATTTTTGTTCAAAAACCCATGGAAGAATTTGACTGTTCACGGGATATCCCGCTTTTAACTCAAAAACAACTTGTGCCTTCCGTTTTTATCTTTGAAAATTCTATTCATTATGTGCTGCCTAAGGAACGTGAGATTCTGGCCGCTCATATTCTTCAAATGTTGCCTCCTGATGGTATGGTTTTTGTACGGTCTCCTTTACCAAGTGGTCGTTATTTCAGTTCCTTACAACATCATAAAGAGGCTGTGGCGGACGAGCCTAATGCTTTTTTGACTCAGAGTGTGTATCAAAAATTTTTGACTCCAACCGATATTCAAATGCTTTTCCCTGAATTGACTGTTGTTTATGGGTTTTCATCCAGGCTGGATCCTCTGGGGCAGTTTGGTCTTGGCCGGCAGCTGGACTCTCATTCCTGTATGTTGTTGCCTAAAGTGTCTACACTCCATTTTGATACAACTTTATGTCATCCGCCGTTTTTACGATACGTGAAGCAGGTTTTTCCTCCAGCTTTATTAAAAAACTCTCAAAAAAAGCTGCGTGTTCTGGTGGTTGGAAATGCCGGCCATAAAAAAATGGTGGCTGATTTGAAAGCGGCATATCCTGGCTGCAAGCTTGAAATTACTGTCTGTAAAAAATCAAAAATCCCTTTAAAACAGGGCAAGCCCTTTGATGTGATTTTGTCTGCTTTTGATTGTAATGCCCCCAACTGGTCTGGTTTTGAACGACGTTTATTGGAGGGAACCCTTCAAATGGATATGTTGGCAGCCGTAAGCAGCAAAGGTGTTGTATCTACAAGTATTGTTGTAAATCCCCAATCGGATAGCACCGATGATGTTCGATCCCAAAATCTTGAAAAACTGGTTCGATCTTTTGGGCGGAAATCGGGTACGTCTTTTGTGGAAACCTATGGATTTATTAACGATCAGGATGCCTACAGAGTTGTGTTTCAAGCCCCAGTCAAACTGTCTGTCCAGGCGGATATCCCCGATAATCTTCAGGTTGTTCCTGGCCTTTTTGTCGCCGATTCTCCCGTTATTACCCACGAAGAGCAGGCGATGTTTCGTCAGGAGCTGGTTGCTCTTTTTCGAACAGTACAGTCAAAATCTGAAACCCAACTCGCTATTTTTCATGGTGTAACCCGTCAGGAATCTATTCCGGTTCCTGTGGTTTTGGATCCTTCAAAACCCCCTGTGACGATTTCTTATTTTTCCGAATATGGTGAGCCCAATCACGGTCTTTTATATTTTCCTGCCGATATCATGCCGTCATCTGCCTCGTCTTTGTTTGAATCGTTGTTAACCCGACCAGATGTGCAAGAGGTGTTGAAAGCAAACGGTCTTCCGGTAGAGAGAGAAAAATTACAGGTTAAATTTACAATAAATGGCTACGGAACTGGTGCCGGATTTGATTTTCATCAGGATTTATCAACAAACGGCGAGCTGACCTTTGTTGTGATTGTTGGTCCTCACAGAGAGACAATGACGTTTGCAAAACTGAACACAGATACACGGTTTCAGGGATTTGTTCCCCATGGTGAGATAGCGAAGGCTCCAGTTATGTTTGAAACGCCGTTGGATCCGGGTGATTTAACGATTATTGCAGGACGTGCTTATGATGAGTTCGCGCATAATGTGCAGGTTCATCCGAATGCCACTCTTCCTGATTCGGCGCATTATTCTCTGGTTTTTGGGGTGAAGGCGGTTTTGTAGGGTGGAACTCCCTTGAGAACTTTTGTTTAGTAATGGTATAGTAAACACATAGTTTTTTATCGCGGAGAGGTACCCAAGTGGCTCAAGGGGGCGGTTTGCTAAACCGTTAGCAGGGTAACACCTGGCGAGGGTTCGAATCCCTCCCTCTCCGCCAGACTCCTAATTTTAAGATTTTCGCTGCGGTCATTTATTTTTAATAAACTCCCTGCGCGAGAAATATTAAAATTAGGAGTCTGGCTTGTTATCGATTATCCCCTTTTTTTATACGTTGGCTATTTGAGTAATTTTTGGGCTAAAGTGCTTAGTCTTCTGACTGCATCAGGAAAGGTGCTAAGAAGTGAGTTTTGTTCTTTTGGACTATCCTGTCTCACAAGATCTGAAACGTGTGATGGTTTGGGTCTGGATTGAGTTATATCTTCTTGTTCAGCTGACTACTGTCTTAGATGAACCTTCAAACAACTTGGATACAGACACCAAAATAAGACTTCAGTAGAGCCTAATCCTAGCAAAAGAAGGAAAGACTATTATTGTAGTTACTTACGACAAAGGGTTAACAGCCGAAGTGACCAAGGTTACAGAGCTTATACCTAGGAAATGATTATGAGAAAAAATCTATTGGCATTGGGTTTTGTTATTTTGGTGTTAAATCTAGGTGGATGTAAGTATCTCCGATTGCTTCAATTTAAAAGTCAGTTTCAAAATGTTCCAAAGAACTTCGTTTTTATTAAAACGCTAAATAATCCAAGTATAAAATGCCTTTACCCACTTCTAAAGCCCGAGGATGTAGCTATGCTAACAGATGGCGTTACTCCAGTAGTAGTAAAACACAATTCTGGGTTTGAGCAGCGTTATGTTATGAAAAAAATAAACACCTCCTCAAATGACACTGATACCAGCCTTGTTATCACGTTGTTTTTTGATCAAAACGATACCCTTACCCAGATTTATTACCCTCATCAATTCTCTTCGCTTATCCATCCCGATTTTGTCCCAAATCTGCTTGAAAAATTTGGAAATGGGCAGCCAGATGTTCAGTCAAAGTCTATAAAATCCTCTGGGACTGTTTTTCCTGATGCTTGGGTTCCAAATCGGGAGAAAATTTTGGCTCACTTAGGTATGCCAACTCAGGAAATTACTTCTAAAAATACAACTCTATTGGTGTACACCTATACCATTCAGAGTGCTCCAAAACCGACTCACCCTTACATTTTGATAACTTTAGATAATAAATCTCAAAAAGCTGTAGGTGTAAAAACGACTGTTTTTGGTGGTGAAATATCACTTCAATCGCATTAGAAAAGGAGACAATTGGAAAATATAAAGGTGCCAGGGTTGTAAGGGAGGGGAGGTGTCGAGGGAAAAAAATGGGTCAGTTCATTTTGTATTCTTGAACTGTCGACAATTTGTCGACAGTTGTTTGGTTCCTGATTTCTATTCTATTTGGTATTGATATAAATTAGATAGCTTAATAACCTTTGTATAAGGTTTTAAGAAATATCCTGCTGCTCGCGGCCAATGGCTATGGTGAAAATTTCTATGATACTGTCTTTAAAAATCAAAACAATTTTTTTTAGGACTTCTTAATGCGAGCAAAGAAATAAAGTCCATTAAAGGTTGTTAAAAATGTCTAATTCAAGTTTCACTCCTACTCAGGAGGCCTTCAAAGAGAAGGCAAAAATTATCCGCACATTTCTTAAAGAAAAAATGTGACGTGGATATTTCACAAGGCCATAGTCTTGAACACATTTCAAAAGTAATGGGTTTTAAAGATTGGAATACGGCTTCAGTAGCATCAAAACCCAAGAAAAATGAATTAAGCTTCCCAATCCAAATTAGTACTGTTGGAGACATAAAGCAGGTTTTGGAGCTATTTGATGATTCATATACGATAGATGCTGATTACGAATTCAAACTGGGAGACTTTCTAGATTTAATTGATCCAATGGATGAACCTGAAGATACAATTTTACAGGAATTTTCTCTTTCTTTTGAATCTTTTAATGAAGATATAGTCACTTTTAAATTAAAGCTTGAGGATGAAAGTTCAACTACGACCTTTGAGTAACGTTAAATAAAATTAGAATCCTTTAAGATGTCTTTGAACTGTCCGATTTTTTCGGACAGTTCACTGAAGATACATGATTTATGATTGCTTAGCTGTTTGGGTTATACTAATCAAAATAATCTCCATATTTATATTGGCTAATCTCGATAAATTTTCTATTTTTGTATACGAGATAAAGGATCACTGTGATACCCATTCCCCGTGCGTGGACAAAAGAAGAGCTTTTGGTTGCTCTTAAAATATATTGTGAACTGGAGTTCAGGCAGTTTCATGCACGTCAGCCAAGAATTATTGAAGTTTCAGAATATTTAAATAGAACTCCAGGCTCTTTAGCGATGAAGCTATGTAATTTTGCAAGTTTAGATCCGGCTATGCAAGGAAAAGGGTTAAAAGCTGCTAGCAAAGCAGACGCTGAAATTATTTCTGACTTCTTATTAAATGCTGAACAAATGATTATGGATGCTGAAAATGCTTATAGTTTATTGCTTCAAAACAAAAATATTTTCAAGGATGATGTAGCTAGTCCGTTTAGCTATAATTTCAATGATCTTGAAGAAACAGAACGTATGACTCAGGTTAAAACTAGGACAGTTCAACATTTTTTTAGAAGAACAGTTATTTCAAGTTATCATAACCAATGCGCAGTCTGTAATCTTGACCATGTAGAGTTATTGATAGCTTCTCATATTGTGCCTTGGTCAAAGAAAGTTGAGTCTAGGGTAGATCCTTCAAATGGAATTTCATTGTGTTCGCTTCATGACAAAGTTTTTGACTTGGGCTTGATAGGTATTAATCTGAATCATCAAGTTATCATTAGTAACTCTTTACAAGGAAAAGAAATGCGTATCTATGAAGATGTGTTTTTTAGATTTGATAATCAAAAAATTCATATGCCATTTCGTTTTGAGCCTAATCCAGAGTATTTAGACTGGCATTATCAAAATGTTTTTCAGAAGTAATCTTTGCTTAGTAAAATCCTTAACTATAAATTGCCAACTACCAACCCCTCAATATAAAATCCCCAAATGCCAATCACCCTAAAATCCCTCCACCTAACTATCCCCCACCTATCCCTAATTACCCCCGAGGCCATCTGTACCTATTACACCACCAATGCAGATTTCCTCTCCAAAACCTCCGCCAAACTCCCGGATAATTTCCTAACCCCCGAGTACTGGCAAACCCGAATCCTCACCTCCAAAGACGAACTCAATCCTTTAGCGGCCATCCGCTTTGTCATCACTTACACAGATTACCCATCCCATATCATCGGTGTAATCAACCTCACCCAGATTTTCAGAGGCTCTTTTCAAGCGTGTTATTTGGGATTTTCCCTCTGCAAAGATTTTGAGGGCCAGGGACTAATGACGGAAGCTCTCCAATCTGTAATCAACTATGCCTTTCAAACCGTAAATCTCCACCGAATTATGGCCAATCATTTACCCGAAAATACACGCTCGGCAGCGGTTTTGAAAAAGCTGGGATTTGTAACCGAGGGGCTTGCCAAACAGTACCTGTTTATTAACGGAGAGTGGCGAGATCATGTGCTGACCAGTTTGACGCAGGGGGAGTATCAGTTTAAATAAAGAAAGTGGCTAAAGTTCTGAAATAAAAGCTGAAAATTATCGAGAATAAAGATAGTTCACAACGATATTGAAGAGGACTTTTATGTATAAACTGATTTCTACACAACCGGCGAACCTGTCTATTCCCGAGCCTGTTCGTCTTGAATTTTTAAAAAGGGTTCAAAAATTGGCGGCGCTTTCAAGTTGCACTATCGGTAATGTTGAATTGAAACGTGTTATCGCTTTATTAAAGGACTATCCGGGGTTGATTTTGGAGAAAACCAAAACAACTCAGAAAACAGCTTTGGATTTGGTCAAAAATACTCGAAATAATGTGCTTGTTCTTGAGGCAAAGGTGCCAGGGTTGTAAGGGAGGAGAGGTGCCAGGGTGGAAAATGGGTTTTAATGTTAAAAAAATATTCTATTAAGGTGTGTTGTAAATGTATTTTTTGACAATTTTTATTTTTTATATAACTTGTAGAGCTATGTCTGCTTCCAACTTCAAAAATTAGCCCTATTTGAGGGAAAACAATTCGAAAAATCTTTCATGAAAATTAATGACCGTTTATAATAAACAAACGTATGAATCCACTAGATGATTTTTTGAAAATAGCTGCTTATCAAGGCCCGATTTTTGAGGGTGATTTTAACAAAAATACAGAGCTTGTTATGCAGTCCATGTCGAAAGCCGAGGCAGAATATGTCGATATCTTGTGTATGCCCGAATGCTTTTTGCAGGGATATTTTGACTCCAGACAAGACGCCGAGGCACAGAGTATCAGCCTGGACAGCCCTGCTTTTAAACAGTTTTTAGATCATCTAAAACCCTTCCAAAAAACGACGTTGATTGTTGGATTAAATGAAAAATCCGGTACAGAGATTTATAATACAGCCGTTGTGATCGAGCAGGGGAGGTTGCTTGGAACGTATCGAAAAGCCTACACCTACCCTCCATATGAGTATTTCTCCCTGGGTTCAGAGTTTCCGGTTTTTGAAAAAAAGGGTGTTCCATACTCCATCATTATTTGTTACGACAGCCTGTTTCGTGAGCCTGCACTGATTTCATCCCTAAGTGGAGCCAGACTTTTATTTTGCCCGATGTTTAATCGTATCGAAAAATCCAGCCCAATCTTGCCTTATATGCAAGACAAAAACCACTTTATTACCAGAGCTTTTGACACAAATTGCTGGCTGGTGTGCAGCGATATTGTTTGGGATTCGGATAAACATATCTGTCAGGGTCATGCTGTTATTCTGGATTCTAATGGCACGATTGTTAAAGTATCCCATCCGTTTGAATCCCAGTTACTTATTTATGATATTCCTATGTCCGATTTAAGGAAGCCTAAGAAGAAACGGGTTTATGGTCGGGATGATTTAAGCCATAGACTTTTTAAATAAAGGTGCCAGGGTTGTAAGGGGAAGAAGGTGCCAGGGTAAAAATTAAAAAAAAATTAAGCAAGTGTTTTTTCATTTAATATATTTTGAATATGTTTTTTACCATAAAACTGACGAATTTCTTTAGAGTTTTTTGAAAAAGTGTACTCTGAAAATTCTTCAGGATTTTTAAAGTGAGATAGTAAAAATTTTTTGTGTAAAAAGAGATCGTAGTAGGATTTTTCAGAAGAAAAGCTGTTGAAACTTGACCATTCATACGCTAGATTTTGTTGTGTTAATCCAGCCTCATACGGATTACGATGGATGTATCGGCTTACTTGAAGTAAATAGCGTATATCTTCTATTAAAATTGATCGGAATCTATCTTTAAATACTGGTCCGTCACCGCCGATTGTTCGGTTAACAAACCTTGAAAAATGAGTTCCCAGGTACCACATTGCTTCAGAGATATTTCCTCTAGGTGTACACATGAGGAGATGGTAATGGTTTTTCATCAGGCAAAATGAATGAATTTCAACGTGGTATTTTGATGAAATGTGCTCGAGTAGCGTTATAAAAAAATTATAGTGGATTTCGTTGAAATAGATTGTTTTTCGACTGATGCCTCTATTAAAAATGTGATACCAGGCTCCTGGGTATGTAACTCTGTTTCCTCTGCTCATTTGATTAATATACGTTAATTATTGTAAATAATAAAGTATTTAAAAGATTATATCTTAATTATTTTTACCCTGGCACCTTCTTCCCCTTACAACCCTGGCACCTTTATTTTATTATAAAGACATGAAACGCATTCTAAAGCTTGTCGAAGATAAACGTTCAGCTTCATTAAACATGGCTTTGGGAGCCGTATGTGCTTTTGTTGCCGGTGCCGTAAACGCAGGTGGTTTTTTAGTGGTAAAACACTACACATCACATATTACAGGTCAGGTTGCATCCGGCTCTGATGCTTTGGTTTTAGGACATTATTCTATTTTCCAGAATGCTTGTTTTTTTGTAGGATGCTTTTTTCTGGGTGCCTGTTGTGCATCTGTATTTATTCAGACGGCTCGATTATTAAAACTGCACAGCCAGTATGCCTTGTCGTTGCTGGTGAGCGGTCTGGTACTGATGGGATTAGGTGTGTTGTCGATACACAATCATCAACTTTCGGATTTTTTGTTACTGGGACTGTTTTTTTCAATGGGCATGCAAAATGCGACGGTTTCTGAGTTGTCTCATTCCGAAGTGAGGGCCACTCATATGACAGGGGTTGTAACGGATCTGGGGCTTGAGCTTGGAAAGTGGCTGTTATCCAAAAACTATTCGTTTGGTCGGTTTAGATTTTTAATCCTCATATTTTTGTCTTTTTTCTGTGGAGGTTTAGCGGGGGCCTATAGTTTTGCTCAGCTTTGGGGACTTTCATCCCTGATTGTTTTTGGAGGAATTCTGGCTTTTCTGTCTTTGTTTCCGGTGTCTCGGGACATTCATATTCGGTTTCGATATTTTAAACAGCATCAATAGGGTAAGCTAGGCGGAGAAGGTAGAAGGTGCCAGGGTTCTAAGGGGAAAAAGGTACCTGGCACCTTCTCTCCCTTAGAACCCTGGCACCTTTGTATGGTATTCTTCCTCATATGATCTCCAAATCCCTCTTCCTAACCCCTCTTATTCTTTCCTTTTTTTACCTTAACAGTTTTGCCACTGACAACATAAAAACCGCCCCCATCTCTCCCATATCAACACCTCCAACCTCCAACTACCTCCACACTCAAATCCTAAAGCCTGCCGCGCAAAATCTCACCGATGTCAGTGCATACGTCACTTCCCCCTTACGCTGGAATTCCGACGAGTGGCTAACCGCCGGTTCCATAGCCGGCATCACAGGCCTCCTCATCCTTGTAGATAAACCCATTTTTGATTATTTCGATCCCAAAAACCTCCACGATGTGAACAACGCCACCGATGTTTTTTTTAAACTGGGAGACAAATTCATCGTGCTGTATGGCCTCTCTGGGATGTTCGCAACAGGCTTGGCCTTAAACGATAACAAACTCCAGCACGCCACCTATCTGGCCTTTAAAAGTTTTGGTTTTCAGATCATTACCACACAGTTTTTTAAGGATTTATTTTTGAGGCGAAAAAATGGAGATCCTTACCAGTTCGAAGGCCCACAATGGAACTTTCCAAGCGATGAAGGCGCACTGCCTTCCGGTCATGCCGGGTTTGTGTGGGCGGTTTTAACCTCTTATGCGGAAGAGTACCGCCAGGACGAACCCCTTGTTGCGGATTTGTGTTACGCCTCCGCAACCATCAGCAGCTTAACCCTCATGACCACCCAAAGCCATTGGGTATCCGATATCTTTATGGGTGCTGCCATCGGGTACTATACGGCACTTTCCGTGCGGGATATGGATAAGAAAAATCCGGCTTTTACGGTGTATCCGATTCTGTTTGGTACAGGCTATGGCGTTGGTGTTACCCAGCGGTTTTAACTATCAGCTGATGAAAAAAAACGGGTTATTAGGGTATTAAGCTCTTTTAAATCTTTTTGAAATCTTTTCAGAATGTCAGCGTCATGAGTTCTTGGAGGTTGAACAAAAACAGAAGCAATAGCTTTTCCATCCTCATCCATAAAAAAGACGCCTTTGTATGTAATATTATGCATCCCTTTAAAATTGACAACAACAATCTGACTGATATCCGAAAATCCCAGTGAAAGGCTTGTTCCATTACTACTCATTTTTAGACTTTGAAAGAAGCTGGCTGTGTTTGGAATAGGCGCGTTCCATTGTAGAATAGCGGCATTAGGGTCTCCCATACTCATTAAAATGGGAATGCCTTTTTCTTGTACACTAAAGAAAAAACTGGCTATGTGTTCCATTGTTGGAGAAAAAGAAACCCGTTCTGGATGATGTTCGGCATAGTATTCAAAAACTTCAGTCTGTGTTTTTCCCGTAGCCAGCCTTACAATGTCTGGCCCATGTGGGTGTGAAAAGACCCAGGGTATGGCCGCTTCAAGGGTATCTTCAAACGTGCCAGGTGACTTCACCGGTTTTTCAAATACTGGGCCTTGAAGCACAGGTGGCACTGAGGCATTGTCAATGGCAATAGTTGCGACAACCGTTCCCGATTCTGTTGCAACCTGGATGGTATTGCCTCTCACGGGTTGTATCTGTGCTCCCGGATAAAATCGGAATAGAACATTATCGGTAAATCCACCTTCAAAATTTGGAATAGTGCTGTAAAGGTCTGGATTCTGAAGAACCTTAGCCATAAATCCTTTTAAAGGCATCCGTCCTGCTGTGTCGGGGGTTCCTGTCTGTGTAATCCATGTGTCTTCCGAGGTTCTTACGGTACAGGATATTTTGTTTCCATTTAGAGCGTCCAAAAACGATTGTAAAATGTCTTCTGTTGTTATTAGTTTTTCTTGTAAGGCAAGTACTTTGTGATTCATGATAACGTCTCCTGGTTGTGTAAGGTGTTTAATAAACTTCTACGGAATCATCTTTGATTCTACCTGATGAAACTCCAGTCGCTAAATGTAGTGTGATTGGATGATGTGCTTTTTTGGGTTGTGTCTGTTGATGTTTGGTGGGTGTTTTTTTCATGGAGGTTGAACGTTTCGGTACCGATGGTCTGGCCTCCTGAATAGTCTCAATTGTTGTAGTCAATTCATCTACAAGCTCTCTGATGCTTTGTATTCCAGGCCGTTGATCCTGCCTTAAGCTTAAGGACTGTGTCATAACGCTCAGCAACCGTTCCGAGGCTGTATTCGCACCAAATAATCGATTAAAAAGTGCGGCTGTACACACCGCTTTTTTTAAGGATATACAGTTCCGTTTAATACTTTGAGGGGTATTGCCATAAGTTAATGCGTCAAAAACAGCTTGTCTCACCTCATAGCTTCGGATTACTTTTTTGTGACTCAGGCTTTCAAGAATGGATAAGGACGTTTGATACACAGCCAATTTGAACAAAACACCCATCGCTTTTTCAAGATTGTTTCCCAGAAGATGTTGAATGTCATCATCGGTTAATGGCTTGCTTATACGTTCGGCAAGATCTGGAGATGGGTAAGTACCCATAAAATAAGGCAGTTGCAGCTTCAACGCGGTAACCAGTTCCCCAAGCGACACCGCGATTCCAAAGTCGCCTGCTTTCATTACGCCGTTGATTCCAAGGAAGTTTGATCCTTTAATATCCTGGGAAAACTGTCGGGTTTCGGCCATAGTCAGTAAGGCTTGAAAAATGTCTCTGCAAAAAATCAGCCGGTCTTTTACCGTATCTGTGGGGATAAGGATATCAGGAACTCCAAGCGGCTCGATTAAGGCTGGCCGAATAAGAGCTATTTTTCCTGATTCAAACCGTGTTTTGCATTTTTCGATCAGCACGATTTTGCTGGGGACTCCGCCTGCTTTATTTTGTTTATAAGCTTCTGTCCAGGCTTCCAAAATAAGGAATTGTTCCGGTGTTAAATAAGGCGCACATTCTCGCAGAAGTGGTTTTTTTAAAACATACTTTGTATGCAAATCCAACCGGACTCTCTTGGCTGTTCCTTTTTTGTGGTGATCGCTGTTGTAGCGTTTGTTCATTTTTCTGTAATAGATTTCAAGGTCAGGCTGGACAGTGATACGTTTGTAAGGCCCCTCTACTTTTTTTGTTGCACGTGGAAGATGTTTAATCAAAATAGAGGCAAATTTAAATTCACATGTTCTAAAATCCCTCTCAAAATTCTGCAGGATATGCAACTGTTCACTAAGACTGGCCTGGTTGAGTTTTAAAATGGCCAGGTTATCCGAAAACAGCGTCAGTGCTTCAAAAAGGAGAGATAGTCTGTCTAAAGGTACTGTGCTGGAATTTAGATCTGTACTTAATCGCTTGTGTAAGGCTGTCCGATAAACTTGAAGTTTTTTAATCGAGTCTGCGTATGACGCACCGGCCTGAAGCTCTTTTTTAACAGCCGCAAATCGCTCGATCAATTCCTCTGCCGAGTACTCGAAAGAAGATACTCTGACTGTTGAAAGAAGTGTGAGGGACAGTACTTTTTTCATATCTATTAGTCTATACTACATGAAGATTTCCCTTTATAAAGGAGCCCTCGAAATGGATAAGATAACACCTTGTTTTTGGCATGATGGAACCGCAAAAGAAGCTGTCGAGTTTTATAGGAGTGTTTTTAAAACCGGAAAAATAACCAGCGAAAACGATATGGTTGTTTACTTTGAGTTGTTTGGACAAACCTTTATGGCCTTAAATGGCGGCTCTATGTACAGCATGAATCCGTCCATTTCCATATTTGTTGAATGTGACTCTGAAGATGAGATTAAACAAATCTGGGAGTTGTTGAGTAAAGACGGCCAGATCATGATGCCGTTTGGAACCTACCCTTGGGCCAAACAGTATGGCTGGCTACAGGATAAATTTGGATTGTCCTGGCAACTGTCGATTTCTCATCAGCGTTCTCCACAGAAGCTAACCCCGTTGCTGATGTTTACAGGATCTCAGGCCGGGCAGGCTAAAACGGCTATGGAGCGTTACACGTCTCTTTTTCCGAACTCTGAAATTCATTATGTCTTTAATTATAATGAGGGTGAAGGTGATAATCCGGCCTTCATCAAGCATGCTCGATTCAGCTTGAATGGGCAGTCGTTTATGGCTATGGATAGCTCTGCTGCTCATAAATTTGGCTTTTCGGAAGGCATTTCGTTGATGGTGGAATGTAATAATCAGGATGAAGTAAATCGTTTCTGGACTGACCTCACAAAAGACGGCGAAGAAAGCATGTGCGGCTGGCTAAAAGATACTTATGGTGTCTCCTGGCAGATTACCCCGCGTCAACTTCTGGAGTATATGGAAAGCCCTGATGAAGCGGTTAGAACCTATGCGTTTCAGGCCATGCTGAAAATGAGAAAAATCGAAATTTCCCAGCTTACGCCGATGTAGTCCTCTCATCGTAAGCGGTTCGGGATGCCTCGATTTCCGGCCATTTTTCCTGAACCCAGTCAAAAAGGGCTTTAACCGGTTTAAGCAATCCTTTGCCCTGATCGGTTAAGGCGTATTCGACTCGGGGAGGGATTTCCGGGAAATGGTGTCTGGATACAATGCCGTCCCGTTCCAGATATCTCAGTGTTGTGGTCAACATCCGTTGGGAGATGCCGTTGACCTGGCGAATCAATTCGGAAAATCTCAGCCGATTATTATCCGCTTTTGCCAGGCTTAAAATCACCAACATACTCCATTTATCACCTAATCGGGATAAAAGCTCTTGTACCGGGCAGGTTCCATTTGTGTTTTTTGGATGATCCGGGCAAAGATTTAAAGTGTCCATGGTTACTTTTTTGTTCCTTACGTATAAAATAATTAGTTCTTTTTTTATTTCTAGTTATTAAATATAATGATAGTATATATTTTATACTAATTGAAGGATTACATTATGACATACACTGTTTTACATATTGATAGCAGCCCAATGGGGGATCGTTCGGTTACAAAAAAATTAAGCAAAAAACTGGTTACCGAGCTGGTAATATCTAAAGGAGCCCAACTGATTTCTCACGATTTCGGAACGCATCCGTTACCGCATTTATCCGGAGAGGTTTTGGCTGCCATTTTTACACCTCTGGATCAGCAAACTGAGGCTCAAAAAGAGCTTGTAAAAACCTCAGACACAATGGTTGACGAGTTGTTGGCTGCCGATGTGATTGTAGTTGGCGCACCAATGTGGAACTTTAGCGTTCCTTCGGCACTAAAAGCCTGGATCGATCATATTTCCCGTGCCGGAAAAACATTTAAATACACAGAATCCGGTCCAAAAGGCCTTGTATCTTCCGATAAAAAAGTCATCGTTGTGTCCAGCCGCGGCGGTATTTACACCGAAGGCCCTGCACAAGCATTTGATTTCCAGGAAGCTTACTTGAAAGCCGTATTCGGATTTTTAGGCATCACAGATGTATCGTTTGTGCGTGCAGAAGGTGTGTCCATGGGTCCTGATGCTGTATCAAAAGCGTTGCAGGCAGCCGATCAGCAGATTCTTGAACTTGTAAAATAACGTTTTAACGTTGCATTTTCGGCATTCCCTGAATAAAAAGGGAATGCCGAGTTTATGTCTAAAACATCGTAGCCACACTCACACTGATAGCTCTGCGCTGACCATATTGAGCGGCTCCAACTCCAATTCCACTTCCATCCCGAAGCTGATACACGGCATCAAACACATTCGTAATATCGGCTCTGGCAAAAAACTTTCCTATCGAATCTACTTCAAAATACTGCGAAACACCTAGATTCATTGTGGTATAGCCTGGCATTTTTTCCGTATTGGCAAAGCCTTTTCTTAGACCATTTCCGTATAAAACATCCCCATAAATTCGGGTGGCTTTCCAGCTGTACGCAAGCCCGAAAGATCCCGTAAGAAACTGATCATGATCCAGATCAATATCATGATCGCGAATATAATCCAGATCTTCCTGGCTGAACTCAAACTGTGCAGAATTAATCTCACGACCCGTCGCTTTTGACAGCGCCAGATTGACGTAACCCGACCAGCCGTTTTCCGCATAGGTGGCACTGGCTTCAACCCCATACACTTTCCCGGTTTTATAGTTAAACGGAGAGAAAATCAGAGCCTGCCCAAACTGCCCGTCATCCAGTAGATTGTCTACGGTTTTGTAGTAGGCATCCACGCCCAGGTGCCAGGATTTTGACAGCTGATGGGTAAATCCGATGTCGAAATAATCGGCGCGTTCGGATTTTACGGGGTCGTTTGTTGTGACTTCGGGGGCATTGTTGGTGTTATCAAATTTGGACAGGGTTTTTTGAGTGATAAGTTCTGTTGGCGGAGGGGTGAAATATCGGGCGTATCCTGCGTGAATGGTGGTTTGATCCGATACTTTAAACGTTGTGTTCAGCCTCGGGCTGATTTGGGATTCGTTGATATAAGCATCGACGCTATCAAATCTGGCGCCGGCATTAATAGTCCATGCTGGCGACACCTGCCATTCGTCCTGAAGATATACGCTATATTTTGTGGCTAATTTTGAATTGTTATCTGCAATCGTAACGGGATTTCCTGTAACACTTCCGCCTGAATCCGTATTAAAAACAGTGGTTAAACTGTCTGATTTTAGATGTTCAACGCTGGCCATAAGTCCGGTTCTAAGGGTGTGATTTGAGTTTAAAACCCAGTATGAATCGGCCTGTATTCCATGCGCCGTGATGGATTTGTCCAGTTCGCTGGCAACGCCGTTAAAATAAAGATCTCCGTTTACATCCGGTTTGAAATGGATGTTACTGTATCGACTGAAAAAAGCAGCCTGAAAACCTACAGTATCCCAGTTTTTTTTGTAAGCGATTATTCCGTAAAGATTTTTTTCGCTTTGAGTTTCATTTAGCTGTGCCGAATTAAAGCTGCTGATTCCCGGGACAGGGAAGGGGTTTCCGTTTTTATCGGTTCCAGCGGCCAGTCCGGGTGTATTGGGAATTTGAAAATCAGCAGCGGAGCCTCCGGCCATAAAATCGATGTGGCTGGAGTCATCCAATGTGTACGATGAAAAATTGAAGAGTTTGTACTGCTGGGTTTTATCATGAATCGCCGATGCACTTTCTATAGGATTTTCTATTCCCAGATCACTTTGCTTATAACTTCCTGTAAAATAGGTACGAAATGGACCAAAATCGTTTCCCCATTCCATGCTTGGGTGAACCAGACCGAAAGACCCAAGTTCAAGCTCTAACCGAGGTTCAGCAGCACTGTCTTTTGTTTTGATGTTTACAATTCCCGCTGTACGAAGCCCGTATTGAGCTGGCAAAGCGCCTGTAATCAACTCTACATTGTCCAAAAATCGAGTATCCAGTTCCTGCCCAAATCCGCCGATACTTTCGGGGATGTAAATGTCATTAATCCGATACTGTAGATTTCCATGATCCCCACGCACATGCACTTGTCCAAACGAGTCCTGAACAACTCCCGGGGCTCGAAGTAGCACCTCGTTAAATCCAGCATTGGCACCTTTTGGTATGGCTTGAATAGCCGATTGACCCAATCTATATGTGGTTGCTCCGAGGCTGGGTGAAATCTTGTTTCCGGCTTCTGATTTTCCGGTAATCATAATGGGCTGTAAGGTTACCGTTTCGTTAACGGTGGGTTGTAAAGCAGCTGTTAGTACCGGTGTTCCCAATACAAAAATCAGCAGCGTTGATAATAAACGCATGAGGCTCTCCTAAAAAAATAAAGTGAATTAAGCTTTTAGGAGATGTGGTGGTGCCCGACTAACGGGATTTGAGGTAAGACTAAGTGTGAAAAAAACGATAACAGACGCTGCCACATACACCCAAAGCGTATGATAGAGCAGGACAGGCTGGGCATTTGCCGTATTTGTATGCTGGAAAACCGCTATAAAATCGCAGGTCGAGCAATGTTCATGTTTTTCCTGAGGGGTGTGGACGTGTGCAAAGGCACCAATCCACACCGTATACAGGATGAATAATAATCCAATAACAATTTTTTTAACTCGATGAGTAAACATCATGCTGCTTACTATACCAGAGTCACTGTCTTTAATGCAATATTATTGCGATATGATGGGTTTTAAGGTCTGTTCAAATGCTCCAAGACCGGCTTTTGCACCTTCACCTACGGCAATCACGATTTGTTTGAAGGGAACGGTTGTGACATCTCCGGCAGCAAAAATCCCGTTAACACTGGTTTGGCCTTTTGCATCCACAATGATTTCTCCAAATGGCGTACAGTCGACCGTATTTTGAATAAACTGGCTGTTTGGAACCAGTCCGATTTGAACAAAAATCCCGTCCAAAGCCACTGTCTTTTTTGTGCCTGTTTTCCTGTCTTCATAATTCAGATGTGTTACTTTTTGTCCGTCACCGATGATTTCTTTGCTGGCTGCGTTTAAAATCACCGTTACATTGTTCAGGCTGTTAAGCTTTTTTTGCAGCACATCGTCGGCTTTAAGCTGGGTTGAAAATTCAAAAACAGTGACATGATTGACGATGCCTGCAAGGTCGATAGCTGCCTCGATTCCCGAGTTTCCACCCCCAATCACAGCAACATCTTTTCCTTTATAAAACGGCCCATCACAGTGAGGGCAAAACGCTACGCCTCGTCCGATGTAGTCTTTTTCTCCGGGGATGTTCAATTTTCTCCATTGGGCACCTGTGGCTACAATCATCGAACGTGTTTTAAGGGTTTCTTTGGTTTGCAGTGATAGGGTATGAAAATCATCGCCTGTATCAACAGACTCCACTTTTCTGTTTTCATAAACCTGAATATTGTAGCTTTTAAGGTGAGATTTTAGATTTTCAGACAGTGTTTTTCCTTCGGTATAGGGCACGGAAATAAAGTTTTCGATGCCTTTGGTTTCGTTCAATTGTCCGCCAATACGATCTGCAATTACGACAGTTTTTAATCCTTTTCTGGCCGTGTAAATCGCTGCACTGATTCCGGCTGGGCCTCCACCAACAATGGTTACATCGGCATCTTCAAGAGTTGCAGGTTCTTCACTTGATGGGGATGTTCCAAAAGCCGATTCCAGCTTATCCAGCAATTCTCCAAGAGAAATGCGTCCGGAACTGATTAATGTCGTGCCTGATAGTACACTTGGTACACCTTGAATTCCCAACGTGTTGATAGTGTGTTGATCAAAAGATCCGTCTATCATTTCATGCGTGAAATTGCCGTGAATTAAAGCCAGCTGATTAAGCGTCTGAACAACATCTGGGCAGTTTTCACAGGTTAATGAAATATAGGTTTTAAGAGAGACTGGCCCTTTAAGATTTTTAATCCGTTTTTGTGTAAACTCGTCAGGAAATTGACCTTTTCCGTTTGCATTTAAAATGGCCAGAATCAACGACGAAAACTCGTGTCCCGTGGGGATTCCTGTAAAAGAAATCCCCGTTTGACCGGCTTTGGTTCCAATAGTAAATCGTGGCGATTCGGATAGATTGTTGGATGGTTTTAACTCAATAAACGATGACGTTGAAGCTACGTCTCCCAACAGGATTTCAAGTTCGCTTTGTTTGGGATGACGGCTGTTATCCACAATCAAAAAAACAGTGTTTGTTAGTTTTAAAAAAATATCCTGTACCTGTTTACGTAAATGACTGTCCATTGTGTGTCTCCTAAAGCCGGCTTTCTCTGTGGTCTAGATTTTTCCAACCAGATCCAGGCTTGGTGTTAATGTTTCTGCTCCCGGATTCCATTTTGCAGGGCAAACTTCTCCAGGATGTGAGGCGATAAACTGTGCGGCCTGAACTTTCCGTAATAACTCGGCTGCATTACGTCCGATACCGTTGTCATGAATTTCGACTACTTTGATGGCTCCATCAGGCGCAATAACGAAGGTTCCACGCAGTGCCAATCCTTCTTCTTCAATGTAAACGCCCAGCGCTTTTGACAATTTTCCTGTCGGATCGGCCAGCATTGGAAACTGAAGTGTTTTGATAGTTTCAGACGTGTCATGCCACGCTTTGTGCGTAAAATGCGTATCGGTGCTGACGGAATAAATCTCCACCCCCATAGCTTGAAATTGCGTGTAATAGTCAGCCATATCTGCTAATTCGGTTGGACACACAAAGGTAAAATCAGCTGGATAAAAAAATAAAACTGACCATTTTCCTTTTAAATCGTCAGATGTCACCGTAATAAACTGATTATTGTGATAGGCTTTTGCGCTAAATTCCGGAAGTTTTGAATGGATAACTGTAGACATGTGGTTCTCCTTTTTCTGCCTTTTTTCGACAGACTTTTTTTGTGATGTCCAGCATTATCTGCTTCCTGTTTAAATCCATCCAAGATTTGTTTTCTATGTATGATAGATAAAAGCTATTAAAAAATATTTTTGATGATATAATTCTATGATGATTTCGCTGATACAACTGCAGTACATTCTGGCCGTCTATCGGGAAAAGCACTTTGGAAAAGCGGCTGGGGTGTGTCATGTCAGCCAGCCATCCTTGTCATTTCAGATTCAAAAGGCCGAAGAAACTCTTGGATTTGTTTTGTTTGACCGGTCATCAAAACCGGTAAAGCCTACAGATCAGGGACAAATTTTTATAGAGCAGGCCGAAAATGTGATGGATGAATATCAGGCGCTGATGACAATCCAACCTGAAAAACGCCTTTCCGGTCCCTTTAACGTGGGTGTAATCCCCACACTTTCTCCCTATCTCATCCCATTGATGATCTCCGATTTTTCAACCCAATACCCCCACGTCCAACTCACCCTCACCGAATCCAAAACCGAGACGCTTTTAGATCTCCTGGACACCCAAAAAATCGATGCCGCAGTGTTGGCTACCGAGGTTTTGAATCCCAAATTTGATCAACAACTATTCTGGAAAGATGATTTTTACATCTTTACCTCAGAACCACAGCGCTTTTCAGGGTCTGAAATCGAGCCAAAAATGCTGTCTGGCGTTCCCATGTGGCTTTTAGGGGAAGGCCATTGTTTTAAAGATCAGATTATTGATGTCTGTAGCCTACAATCTCGTAATACAGTCATGCCGACTGTCAGTTTTTCAGGCGGAAATCTGGAAACCCTCATCCATTTGATTAAACGAGGGTCGGGCACCACGATTCTTCCTCATTTGGCTGTACGGTTTTTATCTGACTCTGATAAGAAAAAGTATCTGATTCCCTTTGCCGATCCTGTTCCCGGTCGGATGTTAAGCCTTGTTACACGCAAAAAATCTTTAAAACGTCCCATTGCTGGTGCTTTTTTAAAACTCTGTAAAAAAGCCTGTAGCACGTTTTAACACTAACGAAATTTTTTTATAAAAAAACCGATAACAAATAGTTATGTTTAAGCACCTTGCCTTGTCGGTTACACTCCCATTTAAAAAAGAAGTGGATACTCATTTTCGTCTGGATAAAGCTCCCAGTCCATTTCTAGATCCTAAAACTCAAGCTGATTACGCTTTTTTAAAACAATTTATAGACAGCAGTTTTGGACATAAATACAGAAACAAAGCTGTTGCCGGGAAACTGTTGGCGTTGTTTAGGCATGAGCAAGGGTCTCTCTCGTCACAAATGGGAGCAGATTACAGTGTAGCGTTGTCTTCTATTCAACGTTTTATAGCTAAACCCAGTGCAAAGTATTTTAGAAATATGGTCTCTTATCTAGCACAGGAGAATAGTCATATTTTTTTGATTATGGCTCATCTGACCTCAAAGATAAATTCTGAATCGTTTTTTACCCTTACCCTTTTAGCTAATTTTACGATGCAATGTCAGGGTGTTTTTGTATACGATAACCGTCAATTTAAAATTCCACAGCCAAAGTCTCATGATCCACGACTTGAAAAAATAACAGCAAAAATTACGGTTTTAGATTTTAGAGATCCTGTTTTTGTACAAAAATATATTGCATTAACGTCTACAATGACCAGGTATTCTGAAGATAACGGCTACACGTTTTTAACCCCAATTATTGACGCCCATGCTGAAGAGCTTCTTGCTTCAACTTTAAAGGTATCCCAACGAGAGTTGTCCTGGATGACTTTTGAGCTGGATACCTCCGAACATGTGTGTTCAAATAAAGCATCTGCCGCAAAATACAAAGCCTTTACCTGGAGCTTGTCTCAATTAACTTCCATCCCATTATTTTTAGGAGAATCAGACCTTGTAACTGTTATGAAAAAATGGGTTGTACTTCCTTCGTTTGCTTTTCTCGATGCTTTTTTTGAAACACTTTACAGTGGAAAAACTGTATCTGGGGTTCCTTTGCGGGAAAAAAGAATGCCTATGAATTTTTTGCTTTCGTATCTGTCTCCAGCCTCATTTGAAGATTTTTTAGGTGTAAACGGTGCTAGACCATTAAATTTTTATTATACAGATTTTGTGTCCCCAGATGGCCGTAATATGCTTCTACATCCTCATGGGGCCTATTTTGGTGCAACGTCTATGCTGCATGATCTTTTTCACTATTCCATGAGTTGTATGATGCCTGAAACCTTATATATGTTTTTTAATAAGGATATCAAGCATTTTCTTGAAGCCGCACACTTTGATTTAACAGGTGATAGTGATGGTTTTCGTACCCCATTTTCATTTATGACTTTGGAAAGTGATAATTGCTGTCTTAAGGCTCCACTTGTAGGGTTTTATAGTAAAGATGTGGTGATGGATGCTTCAAATGCCATGGAATTTAACCTTGCCCGACTTTTACTTCATGCCATAGATCTGGATTTTAAAAATAGAGGTGACCGTCATGAACTGACCCGATCCATTGGTACTTTTTTTCAGCTCTTAAGCCGGAATAGTCAGGATTATCCCTGGTTTAATCAGTCTGTTTTTATAGA
>CAZFCP010000018.1:0-7567 GCA_964517775.1 uncultured Candidatus Marinamargulisbacteria bacterium | reverse complement strand
CTTTTTTTTGGATTTTATACCAGACAGGCTGCTTTTGATCTGGTTTTATATGATGAGTGTTTTATTTACCCCCCTAAGCAGGGTATAAATCATACGCTTTGGATTAGCCAAACCCTCGAGACTCGTTATAGTATGATGCAGATAGACCCAAGAGTTCTTGAAAACGTAGAAATGCTTGGCAACTAAATCCTATGACAAAATCTTTAAAGAGACATAATGAAGACGCGCCTTCTCTGACAATTGCAGGAAAGAGGGACATTATTAAGCTGGCTCAAAAAAAGCTTGGTGAGAAGGCTTTTTTATCGTGGTTGAATCAGCAGGGTATTCCATCCTATCGACATATTTATGAACATGTTCGTAAATATAAGGCTAAATTATTCAGGGATATGATGGATCTGGTTGGATAATCTGTTTTTTGCACTATCTCCGATGGGTGGAATGTAGTACTCTAGTATCTCTAATCCGAATCAAAAAAACGGAAAGTCAAATTGTAACCGGGAGTTTTCATGTCATTTTCAGAATATAAGTTTTCACCAGAAATTATGAGCGCGATTGAAGCGCAGGGGTACACAGCCCCAACACCTATCCAGGCACAGGCCTTACCTCATGTTTTACAGGGCAAAGATGTACTGGGCCTTGCACAAACCGGAACCGGAAAAACAGCCGCGTTTGTTCTTCCCATGCTTCAACGGTTGATGGGTGGCGATAATCGTTCGATACGTGGTCTTATTATCGCTCCAACCCGTGAATTAGCCGAACAAATCCACGAAACTATTATTGAATTAGGCCGTAACACCGGGCTTCGCAGCGTTGCCGTTTACGGAGGTGTCAGTTTCAAAACCCAGTTTAATATTATTAAAAACGGTGTGGATATCCTGGTGGCCTGTCCAGGTCGTCTTCTGGATCATATCCAGCAAAGAACCGTATTGTTTAAACGTTTGGAAGTTTTGGTTTTGGATGAAGCCGACCACATGTTTGATATGGGATTTTTACCGGCCATTAATGCCGTTTTGAAATACATTCCACCGCAACGTCAGACCCTTTTGTTTTCAGCCACTATGCCTGATCCCATCCGTAAGCTGGCCCATCAAATTTTAAAATCACCGATTACAGTTGAAGTGGAGCATAAAAAAGTTAAAGATTCGATTGCTCACACCTTTTTTCCAGTTAAAACGCATCTGAAAACACCATTGCTACTTGCACTTTTAAATCAAACAGCAACACGTGGCGTATTGATTTTTACACGCACCAAACACCGAGCCAAAACTTTGGATGATAAACTTCAAAAATTAGGATTTAAATCAGCTTCCTTGCAGGGGAATTTGTCTCAAAACCGGCGTCAGGCGGCTTTAAATGGATTTAAAGACGGCGAATTTGATATCATGGTGGCTACCGATATTGCAGCTCGTGGTATTGATGTATCCCGTGTGTCACACGTAATAAACTATGATGTGCCTGATACCTTCGAGGCCTACACCCACAGAATTGGACGAACAGGTCGTGCGGAAAGAACCGGCGATGCCTACAGCTTTGTAACCCCTGAAGACGACGATATGTTGAACCAGATGAAGCGTCATCTCGGGTCACAGTTAAGTTCAAGAGTGTTGGATGATTTTGATTATGATGCTCCAAAGCCGGAAGGCCCGGCTGAATTTGGCCGTCCTCCTCTTGATCCTCGGGCGAAGCAAAACCGTTATGGAAAAAAACCGTATAGAGGGAATGCTCCGAGAAAAGGTGGCAATCAGGACCGTAGACCTATGAGAGGACCATCAAAACAGGGCAGGGGATAATATGGGCCTCACCGCCTCATCTTATACCAAGCTACCGGATCGTTTTTTTAAACGGGTTAAGCCTACACATGTTGCTGCCCCCAAACTGTTAGCCTTTAATACGGAACTGGCCGATCAACTGGGTATTCCCCAGGAAAATCCCCAGACCCTGGCCGACATTTTTTCCGGTAACATCCTTTTACCCGAGTTCGATCCCATCTCCCAGGTTTATGCCGGCCACCAATTCGGCCATTTTGTACCCCAACTCGGAGACGGCAGAGCGATCCTCCTTGCCGAAAGCACCGACATAAATCACAACTCATGGGATATCCAACTCAAAGGCCCAGGCATAACCCCATTCTCCCGCCGCGGAGACGGCCGCTACGCCATTGGTCCTGCAATCCGTGAATACCTCGTCAGCGAAGCCATGTTCGCCCTGAAAATCCCCACAACCCGATCCCTGGCCCTCGTATCCACCGGAGAAATCGTTTACCGCGAAACCCCCGTCCCCGGCGCCGTCCTAACCCGCATAGCTTCCAGCCATATCCGAGTCGGAACCTTCGAATATTTTGCCTCACAGGGCGATTCCGACGCCGTAAAAATCCTCGCCGATTACGTCATTCGCCGTCATTATCCCGATCTTGTATCCGCAGAAAATCCTTACCTCGCTTTTTTTGAAACTGTATGTCGTCGTCAGGCTACCCTAATTGCGGCCTGGATGTCGGTTGGTTTTATTCATGGGGTGATGAATACCGACAATATGTCTGTCTCCGGAGAAACCATCGATTACGGCCCCTGCGCCTTTTTAGACGAATACCACGCTCAAAAAGTGTTCAGCTCCATCGATCATCATGGCCGATACGCGTTTGAAAATCAGCCCGGAATTGCCCAATGGAATCTTGCCCGTTTAAGCGAATGCCTGTTGCCTTTGTTCAACACGGACATCTCAAAAGCCGTTGATCTGGCTAACGAAAAATTACATACGTTTAAACAGTATTTTGAGGCCGAATGGCTACGTCTTTTCTCATTAAAAATAGGCATTTCAAATCCTCACCCCGAAGATGGCGCACTGATAGATCACCTTTTATCCCTCATGCAAACCCACGAAGCCGATTTCACCCTCACATTTTACGAGCTGAGCCGAAATCTTTCCTCCCCATTTTTTACCCACCCCGATGTCCAATCATGGCTCGAAACCTGGAAAACCCGCACCCAAAACACCGATGCCTCAGCCTGCATGCTAAAACATAACCCTATCTTTATCCCTAGAAATCATCACATTGCCGCGGCCATTTCCGAAATGGAAAATTCCGGCACTTTAACGTTGTTTAACGAACTTAAAACCGTACTTTCAAACCCGTTTCAGGAACAACCCGAATTCGATACATACAAACTTCCTCCATTACCAAACGAGAGGGTTACGAAAACGTTTTGCGGCACCTGATCTAAAATCAGCCTTGGCTAAACGGAAATCCTTCGTTATACTTTGAACGATGAATTCTCAACTAGTTAAGTTCTTGCTGATTATTGGCGCCCTCGCTGTTTCTGCGTGGTTCTTTGTAGCTTTTCCTATGAATTTAGGATTGGACTTACAAGGTGGAACCCGTCTTATTCTTGAAGCACAGGACACAGCCACTGCAAAAGTTGACAACGATGCCTTAACCGGAACACTGGACGTTATTCGTACCCGTGTTGACAGTTTAGGTGTAAGCGAACCCATTATCCGCCGTAAAGGTACCCGTCAGATTATTGTTGAGCTTCCTGGAATTAAAGATCCTGAACGTGCCATCAAGTTAATTGGCGAAACCGCACTGTTAGAATTTATTGAAGCCGAATGGGCTCCAGGTTCTGCTAAAGACATGACACCTGATAAAGTCGTTTTACTGGCTGGAGAAGGCGCAAAGCTGGCCATGGTTCAGGATTTTGATAAAGACGGCAAACTGGTTCAGGAACGCCCGATTATTTTAAAGAAAACAGCCTTAACCGGTGCCGATTTAAAAATAGCTTCCCCTGGAACCAATCAATATAATCAGCCTGTAGTTAATATCGAATTCTCAGATTTAGGTGCTCAGAAGTTTAAAGATGTAACGACTAAAGAAGTAGGAAAACCTCTGGCTATCGTGCTGGATGGAAAGATTATTTCGGCTCCAAATATCAACGAGCCTATTGCTGGTGGAAAAGCTCAGATTTCTGGTCATTTTTCTCCGCAGGATATGCGTGAACTTGTTATTAAATTAAAAGCAGGTTCTTTACCGGTTCCGGTTAAAATTGCGTCAAAAACGGTTGTGGGACCTACATTGGGTAGGGATTCCATCGAAAAAAGTAAAGTGGCTGGCTGTGTAGGTTTAGCGCTTATCGTTCTTTTCCTTGTTGTGTATTATCGCCTTGCTGGGGTTGTTGCCTCGACAGCGTTGTTTATCTATATTTTCCTATGTCTGGCCAGCTTAAAAGGCTTCCACGCCACACTAACCTTAACGGGTATTGCCGGACTCGTGTTATCCATAGGTATGGCTGTAGATGCCAACATCATTATTTTTGAACGCATCAAAGAAGAGCGTAAAGCCGGTTTCCCTATTGCAACTGCTATCAAAACCGGATTTTCAAGAGCTTTCGTCACTGTATTGGATGCCAACGTATCCACCTTGATTTCAGCTGGCGTTCTATTCTGGCTGGGTACCGGAACCATACGTGGATTTGCGGTAACGTTGACTATCGGTGTTGTAATCAGCATGTTTACAGCTGTACTGGTAACACGGGTCTTTTTAGATACATTAATCAACCGTTCCAAAGATCCTGAATCGTTATTTTTTAAGGTTAAATCATGATTAAATCGCTAAAAGTTATTGAAAAAAAGAACCTTTGGTTTACATTCTCTTTCTGCTGTATCGCATTAGGTTTTGTGATGATGGCTGTTCGTGGTTTTCAATCTCAACCTGTTCTAAACTTTGGTGTTGATTTCTCAGGCGGTAGCACCATGCAATTAAAATTCGATAACTTTTCAAAAAGCCTTGAAACAGCTCCAAGTGATGAAGCAAAAAAACAAGCAAGCACCCAGTTTATTCAACAAGTCAGAGATTGTCTGGCCTCATTTGGTTTGGAAAACAGCACCATCCAAACAACAGATAACGGTGAAGTGATTATTAAAACGGTTCAAATGGATGGCAACAAACACGACCAGGTACGTAAGGCTTTACAACAACAAATTGGTAACTTTGATGTGCTAGAACTGGATTTTATAGGGCCAACTATTGGGGCTGAACTTCGTCAACGCTCTATCTGGATTATTGCTTTGGTAGCAATTTGTTTAATGGCTTATATCTCATGGCGCTTTGAATTTGCTTTTGGTGTAGCCACCCTAATGGCCACATTACACGATGCTTTATTTGTACTTAGCTTTGCCTCAATTTTTAATGTTGAAATTAATGTGGAATTTGTAGCGGCCATCTTAACCATTGTTGGTTATTCCATGAATGATACGGTGGTTATTTTTGACAGAATCCGTGAAAACCTTGTTAAGTTGAAAGATAGCGAGTCGTTGCCGTCTATCATCAATATATCGTTATATCAAACATTAAGCCGTACCTTTTTTACCGTTCTTACGGTTCTAATCATGACGGTTTCTTTACTGGTTTTCGGTGGACAAACTATTCGTCCGTTCTGTCTGGTATTGTTGGTAGGAACTATAGTGGGAACATATTCATCCCTTTTTGTAGCGGCACCTTCCTTCTACCTGATGTATAAAAACAGACACAAATCATAAAAAATCCTGAAATTTTTTTCTCATTTTACCGATAAAATAATAAGCACATTTTACGGGAGAAATTTTTAATATGGTTTTTTTGAAAAAAATGGTGGCGCTTGTGCCTCATTTTATTTTAAATAGTGGAAATCTATTTGATGATGCCTTACTGCAAAAACAATTCCAGACTAGCCGTACTCATCTTTTGTCACAGGCAAAAGCTTTATTTGATTCCTATCGGCCTTTAAAAAAATATGTACCAACATTAGGAACATTATCGTTTGATGCTATTCAAAACCTCTTAACGGATAAAGCTCGAAAAGATTTTTCTTCCGATGCTAAAAAACGACAATTTGATGATGTTAAAGCTTTAGCTTCCAAGTTGAAGGATCTGTCCTTTTTTCTATCAAACCAGGGTAGGGCACGCCACTTATTTGAGGATGTTGATCGTGGTGATTTTTTACAGACACGCTCTGCACTTGCAAATCGACTGGCAGACACTCAAACCGCTGAGGCTGATAAGATTTTGTATCGTGTATTAATCCGTCATATGGATATGCAGTTTTTTGCTCAGGCAATGCCTCAAAAGCAGGAATTGATTAAGACTGCCAGGCATATTTTAAGTAAAGGATGTTCACCTGTTGTTAAGACGTTTTTAACTCATTTTTTACGTCTTATGAGAGATAGCAGCCAGTTGTCTCAGGACCGTATTCAGGGACTTCTTAATCAATCTGATGCGTTTTTTCCAAAGCCGTTGCCTAACAGTCGGTTATTATCTGCTTTTAGTTCGGGATTAGACGACGATGTAACCCAACATCCTCTTGGAAAACGACTGTATCCAAGTGAGCCGTCATTATTACGGAATACTCCTGCTTCTCATACAAAGGCCATACGACTAATTTTTCAGTTTTTGGAGCAGGCTAAACCGTATTTTCCGGAAACGTTGACCGGTTCGGGGTCATCTTCTCCCCAGAGTTCTTCCGGGCAACAGTCACCTGTTCCATTTCCAACTGAACCTGTTTCTAATTTGGATCCCAGTCATGACGCTCCTGTAAAAAAGAAAAAAGGCGTTAAATTTGCTGTTGTTGAAACTCCAAAAGAGGATGCTGCTCCTGCAGTCTCTAAAATAACCACTGACAGACAATGGTTTTCCAAACAAAATAAATTGTTACAAGGCATTGATAGTTCTTTCGGGACTTTTCTAGAGGCTTTTTACACTTATGCCAAAGATAAGCCACTAAAAGTTTTTGTCGGCAATTTTAAGGCTATTGGGCTTAGCAGTGATTGCCGGACTCAAGCTGAAATCACTGTGTTTGTTGACGCTGTAACAGATGGAATCAGAAATATTCTAAGTAAACAAGGCATAATGGAACCTATTATTGTGTTGGCAGAACAGGTTAAACCTCATTTGGATGCGTATTCAGAATTCATTGCAACGGCACGCTGAATTTCATTTACAACAGCATTCAAATTGCGCTAAAATTAACCTCTATGATTTCATTTACTTCTGATAGAAAAACAAAAATTATTGCAACACTTGGGCCAGCTTCCGTAAAACCAACCGTATTACTGGATATGTTGCGCTCTGGTACTGATGTTATTCGTTTGAACGCCTCTCATAATTCTGATCCGGCTATTATTAAGGAACAGGTTAAACTAATTCGCAGTTGCGCCAGAAAACTGGATAAAACCGTTGGTATTTTTTTGGATTTACAAGGTCCAAAAATCAGGGTTGGAAAATTTAAAGATCAAAAAATAGAGTTAAAACATGGTCAGAAATTTGTTTTAACAACCGAGCATATTTTAGGTGATGAACAACGGGCAAGCGTAACCTATGATGGATTTGCCGACGACGTTGAAGTTGGGCAGCCTTTGTATATTGATGATGGAAAAGTTCAGCTGATTATCGATAAGAAAAAAGGAAAAGACGTAACATGTATCGTAGACAGGGGTGGGGTAGTGTCCAACAGTAAAGGCATTAACCTTCCACTTACACGTATCAAGATGTCGGCTTTAACCGAAAAAGACAGAAAAGATGTTATCCTGGCAGTTGAAAATG
>CAZFCP010000017.1:39694-47140 GCA_964517775.1 uncultured Candidatus Marinamargulisbacteria bacterium | reverse complement strand
ATGTCGGCTTTAACCGAAAAAGACAGAAAAGATGTTATCCTGGCAGTTGAAAATGAGCTGGATTATCTGGCTTTGTCTTTTGTGTCTACGGCAGAGGATATTGATGACCTTCGGGATTATCTTCAAAGCCTTGGTGGTACCGATATTAAAATTATTTCAAAAATAGAGCGTCAGTTTGCTGTGGATAATATTTTATCCATTATTGATGCCTCCGATGCCATTATGGTGGCCAGAGGTGACCTGGGTGTGGAAATTGGGATAGCCAATGTTCCTAAAGTGCAAAAAATGATTATCAGAGAAACCAACAAACGATTGAAGCCCGTTATCGTGGCAACACAGATGCTGGAAAGTATGATTTATTCCGAAATGGCGACCCGGGCGGAAGTATCCGATGTGGCCAATGCGATTTATGACCGTTGTGATGCGGTGATGTTATCCGGCGAAACAGCTATGGGAATTAATCCTCCGAATGCCATAAAAACCATGGTTAGTATCTGCTGTGCAACCGATAAACATATGGTGGATATTAAACTGGATCATGGAAAAACCAAATCGACTCCGGTTCAGCACAATGCGGCTGTATCGTTTTGTAAGGCTGCCGATCAGATTGCCGAAGAAAACGGTGCCAGAGTCATCATGGCATTTACAAGTTCGGGAAATACGCCGCTTATAGCCTCAAAACTAAATCCTGCAATTCCTATTATTGCGCCGACAGACAGCGAAAAAATATGTCAGCGTATGTCGTTATACCGTGGCGTTACGCCTATGCTTTTAACCAAAAAATACAGTGAAATCCACCGTTGGACTGATATGATTGCCTTATCCATCAAAAACGCAAAACAAGCCGAAATTGTGCATCCAGGCGATAGAGTAGTCGTTACAGCCGGGATCCCCATTGGCCAATCAAACGGAATAAACTCAATCCGAATGGTCACAGTCCATTAATTAAAAAAACGTTTTTTGAAAGGATTCTATAATGTATCAACGCCTCTTTAATTTTAGTGCCGGACCTGCTGTTCTTCCTGTTTCCGTGTTGGAAAAAGTGCGTGATGAAATGATGAACTATCAGGGTGCCGGAATGTCTGTGATGGAAATGAGTCACCGTTCAAAAGCGTTCGAAGAGATTTTAGCGAAAACAGAAGCTTCTGTACGTTCTATTTTAGGTTTATCTGACGATTATGCTGTTCTTTTTCTTCAAGGTGGAGCCAGCCTGCAATTTTCCATGGTTCCCATGAATTTATATACACCTGGTAAACCTGTTGATGTTGTACACACCGGCGTTTGGTCAGGTAAAGCCATTGATGAGCTTAAAAAATCAACGGAATTTAATATTATTGCCTCCAGTGAAGACAAAAACTTTACCTATATTCCTGATGTTGCAGCCTCTCAATTTAATCCAGATGCATCATATGCTTATTGCACATCCAACAACACCATTTACGGAACCCGCTGGACACAGTTTCCTCAAACAGGTTCAGTACCGTTGGTCTGCGATATGTCTTCAGATATTTTTTCCCGTCCATTTGATATGAATCAGTTTGGACTTGTTTTTGCCGGGGCTCAAAAAAATCTAGGGCCTTCTGGTGTAACGCTTGTCATTATCCGTAAAGATCTGGCCGAACGTGCGTCTTCAACCTTACCGACCATGCTTCAATATAGAACTCATATCAAAAATACATCCATGTACAACACGCCTCCAGCGTTTGGCATTTATGTTTTAGGCCTGGTTTTAGACTGGATTAAAGAGCAGGGCGGCCTAAAAGGCATGGAACAAAAAAATAACGAAAAAGCAGGCATCCTGTACAACACTATCGATAACTCTGATTTTTATTATTGCCCTAATGTTGTAAAAGACAGATCTACAATGAACGTTGTATTTAGAATCAACGGCAATAATGAAGATCTTGAAAAAACCTTCTTGAAAGAAGCGGCGCAAAATGGATTGTTGGAGCTTAAAGGACATCGCTCTGTAGGTGGATTGCGGGCATCGATTTATAATGCTCAAACCCTGGATGCTGTGAAATCCCTGTCTGTGTTCATGAAGGATTTTGCTAAAAAACATGCCTAGATAATGTTTAGACGGTCTGTTTTTGTTAGTTTGATGTGTGTGTTGTTTATGGGGGGAGTTGTTTTTGGGCAGGTTAATATCGAGGCCTACCGCAAAAACACCTTCGCCTATTCCAATCATTTGGATTTTAGTCTGGATGCCCAAAAAGGCAATTCTTTTTCCCAAACCTATAAACTGCGGTACCGTTCTGATATCGGCGAAGATCCATGGCGAGGCCTGCTAATAACCGAATGGCAACGTTCAGCAAACGATCAGGGCACCTTTTCCGATGATGGGTTGGTTCATCTTAGAAGTATGCTCACACTGTCTCCAGGCTTTCAATGGGAGCATTTTGTTCAAAAACAATGGAATAAAGTGTTGCTTCTGGAAGATCGATTCCTGATAGGCACCGGCCTGCGCTGGATTATTGAAGATCGACCTGACCGTCCTGAATGTGCAGTCGGTGTAGGTGCCATGTACGAAGATGAGTATTACACGTCAGTATCCCGAATCCAGCGTATCCGTGGGACATCGTATGTAAATGTGACCTATCCGTTTGGCGTATCCCGGCTTTCAAGTATTATTTATGTTCAGCCAGTTTTGGACCAATGGAATGATTTCCGGCTTTTAAATCGAAATGAACTTAAAATTCAGCTGTCAAAAGAATTTTATGTGGCTGTGTATGCGCATATGGATTATAAAAGCATGGCAGTTCAGGGAATTAATCCCTTTGAATGTAAAACCGGTGTGAATCTGGGTGTTTCTTTTTAGATTTTTCTTTATAGAAGCGTGTTGCAAAATGAAAGGGGAATGATTATACTCTTAGGGCCTTTTTGTGAAGGTCTCTATAGTACATAATACTTTTATATACGGTTTAAGGAGCGATTTATGGCTAATTTAGTTATTAATGGTCAAGAAGTAGAAGTTGCAGATGGCGATAAAATTGTTGACGCTATCGAAGAAGCTGGCGTTCCAATTGGATGCAGCAACGGTGTATGCGGAACGTGTGAAATTGATGTGGTTTCCGGCATGGAAAACCTGTCTGAACTAACTGACGAAGAAAAAGATTTAGGCATGGAAGGTTCTAAGCGTTTAGGTTGCCAATGTGCAATCAATGGCGGAACCGTTACGATCACTTACTAAACATACGGTTGTTTGTATCCCCTGTTTTATAGCAAAGCAGGGGATTTTTTTTGCTTGGGTTTTAGATTGGAAAAATAGGCTGAATATATGCTGTCATTGCGTCAGATAAGGTTCGGGTATAAAGAGAGTAATGCGCTGATGGCAGAGTCTTTAGACATACAGCCAGCGTCATTAACTGTGGTTTTAGGTTTAAACGGGTCTGGAAAGTCGACGCTTTTAAAGGTTTTGGCAGGTATTCACACCCCTTTTTCTGGTACTGTGACGTGGGATAATACGGATTTGGATACATGCTCATCTTCGGATAGAGCGAAACGTATAGGCTGGTATACGGCGGCCATGATGTCGATGTTCCGTTTTTCAGTGGATGATGTGATAAGGTTGGGTCGATATCCTCATGGTGGTTTTTTGCCCAAAGATCAACCACGTTTGGATGAGATATTGAAGATGTTTCAGCTTCAGGATCTACGGGATAAATCCTTTGATCAGTTAAGTGCAGGCCAACAGCAACGGGTTTTACTGGCCAAACTATGGATGCAGGATCCAGATATCATGCTGCTGGATGAACCTTTTGATCATTTGGATATTCCGCATCAATATATGCTGAAGCAGTATATTGTGGAGCAAAAGGCGAGAGGGAAGGCTGTTGTCGTTGTATCTCACCGGCTTGAGGATTGTTGGGACTATGCCGATCATGTGATTACCGTGTCAAACGGTATAGTTTGTGCTGAAGGCTCGCCTGTAAACGAGTTAAAAGAAAAGATTTTAAAAGAGGTTTTTGGAGTATCCCAAACCCAGCCCGTTTTATAACCGAATCGGTAGCTGCTGATCTCTACAAAATACTTTTATATCCTCAACCGTAAGCTCTCTGAAATGCAGTAAAGAGGCCAATAAAGCCGCATCACATACCTGAAGTGCGTCTGCAATATGCCCCAAAGTCCCCGCTCCGCCCGAGGCAATCACCGGCACAGAAACCCGCTTCGCAATAGCACTCAGCAACGCAATATCATACCCCGATTTTGTACCGTCCCTATCCATAGACGTCACCAAAAGCTCTCCCGCCCCCAGTTTGCATACGTTTTCTGCCCACGCAACGGCCTCAAGTCCTGTATTATTTCTCCCACCATGTGTAAACACATCCCACCCGTTTTCAGTCCGCTTTGCATCGATGGCCACCACCACACATTGCGCCCCAAACTGTTTACTGGCTTCAGCAATAAGCCCCGGGTTTTTAATCGCCGCAGAATTTAGCGACACTTTATCTGCTCCGGCATTTAAAATTGTTTTAATCGTGGCAATATCATTAATCCCACCACCCACAGTCAAAGGAATATGAACACACTGGGCCGTCTTCTCAACCACATCCAATAAAATTTTTCGTTTATCAGAACTGGCCGTAATATCCAGAAAAACCAGCTCGTCTGCACCTTCATCATCATACCGTTTGGCCAGCTCAACCGGATCACCTGCATCCCGAAGCCCAACAAAATTGGTACCTTTAACGACTCGGCCTTCGGTTACATCCAAACAGGGAATAATGCGTTTTGTTAGCATAAAGGTATTTTAAGCCCACCGGATGACCCTCGGCAATAGTCTGTATAGGTCATGGGTTTTTTGCCTTCCGGTTGCACCATTTCCGGTAAAAGCTGTCCGTTTGTATAGTTTGCCTTTAAAATTTTGGTGCGTTTCCCATCTTCAAGAACATAGGCTCCCGGAGCAGGTGAAAAAGCCTTGATTTTACGAAGCCAGGTTTCTACATTTTCCGTTGGTTTTAACTCAAAATCGTCCTTATTTAACTTGTAGCAAACCGATGCTTTATTGTGATCCTGTGATTCAAAACGGATGTTATCCGGCCAGCATTTCGATAAAAACTCCAGACAACTGTCTGCTGATAAATGACTCAACCTCTCAAAAAGCTCCCCAAAGTGTTCGTTTTCGGAAATAGCTGTTTCAACCGTATAAACGATGTCACCCTCATCCATTTTTTCATTCATCTTAATCAACGTAATCCCCGTTTTTGTATCCCCATTTAAAAGCGAAGCCTGCACCGGAGAGGCTCCTCTATATTGCGGAAGAAGAGAACCATGTAAATTGAGGCAAAAATAAGTGTCTGTGATGATTTTTGGCAGAATCATACCATAAGCAATTACAACAATAAGTGAAGGATTGATGCGCTGAACCTGTTCTGCCAGTTCTGTTTTTGACTGAGGCGTAAAAACGGGAATCTGGTTTTCCAATGCCCAGGTTTTAATCGGAGTAGGGACGGGGGTTTTACTTCTGCCTTGCGGGGCATCGGGACGGGTAAAAACTGTAAATGTAGTGTCTGGGAACTGTTTGTGTAAGGCTTCAAGCGTAGGTAATGCGTATGAAGGCGAGCCCATGAAGAGAATCGATGGAATAGATTTTTTTGTGTAAATAGGGATGCCAACTCTATCGATATGTGATTTTAGATCGTGGTTATCGATGTCGTTATAATCAAGTAAGTCTATTTTGTAAGGAAGAGGTGAGTCATCATTTAAATGAGAAGATAGCCTGGCAAGACTATCTAACGTAATAGTTCCTTTCAAGGCAATATCGATATCGCTGGCAGGTTTAAATGTTCCTTTTGCTCTGCTGCCAAAAAGTATGGCTTTATCAATATCAGGATAGGCTTTAAATGAATCCTTTAAAAAATTGATGTCTTTTTGACTGAGTCCAAACATATTAAAGTTTTGCCTTAAGCGTTTGTTTTAAATGAATAAACAAAGGATGAAAATGCTGGCGAATGTCTAAATCCAGCTGATCGGCTATGCTGCTTTTATAGGTATGTGTGGATAAATTTCTATGCTCTACGGCTTTTAACCAGGTGTGCCCATCTTGAATGATTCCAATTTCAAAGGCTTTTTTAATAACGGCTCTTGGTGTTGAAACTTCTGTAAAACCTTCAGATTCCAGGTAGTCTTTAAGAGTTTTCCAGGATAATTCAAACGTCATCTCAAAAAATTGAACAATACCGGCTTTGTGGGTAACAGAGGGTTGGGTTTCTTTTAAAGCCTCTGTTAAAAGCTCTAAAGACTTCTCAAAATTTTGAAACCGTTGCTGCCATCTGATATCTATATTTTCCATAACCTGTCCCTGAATCTGCCTAAAAAATTTGATTAATATGTGGAAGTATACTATAAAGGGTATGCTATGAAACAGTTACCGCAAGTTTTAATCATGGGTCGTCCCAATGTTGGGAAATCAACTTTACTCAATAAATTATTAGGCCGCAAAAAAACCATTACGCTTGATGAGCCTGGTGTTACACGGGATTTAGCCTCATATCCAATGGATTGGAACGGGAAACCGTTTATGATCGTGGATAGTGGTGGAATCATGTTGGGTAAACATGAGGACGAATTCCAGAATAAAGTGGAAGCCATGGTGTTGATGGCGCTGGAGATGGCGCATAAGGTTATTTTTGTAACAGATTTTTCTTTTGGTCTTCATGCGTCGGATATGGCGATTGCCAAACTGTTGCGCGACTATCATCATAAAGTTATTCCGGTAGTAAATAAGGTTGATGATCCCACTCGTAGAGGCGAGATTGCTGAGTTTTATAAACTTGGATTAGGCAAACCATACGGTATTTCCTCGATTCATGGACATGGTCTTGGTGATATTCTGGATATGGTAACCGAGTCTATGCCCGAAACACCGATTGAAAAAGATGACAACACGTTTAGAGTCGCTTTTGTAGGCAGACCGAACGTGGGTAAATCCTCACTTTTAAATGCCATTTTAAATGAAGACCGTGTGATTGTAGATGATAAAGCCGGCACAACCCGGGATTCCATCGAAGCCTATTTTACAACCCAGGGAAACCGCTTTGTGTTTGTAGACACAGCCGGGATTCGTAAAAAAGCCAAAATAGAAGATGGTATCGAATATTATTCCGTTATTCGATCTACACGAGCGATTGAAGAAGCTGATCTGGTTGTGGTGCTGTTAAATCCCGAACCGTTTTTAAGCGATCAGGATAGAAAAATCATCAATCAGGTGATTCAAGCCAAGAAAAACATGATTCTTTTTGTAAATAAATGGGATGAAACCGAAAGAACAGACGCTATACGTGCTGATTTAATACGATTGGCTGAACATGAAATGCCTGTTCTGGCGTATTTTCCTTTCATTTTTGGATCTGCCAAAGAAAAAATTCATATTGGAAAATTATTTGAATTGATTCCGACTGTTGTAGAACGCTCTAAAACCCGTATTCCGACAGCAAAAATTAATGG
>CAZFCP010000017.1:38053-39684 GCA_964517775.1 uncultured Candidatus Marinamargulisbacteria bacterium | reverse complement strand
AATGGCTTTATCACGACTGTTATTAAACGTAATCCGCCTCCTGCGCGTCAGGGTAAGCGTATTAAGGTGTTTTATGGGACTCAGGCTGAAAGTGCGCCGCCGTACTTTGTATTCTTTGTAAATGACGGCAAACTGATTGAAGCTGACTACCAGCGTTTTGTAGAAAAACGCCTACGTGAAGAATTTCCGTATTTTGAGGGTGTTCCTATCCAGCTTTTCTTTAAAACAAGACGAAAAGTTATTCTGGATTAAGTCGTTATCCAAAAATTTTAATAGTGGTATAAAAAAACTTTATCTCAAGCATTGAGTTGCTGAAATATTGATGTATGTTTTTGTTGGAAAAAAAAGAGTGTGAGTAATCTTAAGAGATTTGGTAGCCCCACGGGGAATCGAACCCCGGCCGCAAGCTTGAAAAGCTCGTGTCCTAACCACTAGACGATGGGGCCACATAAAATGAGGCAGAAAAAATATATCAGTTTAACGGTGCTTTGTCTAGGCTAATTCTTAATTTTTAGAGAAAAAGTGAATAAGCCGGATTTTGGGTTTCGTTTGAAAACGGATAATCCAGCTGTTTGAGAACCGATTCAAACTGAGAAATGTCGTTTTTATTAAGGGAAAGCCCTACTAAAACCCGTCCGTAGGCGGCCCCGTGATTTCTGTAGTGGAAGAGGGTGATATTCCATTTGGGATCGAGGCTGTTTAAAAATAATAATAAGGCTCCGGGTCTTTCAGGGAACTCTACACGGTAAAGGGTTTCATGGATATCTGTTTTTCCACCAACCATGTGCCGGACATGCAGTTTGGCCATTTCGTTGTCGGTTAAATCCAGTACGGGGTAATTGGCTTCAAATAACGCCTGTAACATTTTGTTTTTTTCTTCCAGGCCTTTTTGAAGTTCAAGGCCCACAAATACCTGGGCTGATTTTTTGGATGTAAACCGGTAATTAAATTCTGTGATAGACCGTTTTCCCAGTATTTTGCAGAAGGTTCTGAAGCTGCCTGGTTTTTCAGGAATCGTGACGGCAAACAGGGCTTCCCGATGTTCTCCGATTTCGGCTCGTTCGGCCACGTAGCGCAGCCTGTCGAAGTTCATGTTGGCACCGCTGTTGATGGCAATTAACGTTTGATGTTTTATGGCCGTGGTTTCGCAGTATTTTTTGATTCCGGCAACCGCCAATGCTCCGGCGGGTTCGGTAATGGTGCGGGTATCGTCAAAAATATCCTTGATAGCGGCACAAATCTCATCCGTGGTGACGGTTATTACCTCGTCCAGATGGTCTTTGCAGACACGAAAGGGTTCTTCCCCGATTTGTTTCACCGCCACACCGTCTGCAAAAATCCCGATTTTATCCAGAGTCACCCGTTTTCCGGCTTTTAACGCTTCGGCCATGCAGGCAGCATCATCGGGTTCTACGCCTATCACTTTTATATCGGGTCTTAAGGCCTTTATATAGGCGGTTATCCCGGCCACGAGGCCTCCGCCGCCGATGGGTACAAAAATGGCGTAGATGGGCTTTGTGTAGACCTCCAGAATTTCTTTGGCAACGGTTCCTTGCCCGGTGATGACATCGGCATCATCAAACGGGTGTACAAAGGTGAGGTTTTTTTCTTTTTGGAGAGAGAAGCCATAG
>CAZFCP010000017.1:23337-38043 GCA_964517775.1 uncultured Candidatus Marinamargulisbacteria bacterium | reverse complement strand
GTCTCCGATTAAAACGGTTTGTCCGCCGAATCCCTGCACCGCTTTTACTTTGATGGACGGGGTTGTTTTCGGCATCACAATGCAGGCCTGTATCCCCAGGTGTTTTGCAGCGAGCGCAACACCTTGCGCATGATTTCCTGCGGAAGCTGCGATCACACCATTTTTTTTCTGTTCATCCGAGAGGTTTAACATCTTATTAAAAGCGCCTCGAAGCTTAAACGAAAAAACAGGCTGAAAATCTTCCCGTTTTAAAATAATCTTATTGTGAAAGCGTGCTGATAATTTTTTGGCATCCTGAAGCGGTGTTTTAATCACAAGATCGTACAAATTTACAGTATCGGTAGCCTCAGCGTATTGTTTAAGTGTTCGTTTAGCTGTCATGAAAATATTGTCTTAATAACCCCGGGCCGTTCTCTTTAAGCCATCTTTCCTGATTTTTATACTGAGGTAAAATCCGTTCAACCTCTTTCCAGAACGCCATCGAATGGTTGTGTACCAGCAAATGACAGCATTCGTGAACTACCACGTAGTCTACCACATCCAGTGGGGCCATCATCAATATCCAGTTAAATCCCAAATGTCCTGCCCGGCTGCAATGTCCCCATTGTCGTTTCAGGGTTTTAATTTTTAAATCGCGATAAGGCTTGTTGACGCTTGGCAAAAAGTACTCAACTCTATCTGTAATAATGTCCAAAGCCAGCGTTTTATACCAAAGACTCAGCCTCCGTTTAACCGTTTCAGGTTTTGTATTCGGAACGTATAAGGTGAGGGTGGTTTCATCTAGTTTTGCCTGCATTTTTTGTTGAACAAGATTTAATTGATAGCAGTTTCCCAGATACCAGACAGCCATCCCATTTTCAAAAGTAGGCTGTGGAAATACCTGTGAGAGGTTTTTAAAATGCGCCTGTTTTCGCCTGATCCAGTTTTCTTTAGAGGCCAAAAATTTTTCAATATATGCAGATGGCATTTTTAATGGTGCTTTGATGATGATGGTTGAGTCTGGTTTGACTTCTATCGAGAGGCTACGCCGTTTACTTCGTATGAGGGTTGGCATTGTTTATTTATAAATGTGAAAGTTTTGAATAAATATGGAGATAAAACTCTTTTGAGATATGATAAACCTCATTGAATTCTTCTTCGTTGGGCTCCAGACTTTCTCCGGGATATCGATATAGTGTTGCATAAGGAGAAACCCTAAGGGCTATGTTCTCCCAATCACTAAGAGATTGATCTACTACAATGGCTTGTTCAATAAGTAACCTGAGATCATGAGTTTTTAAAAGAGGCTGGTCATGAAAAACCAGAAAACCTTTAAGTGCTTTTTCTACCGCTTGTTGGCAGTGAAAAATGGCCGTATCAAGAATAGCATCATCTCCAAATCCAACTTTAAAGGCTGTTTTTAAGTCATGATCAGCTTTGATAAGCCATTGCTTAACAAGATTGATTTTATGAATATTCACTATAAAACTCTTTTCCCTTTTTTTGAAACCAGTGATTCAATTGAACCAGGAATATCTTTGCAGTTTAGAAAATCGTCTTCACTTCTAAATATGATATCTATAGGTAGTTTAATATTTTTTAAATGAGTATTGGCTTCAACCATTAATTCCCAGTTTTTTTTCGATAGTTTTTCCAGGATGACAAAAATATCTATATCTGAACTTGGCGTAACTTTTGTTTGATCCCAGACCCTTGAACCAAAGAAATAAATGGCTTTGGGTTTAAAAGATGTAGCAATTATCTGGATAATCTCTTTTAAAATTTTTTTTTCAGTTTGTTTTTTCATTCATCCTGGCTCTAAACTGACTGATGGTCTCTTTATAATCAGGTGTATTAAAAATGGCTGATCCAATGACAAACGTATCCGCTCCTGCGTCGACAATTGATTGAATATTGTCCAGTTTTACACCACCGTCAATTTCAAGACGTATTGGCAATCCGCTGGCATCAATTTTTTGACGGAGCTGTTGTATTTTTTTAAGAGCTGAAGGAATAAAGGCCTGACCTGGAAAACCTGGGTTTACCGACATAACAAGAATCATGTCTACTTTATCCATCACATAGTCCAAGAGATCGATAGGTGTTGCCGGATTAAATACCAGCCCCGATTTACATCCCAAACTTCGGATCAGTTGCAGCGATCTGTCTACATGTTCCGAGGCTTCAGGATGAAATGTAATATAACTGGCCCCGGCTTCGGCAAAGTCGCCGATCAGTCTGTCTACGGGTTTTACCATTAGGTGAACGTCAATATCTGCTTTAATTCCAAAAGTACGCAATGCTTTGCAAATAAGAGGGCCGAATGTTAAATTGGGGACGTAATGATTATCCATGACATCAAAGTGGATAATATCTGCACCGGACTTCAAAACCAAATCCACATCTTCGCCAAGTCTGGCAAAATCTGCTGATAGTATCGATGGGGCAATCAAAAATGGTTGTTTCATGCTTCTTATTGTATAAGCCAAAATGATTTTTATTCAATGGGTTAAAACGTTTTTTTCTCTTCTTTTTCCTCATGTCTGCCTGGGGTGTAGGGCCTGGCAGGATAAATCGTTGTGCCAAACGTGTCTACTGACGCTTTCGCCACAGCTTTCCATACGCACAGATTTAGAGGGAATTGATAAGACGTATTCTTTATTTGCTTATGAAGGGCTTATCAAACACTTACTTCATGACTATAAGTTGAATAAAATTATTGATCATAAAACGATTGTATCTGAGTTGATGCTCCGCACGTTTTATGAGTTGCTGCCTGTTGATGATTTTTTCAATCCCGACACACTTTTTATACCTGTTCCTTTACATCCAAAACGACTTAGACAACGTGGTTTTGATCAGGTTAAACAGATTTTTGAGCCGCTGCTGAACTCTCTTAATAAAAAATGTAGCCCTGTTGTTATCAGAAAAAAGAACACGCCTTTTCTTCATACTTTCAATAAAAAAGAACGTGAAAAAACCTTAAAAGATGCGTTTGAGCTTGCACTGTCTTTTGATCCAAATGGAAAAACTATTGTGTTGTTGGATGATATTTTAACATCCGGTTCCACCGTAAAAGCTGTGGCAGATGTTCTACGAAAAAGAGGCTGTGCCCGTATTACTGTTTTAACCTTGTGTGGTGTGGCTATTTAATCCTATTTTGTGAACCTCTGAGAAAACGAGTGTGTATCCATAATCCTATCTTCTTCCTCTTCATCGTCTGACCAGTTGGATAAGCGAGAATCTGTAGGTAATTTTATGACTATTTTACCGGGACTGTTGTCAGAAGAATCCAGTGAATCAAAGGAATTTTCGCTGTCACTTCTGTGGATGCTTTCATCTTGTGGTAAAAAAAGATCAGTTAAAAATATCCGCATTGATTTTTGTGAGGCACGGCATTCCATAGGAAAGGTTAGAGTCCACTGATTAACCAGATTCAAGGCCTGACTGATTTTGAGTGAAATCATTTTTCTTTCGGATAAGTGTGCCATATAAGGTGATTCTCCAAAGGCCTGTAAAACAGAACTGCAGACCGCTTTTTTAAACCGTAAAACCTCGGTTGCGTCCACTGTGATGGGTAAAATAAACCTGTCTTGCAGGGATTTGAAATCCATTTTTTCCAGTCTGCTTAAACAGTCCAGAATATGTTGAATCATATCGGAATGTTTGTCTTTTTCCGGGAATCTGTCTCCGTAATTCAAGCTATAAAGCATGGCCGCAAGATGCCCAAAATCGTGCATGCGAAGAAGTACCGGATGAAACGGTTTTCTTCCCGCATGAGGCTCTGTTAATGATGTGGATACAAACGCCGGGTGAACAACGCCCATGATTCTGGTGTTTTCCATCAACTGCATCGAGGCCAGTGTTCTATTGGATGCAGCCCCAAAACATGTAAATGTTTTTAGCCCATAAGGTTTTAGCTGACCTTCCAGATAACGTTCAGGAAATACCCCATTAAAAAACTTTACCGGACTGAAGCTGATGGCTAATTGCTGAGCATAGTCGATGTTAATGGTTTCTATTCGTTCTATATTTCGAAATCCCAAAGAAGAAAAGGCAGCTTTTAATCCATTGATCGTTATTGCATTGCTTTCCATCACAATACAGTATGCTTCAAGTCCTTGTTGGATATGTTTTTTTGTATAGGCAATCAGTCTGTGTGGATCTATCAGGGGCGTTTCTACAAAACTGTCCAAAAAATCAGCCCAGAATTTTTTTTGAGGTGAGTTTTCAGCTGCTTTTTGATGAAAATCAGTGGCCATTTCTGGAGAAATAATAAAATAAACCAATGTATAGGCATGACCTAAATCGTTAATTTTCCCATCTAAATATCCCAATAAGATACTGTTTAATACAAAATCAGGGCCTTTATCCAAAAGGGCTGTTGTTAAAAATTGAGACAATTCTTTTGGTGATTTGCAAAATCCTGATAATTCGGAAATAAAGGTATATGCCTGTACAGATTCAACAGGATCTGTGGCTAAAGTAATCAGACTTTCAAAAACCGGAGCTGCTTTTCCAACAAATGTAAAAACGCTGAATCGACTTGATTGATCTGCTAGAAAGGCTGGTTTAGGTGTTGAGGGGTGTTCTTTATACTGTAAAGCAAAATCCCTAAGTTTTTCTAAAGTAGGGAGAATACCATTAAAAAACAACGGTCTAATGGTTTGAGATACAATCTTTTTCATATATATGTTCTCGATTGGTCTATAAAAAATTTTCATATTTTGACATATTTAAAACTTTCGATGCAAAAAAGATTTGAATCTAACGAAAAGGATGTAGAAAGCAAAAAGTTCTTAATTGAAACTGTTGAATTCCCACACGAGCTTGAGATTCGAAATTATTTTTGATATAGTCAAAATCGTTTCCATAAAATCCCAAGTAGCCGTGAACAGTAGCAAGGGGTATTCACGATCAACTAAGGAACCATTGCCCGTTTAGGGTTATGGAGAATTTTTTTAATCGTGTATAGGAGGAAATAGGGTATGTCATTAGCGTTAGCCAGTATTCATAATGGTATTTTTAAAGGTCAGCAAGTAGACCAAAACCGCTTAGCATTAACAGAATTTAAAAAGACAATCGCTGGAACATCAGCGCAGGTTAATGCTGACGGAGAAAAACATGTTGTTTTAACAGTTGCAAATTTAGGCTTAAGTCCTAGTTTGAAAGCAGCTTTAGGTGTGAATGATGACCAACAGCTAAAAGTTTTTGTATCTCAATTTACATCACTTAAATCATTAGCATCATCATCCAGTACAAGTGTTGACACATTAGATGCTTCAAAAAGTTATGTGATTGTATTTAACCCTGCTAAAGATCGTTTTGAAATTGCTGATGATAAAACTCAGACACAATCTTTACCTTCTCAAGTTTCTGCTCCTGTTTTAGATGCTCCACTTCAGGTTCAGCATCGCAGTCCCCTACAAGGTGATGTTCAGGGTGTTCCTGTGAGACTATTGGCAAGACAAGAAGTATCAAGTACAGGTAATATTTTTGTTGAAATTCCTACAAGTGCTGTTAAAGGATCAGGGATTCTTTCTGGTGCAGATATTAATCTGCCAAGTGGCGCATCATTGGATGCTGATGCTGCAAGAATGAGAGTAAGAGTTGGTGATACTGTTCAGGTTCAATTGCAAACAGTTGCTGTTGAGCAAGGTGTTTCGATTGGAGTTTCTCCGTCCACTCCAGCTACTGCTAATAAAACATTTGTTCCTCAAGGTGATTATCAGGTTGTAAAAGAAGGTTCGGACTTAGTGTTACGTCCAATTCACCAGGCACAACTTACTTCATCATCTGAAGTGGTTGCTCCGTCACAACAACAGCTTGTAGCAACATCTCAAGCGGTTAATTTAGCTGCTTTTGGTGTTTTACAGGATGCTGGTGCAGCATTCAGAATGAACGCACTTAATGAACTTACTGAAATACGTGTTCCAGATTCATTAAAAGCAACATACGGAAATAAAGATGTGATTTTTATTCCTAACGCTGATTATCAAGCTTTAAAAGAAGGCCGTGAGGTTTCTGCTAAAGTATCAGTGCTTCAAGCTGTGCCATCTCCAAGTGTTCAAGCCTCTGTAGCCCCGGCGGCTCAACTTGGCGAGACACAGGCAAAACTGACGTCTACAAACAGCGATGCTTTTTTAGCGGCATTAAGCCAAGGTCATATCGGTCTTGATTCAAATAACAATATCAGAGTTGTTTTAACACAAACCCAGGCTGTTGCAGTTTTTGCTTCATTGAATGCAGGAAAAGGTAGTGGGGTTGATGCCCTTGTTGGAACGTTAACTGCTGCTGACGGTGTTGTTATCACACTAAGTAAAGATCGTTTTGCTTCTACTACTGTTGACACTCCAAATGGTGCTTCAAAAATTGTTACTGTAAAGCCAGGTGTTCTGGACCAGCCAGCACAAGCCTTAGCGTTTGATGTAAGTGGTGTACAGGCAGTTGTGAAAGGTGCTCAAGTTGAATCAACATCTTCAGCTTCAGTTCAAAGTGATGCTTCACTGGTTCTTTCAGCTTCTCAATCACTTCCAGCTGTTGAAGCACAAGACTAATTAAATAATTTAGCTCATGGCTAAAAAGAAGCTCCTCCAACTCTTTGTTGATCAAAAAATCACACAAGAAGCGGCGGAGCTTCTGCTTGATTCCTCCCTTTACGGGCGTCACAAAACTCTCCGCCACCATTTAGACGACCATGCTATCTCCTACGATCCTGCTCAATATGATGCGCTGGTTCGTTTTCTTGAAAAATCCCTTTATGATCAGGTTTTTTATATTGCTCATCTTCAATACCATCTCATGCAGATTTCAAATGATTGGGGTGATGTAGGCGAACAGCAGATTAAAATTGCTTTTTCACGGTGTTTGTTAAACATCTCTTCCCAGGAGCCAATTGACTATTCTCATGCTGCCGAATTTGAAAATCTGGTGGAAAAAAACTTAAATGATCTTGGTATAAAATCCATGTCTGTGGGTGTAACACAATCTCAATATGAATTAAGTTTTTTAAAGCTTTTAGGGAGAGAGTTTAAGGCAAATCCAGGTGAGAAAATCAGTGAGATTTTAGCATTTGCAGGCTCTAAATACAGGGTTCAGTCTCGGCCATTTAAAAAAGGTTTTTCCTATATTTTTGGTGAAATGCTGACCAAGACAAAGGCCGAGTACACCATTCATTTTATTGTGAAAGAATGGATAAGAACCCCAAGTTATGTAATGGCCAACGCCGCTTTGGTGTCGGATCATACTATTTACATGAGGGAAGAGTCTTTGCGGACGGTTTTTGTACAAAAATGGGTTCAGGCTTTGGAAGATAACTGGATGTATAACCACCAGATTAAAACCAATTTGTACTGGAATGTGTCTCATGCCATTAAAAAAACAACCCTGGATTTGTTCGCTGTCAAAACAGCAGACGATTTAAAAGCCCATCAAAAACAGTTTATTGGTGATATGCGTGAAACCATTATGTATCACGAAATTGGGCATGGTATTACAAAGGACTATATTTTTCCTTACGAATCCATTGCGATTGCCCAGGGAATTGATCATTATCACAAGTTGTCGGGCTACGAAGGTCTGATCGAATTTTTATCCGATTTTTCACCGGCCGTACATGGGTTACACGGACCGTATTGGAACATGATCCAGATTGCAAAAACCAATAAAATCCGTGCTGAACGGATGTTTTATATGTACCTGTCCGATGTATTCTTTTACGATACAGAAGATGAATACATGTACGCCTATTCCGACTTTATGTGCATGATGGCTTTGCGTTATATTGGCCCTGATAAACAGGTTGATTTTGCAAAAATGGAAAAAGATCTGTTTTATGTATCCAGCGAAAATGGGCAGATTCAACTTGCAAAACATGCAAAAACCTCTTTGTTTCAACGCCTGGCCGAGTTGTTCTGGACGGATATCGATAGCATCAAGCAACTTGTAAAAGGATTAAAATTTACCTTAAGTACGGAAAAAGATTTTAATTACATCAAAGGATTATGGCTTCAGGAAACACGAAAATATTTTAAGTTTGCCACCGATCAGGATACTGTATTTTTGTCTTCATTCTGGGTGAATGTGTTTTCGTATATCGATCATTTTTCTAAGGAATCTGCACCGAAAGTCAAAGCGCTTTTAGAGAAACAAAACAAAACGGTGGCCGCCAAAATCATGGTTACCATGTGTGGCAGAAAAGTGGCCGAAGAGTACGGTTTCGATGCCAGACGTTACGTGATGGATACCTTTAAAAAACACGGTTTTGTGTCTTAGGTTGCGTTTTGTTTGACGCAGCTCTGCTGGATTCGTTTAAAAAACTAAGCGTTATTCAATATAAATTGATGCTGCTGACCACGTGGGGAGCTGTGGGTGAGGATGCGGTTAAACAATCGTTTGCACGCTGTATTCTGGATATCCCCTCAGATAAACAGCTTGGATATACAGAGTGGATACAGTTTGAGGAGGCCATTCAACAGCTTTTTTCAACAGTTGGTTGCTCCACTTTTACAATTGAAGCGTGCGAGCAGTATTTAAAAGAGTTTGAGGTTACCTATAAAGATGAGGTGTACACCGTTGACTCTCTATTTAAATTAAATACAGTGGTGCAGCAGGATAATCCCGATCTGATTATTCAAGGCGGTTATTACGGTGAGATGATTGAGTTTATTTTAGGCTCAGGCCAGACATTTAAGCAGGGTGACGTCACTGTTTTTGTGTTCGAGAGGGAAGTGTGGCGTTCTCCAACTACCATTATGGCGATGGCTGCGATGATTGGAAATAAACAGATTTTTGTAAGACGTGAAGCCCTAAAAACCATCATGTATTATAAGTGGAAAACCTTTGTGCAGTACCCGGCATTTGGTTATACAGACGCCGAGCAGCAGTCTATTGGATTTAAAAAAGAGGTTTTGAACGCCTACGGTATTAATACTCTTGCTGATTTTGAAGCTGTAGAAGAAGCCTTTATCAGTGACCTGCAACATAATGTGCTGACCCACGAATATGGACATGCGGTGATTCAGCACCAGTTACTGTCACTGAAAGTCGCGACAATGGGGGAGGGCATTAAAAATCTTGGCCCTCAGGTGATGACGGATCTATTGGAAGTTTTAGCCGACATTGCCCCGGAAAACGCCGGTTTAAGAGGCCCGTTATGGAGCATGATGGACAAAAAAGCCTCCAACCCTGTCGATTTTTATCGCCGCTTTTGGATGTATCGCTCTGACACCTGGTTTTTTGATACACAGGACGAGTATATGTATCGCTATTCACGTTGGCTGGATTCGATAATGAAAACCTGTTACGAAACACCGTCTCTGGACTACCTTGGCACGTTGTGTCACTTTGTGATTGCTATCACAGAAGCCCTGGGAAAGGCTATAAATGCTCTTTTGGAAAAAACAGGTATACTTACTGGATCTTTTGAAGATTACGTAAAAAATCAAAGAAAACAAGCTCCTAATGACGTTTTGGGGGATGAGTACATGCTATATAGTTGGTGTTGGGGGAAAGTGTTTAATGCTGTAAAAGAGGATGCTGATGTTTTAAGGGAAATAGAGGCACTTTTTTTAAAAGCGGAGCAGGATATGGATAGGTTGTGTGGAGTTGTTACTACCTCTTAGTTAGCAGGATTTATTCTGTATTTGTACCAGGTAAAGTTCTACAACCCATTTATGAGACTCGATTAACATATTGTGGGCCAGTAGCATTTCATCTAAATCCAGTGTGTGGCTAGACATTAATTTAACCAGATTTTTCATGGATTTTCCTAAGGGACTATTATGAAAACTAAAGAAGATATGTTGATAAAAAGACGAGTAGATTGTTTCCCACAGCTGGACAACCATCGTTTGAATATAGTCAGAATACTTTTGTGTATGACTAATCCCAGTGCAAAGCTCTTCAAACGTCCAGTCCTGAGGGAAATCCTTTACTGTTTGAACTGTATCTTTTTTTTGAAAAAACAAGGGGTGATTTGTTATGTGGATACCCTCAGGAGATCGATTTATTTTAAGGGATACTCCCACGCTGAAATCCCATAATGGATCTGTTGAGGCATAATCGAAATAGAAATTGCCTAAACTATAATAAATCGGTTTGTTTTTATATAGTTCCATTCCCTGTGGAACATGCGGATGGGATGCGATAACAGCATCAACTCCTAAATCAATAATCTGTTTATATCGTTTTCTCCATTGAGGTAATGGCCATTTTGTATGTTCTACACCAGCATGAACATATAAAATCAAAACATCCACCTGTTGCCTGGCATTTTCAATATAAGTATCAAAATGATCGTGATTAATCCAGGCAAATCCTGGCTGGTTGTCATTTACGCTAACGCCAAACCCATATTCTGCACAGGACAGGACCCCAACACGAATATCGTTAATGGTTCTTGTTAACAGTGCATAGGCTTTCTGATGTGTTAATCCTGCTCCAACGCAGGCCCCTTCCCCCAACGCTGTAAGTGTTTGTTTAAGTCCCTGTTCGCCATAATCAAATATATGATTGTTGGCCAGAGAGAATACGTTAAACCCTTCTGCTTTCAGTACGGTGGATACATCTGTAGGCTGTTTTAAATGGGGGCCAATTTTAGGAATTGGTTTGCCGTCTGATTCAAAAGGAGCTTCAACATTACAGACTCTAAGGTCATGTGTCATTAGCCAGGCTTTTACCTCATCAGAAAGTATCCTGTCCTGGAAGGCTTTCATACGAATATCCCCAACAAAAGCCAGCGTTACCATTGAGATATCCTTTGTAAGGTAAAGGCAAGGGTTTGCCACAGGATTAATCGTGAGTATTCATGTTCGGCTTTAAAAAATGATTGAGCATTGAAAATATCGTGCATACTGTTTTGTTTAAGCTCAAACGGGAGAAGGCTGTGAATAAAGGAGTTTTTATCAAAGGTTGATAATGGGAAAAATCCCTTCTCACCGGACTGTCTAATAGCCTGCAGGTCTAAAAACCTTCGACTATCCTGGTACATATTTTTTAAGATAAACGAAGGAATAAGCGAACCCAGGGCTTTAACGCCATTACTGTTGGATGGGATTTTGGCTTCATCAGGGTAGTGATGTATAAACATCTGTTCAACGGCATATCTGTCGGTTAAGTGTTTATCTCCAAGTGATAGAAAAAAATTCAAATATTCCGGTGTCATATGAGGACTTAAACAAGGATATTCCCACTCCATACATCTGGGGTAGTAGGAAATAAAATTACGTTGTCTTGTCCATAAATCAAGCACTATTGACGGTCTGCAACCTGATGGCACACGCTGAATGGCTTTTTTAAACTGGGCCTCGCAATAACTACTTAAATCTTTAGGGAAAAGTGATGAAAGGGATAGAATTTCCTGGAATTCCCAATAGTGGCTTTGTCCAAACTGATCCATTATATCCACATAACTTTTGTTCTGTTTTTTTTCCATGATTCCAATATGTTGACCAGCCGGAACTCCGGTCATAAAGCCAGACGTTAGAACGGTGTTGGTATCCAGCTTAGATCGAATACAGGATAAAAATTCAAGTTGGTACATACAATGCAGATGGGTGGAGTGACCAAAAATAAGATCATTTTTCTTCAGATAGGGTTCTTCTAAAAACATCAGAGGCAAGTCGACAGATTCCCAAAAAACCTGTTTAGACTCACTCAGTTTTTTGGCGACTCTTACATCGATTGCGTCTTTTCCGCCATAGCTGAAACATTTTAACTGTTGTTTGGTAGTAACATCGTTTGCCAAAACAGAAAAAATCATACGGCTGTCGTAACCTGCAGATAGAGGTAAAACAATATGTGAGAACTGTCCCAATAATTGACGGCAAAGTTTTTCATTGAGTTCGTACAACTGATACGCCACCTGATGATTATTTAAGTGATGTCGGGTTTCTTTAAGGTGTATGGAATTTAAAGGTGAGTGTTGAAATGATATGTTTCCATCTTGATGAGTGAACTGTAGCGCAGTGTCAGGCTCTTGCGTGAAGATATGCTTAAAGATGGTTTCATCCCAAATAAAATGTGTAAAGTGTAAAAAAGCACCCAAAGCATAGAGATTAATATCGTTTTGATTTGCTTTTGTTCCTGCAACAACACAGGGCTCGATATTTGAAAGATGGATAGCGTCCCGACAGGAATAAAAAACAGGAATTGTGCCTCCGTAATCATTTAAAACTGTTAGGGAATTTTGAAATAATTCTATGCGTAGAAAACGATCCTGAATATGAGACAGTGGACTATCGGGATAGTCATAGATGGAACAGGCTGTTCCAAAACAAGGGCCTACACACAGCACCAGTGATTTATCTGATTCAGGCTTATTTAAATCTGAATGGCCTAAAAGTAACTCTAGATTCCCCGTAAAGCATAGCGAAACAGTCCAAATCCCAAATTGAAAGGTATGTATGGATTTATTAAACGTTTTAGACAGCTCATTAAGATGTTTAATGCCAAGAGAAACCTGGTCAGACTTATCTGAAGACGAGATATAAAAGGCTAATAGCCGGGTTTCAGTATGAACTGACATCGCTATGATTCCGTTTCGTTAATGGGTATAAAATGAATCCAGTCATCGTTTTTAATAGAGTCTGGAAACCACTCATTAGATTTAAATCCCAACCAGTATTGAGGTCCAATTACGAATTTTTGAGGCGTCGACATTAAGGCCGCACCCCACCAGGAAAATGAACTTGCAGATAAAATGGCATGGTTACATAAACTCATAATAGCCATATCAACTCCTGGAGAATGATGTAAAAAAACAACACGATCGAGCAAGCTCATCCAAGGCGTTTGAACCTTTTTTTGGTCACTTAAAATAACATAAGTGGCGTCTGGAAATTTTTCCTTCATTAGTTGGATGCTTTGCACATAATAAGACTGGGATAGAACGGTTCCTGAATGACCTAAAATACTCCATTCTTTATAATCGCCTTCTCTGTAGTGGATAAATATTTTGGGAAGATTTTGAGGTAAAAAAGCAAGTAGGGTTTGCGCTTGTTTTAGTATGCTGTCCTTGAACTGAGGTTTGGGTTCCAAAAAGTCACTGTGTTGAAAGTAGCCTTTCAGATGAGTAATCTCTGACCATTTTCCTGGGAAAAGGGTGTAGGTCTTACCTTCAGAACTTTCGCTAGAGACGTTAGAGGGTACCCTGTCAGGTGTTAAAACAGATATCCACTTTTTTTTTGCTAGAAACTGAACAAGAGCCTCCATTTTTTCTCGTAAAAATGGAAGTTTGATATGGTTATGTTGAGGTTTGAAATACCGAAACATCGTTGCACCAACACAAATAAGCCTATTGTTTTTTGAAAAGTGCAAAGCGGCCTGATATTGGAAAAGTTGGTTGCCTAATTGTCCTGCCGCAATCCAGATATAGTGTTTTTTCATAAAATTACCAATATGCTCCTGACTCAATTTTTAAAAACTTTTCTGGAGTTTCTTCTGGTAAAGGCCTTACCCAATAGTCATTATAAATGGTTTGGATCTGCTGATCATCTTCCCAGCGTTTTCCCTTAATACCGAACAGAATTTGTAAATTTCCTCCCATATGCACGGCTTTTTTACCCATTTTTTTTGCATGGGCCGCTAAAGGCAATCCATATGCGCCAGCACCTATCAGTACAATATCCCATTCTATTTTTTCCATAGCATCGCACATGCTTTTTAAGGCCTCACTCCAGGTTTTGTAGTGGGTTGGGGTATTGGCAATGGTTTGGACTGCTTTAAGCGTAAGCAGTGTAAAGTGTGGAAGTGTTAACGGATTTTTAAAAATAAGGTTGTGATGTTGATATTGATTGCTAATTGTTACTGTAAACGGATGTATAACTAACACTCGTTTTCCGGCAAGCGCGGCTGTCCAGGGTTTTTCAAACCTGTAGGCATCGAAGGTTGGCATCGGTATGATGGAAGCTGTTGGACAGCAGTGATGAAAAACAAACGGTTCTTCTTTTTTTTCCCAGGTGCATATGACATCAATATAAGACAAGGCTTCCTGCACTATGTCGCAAAATTGAGTGAGTTGCTGATTGGAGTTTGAAAATACGCCGGCATTTAACTTCATTTGATCTCTAATCCCTTTTTTAAAGGATTTATTTTTTGAAGAAGTTTGGTTGAGATAACTTAAAAGACAGGAAAACTCTACGCTCCCAAGTTTTCCAGCCATAAAAGGAGATGGATCTAAAAGCCGTTGATATAAATACGTATTAGCCGCTTGCAAATCCATAGGTGATGATGTGTATGAAAATGCAGAGTAGTCTTTTCCAAAAAATGCGGACAGTTTTTCTAAAAGGCTCATAATCTACCTGAATTGATTCATTGCTTCGATAACACGATGAATATCATTTGGAGTATGAAAGAATGAAATGGGTAAGCTTAGCGTAGTGCGATGTATCTCTTCTGAGAGTGGAAATTCTTTGCCTTCAAAATAGCCCTGTAACGCTTTTTGCTGATGTGGAGGAACCGGGTAGTGGATTTCGGTTTGAATATCCTGATCCAATAAATAGGCTTTAAGCTTATCCCGTAAAGGATGGCGAATATTAAAAATATGAAAAACGTCTGTATAGTTTGGTCGAACTTTCGGTAAAACAAACTGTGTATCCAGGTTGTTTAAATACAAAGAAGCCAGCTGTTGTTTATGTGTATTGATAGTGTCTAATGCGTTTAACTTGACCAATAAAAAACCGGCCTGAACTTCGTCCAGTCTGGAATTAAATCCAATTAAATCGTTGT
>CAZFCP010000017.1:2571-23327 GCA_964517775.1 uncultured Candidatus Marinamargulisbacteria bacterium | reverse complement strand
GTATTTTTTTGAAGAGCCATAGTTTCTTAGTTTTTTCAGAGTATCTGCCAAATCATCCCGGGATGTTGTAATGGCACCTGCGTCACCTAATGCTCCCAGATTTTTGGTGGGATAAAAGCTAAAGGCCCCAATATCCCCAAAACTTCCGGCTTTTTTCCCGTTATAACTAGCTCCGTGTGCCTGAGCGCAATCTTCTAAAACAGACAGTTTTGCTGTTTGGGCTATATCCATAATAGATGCCATATCGCATAATTTTCCGTAAAGATGCACAACAACAATGGCCCGGGTTTTAGATGTAATATGTTTTTGTATCGCTATGGGATCTATCAGGTAGGTTTCTGGATCGGGTTCAACCAGTACAGGGGTGTGGCCTGCCTGGAGAATAGATAGAATCGTAGCGATATAGGTATTTGACGGTACAATGATCTCGGATCCTTTTGGTAAATCCAAGGCTACTAATCCCAGTGTGATTGCATCTAATCCCGATGCAACACCAATGCAGTGTGTTGTTTGGCAATACGACGCAAAAGCGGCCTCAAAGGATTGAACAGACTTCCCTAATACAAACCATCCACTTTGTAATATTTTAGAAAAAGATGCTTCTAACTCTTGTATAAAGGGGGCATTAACCTTTAACAGATTTTCGTATTCAATGCGCATAGGGTTTATCAATGTAGTCGTTTACATCATAAGAATGTGATGCAATTACCATCAAAACAGCATCAGAAGAAAAATTATCCATTTCATGCCAGTCTTTAGGCTCTACAATCAAACATTTTTCTGGAGAATCCAATACAAACGTTGTTTGAGTGTGCCCATCGTCAACAAAAACTGTGCAGGATCCTTTTACACAAATTAGCCCCTGGGTGGTTACTTTATGGCGATGCCCACCGCGTTTTTGGGTAACATTATAAATATAGTAGATGCGTTTTATCTCATAGGGCAGTACTTTATCAATAACGGTTAAACTGCCTCTGGGATCAACAAGTGTAGTTAGGGGTAAAAAATGGGCCATGGTGTTTAGATTTTATAAGAGTCCTTAGTCCTAGTCAAAGTCAGAGCTTGCAGATAGGGCTGGTAGAGATACTTTTTTGCAGAACGCGGCAGTTCATAATGTCCATAATCCGGCCAAAGCCACCGTCTTTCTTTGAGGTTATGAAAGTGAAAAAAAACAACAGGGAATAGTTGTCCTGATTTTTTTTCAATCCCAAATACACGGTCGTTTTCTTTGAAAAAACGATATTGCTGCATATTCCAGGGGGCGACTCCTCCACCCAGATGTTGCAACACATGTACACCCGAAAAACGCTCAGTCCAATCATCTAAGTATTTTTGATCCCCAAACTTTCCTTCTTCAGGTCGACTATAACACCAGTCCAGGCAGGCTTCTTTCCACCAGTTTAATACAGTCCATCCTTCAGGTGTGTTGTTGAAGGTCATAAATTGTACGCAATAAATGCCACTGACCCGGGATTGATCATACCGGGGCGTATACCTGTGGGGTGTAATCAGAACAGACCTTTTTCCCATTTCATCAATCAATAGCTGTGGATTGTCGAAAAAGTACAAATCCGCATCCAAATACGTGCAGTGATCACAGGAATAGGTTTGTAAGACATAGGCAATAATAGAGGGTGTACAGGTCCAGCAGTATTCACCTCTTGACCGTGTAGGTTTTACCTCCAAAAGAGCTTTATCTTCGAATGTGGTAAGCGGAATAATGGTAACAAAGCGCAACTGTAAGGCTTTAAGCTGATGTTCAACCTCACTATCCATGGCCAAAATATAAAGATGAAACGAAGGACATTGTTTTTGTAAGGAGGCATATAACGCCATGCCTCGAGAAAAATATCCACTATCAAACAGTGTACAAAAATGCAGTATCATCGTTTTAGCAAGGTCCAAAGTTTTTTGAAAATACCAGGCTTTTTTGTGCTTTCCCAAAATGATTTTAATGCAGCAAGGCCTTCTCCACTTTCTTGTGGAGCGTTCTTTTCAAGTAAAACCGGACCTTGTTTAAAGCCTCTGAAAAACTGATCGCTTGAATCTTTGTGGGTGCCCTGGCCATCCATACCTATATTGTGAACAAGGGTTTGAGAGGGGTAAAGACTTACGAGTCCTTTGATAAACAGGCTGGCATGCCAACGAATTGCCCAGGATTGTATGCGACCAAGGGATTGATTTTTAAGCATTATTGTATAGGGATACGCTCCATCTAAATCAAACTTTTTTTCTAATCGATGGTGTTTTAGTTGTTTTAATAGTGTATGTGAATCTGGCTCAAAATGATTCCATGCACGTTTCCAGGTAGCCCATCCCCAGCAATCGGCCCCTTTGATAAAAAAAGTTTCAGGGAGCGTGGCGTTATGAGGGTACATAAAGCCCTGTATGCTGGCTACCTTTTCATCGTTTTGGTACAGGGCTAAGCCTTCGTTCATATAGCGCAAAAAATAGGGAGACGTGACCAGATCATCTTCCATGACAATAACTACGCCATGTGTGTTAACAACGTCTGTTACTCCGCTAATAATAGAGTTTGCTAAGCCTATATTTTGATTTTGAGCCCGTAAGGTAACCGATTTAAACCCTGTTAATTGAGCTACATAGTGACGAATTTCGTTAACAGCCTCTACCTGTTCAGGATGTTTTGCGCCATCCGAGTAGACAATGACATCGGTTTGACTTGCTCCTTCATTGGCTAATAAGGCTTCTATTGTTTTTTTTGTGTGTGCGGGGCGATTAAAAACGAAAAGTACTACAGGAGCCCAAACCATTTAGCTAAACCACTTACTTAGCTTTCCACCCTGTGATTTAATAAATGCTTTGAGTCTGTTGGCATCTTCTTTTCGTTTAAAGGACAGTACCCGATAAATTTTTCCCCAGTCGGTTTGATTTACATTTTTCATTCTGTCTTGATGAGTTTTATCCATTTCGGCTTTTCCTGCATCAGGATGAAGGTGTTCAATAAAGACATCGGACATGTACACAGCTCTGCCAACACGTTTGGCAACATCTGTAAGCCAGGTGTCTGTGTAATCGGAATAAAAAAATGGGGGCATATAATACCCTACAACTTTTACCCAGTTTTTATGTGCAAAGTTTAATGTTCCAATTTTGCCGTCCTGTAATCCGTCTTTGGCAAAGGCCAGTAAGATTTTATCAGGGTGTTTATCAAATTCTTCGGCTACACGCTTATCCCAGCCCTGGGTACGGAAAACGGCGTCATCTCCTGTTTGCATAATAATGTCGTAGGTTGCAGCACGACATAGCACATTCCATGCTTCAGCTAAAAAAATTCGAGGTCCAACAACTACTTTGATCCGAGAGTCTTGTTTAACAGTCTCGTAATAGTTTAACGACTCTGTATCATCGGCATCGATATAGAAGACGATTTCAACGTTTTCGGGATGAAGGGCAGTAGACCAGGCTGAATCACAAAACCGCTTCATTGAATCGGGACGTCCACGAGTAGGTACAAGTAAAGAAAACATAGGCCAAGTTTAGCTTTAAACCCTTTATTGGACAATAGCCAGAAAGGGTTAGGTATTTATAATGGGTTTGAGTTGTGACTGGTATTTATTGCAGAAGTGTTAAGCTATGCAGCGTAGGCAAAAACGTAAGATATAAACTTCCGCCAACCATTAGCGTAACAATACCTAATAAAACAGGTTGAACAATGGCAATAACCCTTTCAAATTTTTTCTTTTCCTCTTCAAAAAGTTGTTCTGAAATATCCATCATGGCATGAACAAGCTGACCGGATTTTTCGCTTGTTATCATCCATTCCCTGTATAAAATGGAGCAGTTAAAAAAGAAGCTGAAGGGTTTGCTGAATTCTCCAGTTTGGGTACATTCACCCAGGAAAAGCTGATATTTTTCATAAAAAGGATGGGGAGGCTGAAGCTGAAGGGTTTGCAGGCTGTCTTTAAGTGAAAGTCCGCTTCTGACAGATAGTGCCAGTATCCATAAAATATCTGCTTCTGAAAAGGGATTCCAGATGTGTTGATAAAGCCGTTTTAGCTTATCCATCCAAAAAAATCGAATGGCTGCCATTGCGCTTAAACAACCTGAAATCCCAACCCATTTATACTCAGAAAGAATCCTGTTGCATGTATTAACCGTGGATAAAATGGAGGGAACTGTTAGTCCCAGATTTGTATAAAATTGCGTGTAGATTGGAATCATCCAAAACCAGAACAGGGCTAATAATCCCAACATGCACAGGCCTAAAATCATTGGATACCGAAGCTGATTTAAAAAATACTTCTTTTGTTTGGATTTTGTGTCCAGATAGTTTGCAAGCTGCTCAAGATAAAGTCGTATATCGGGAATATGTGTGACGGATAAAAGAGGAATATTATCACTGTTTAAAAGTTGTAAGCCTTCTGAAAAACTATGCCCATTTTCAAGGTGATGTTGTATCAGTGCGCTATCCTGAAATCCTTCGGCTGAGAGCAGTACCAGACTTTGATGCAGTGAAAGCCCGGATTTCAGTAAAGCCGATAAGGATTTACAGAAGGTTTTTAAGTCTGCCATGACCGCTGCGTATTTTGGGGAACGTTGTCTAATTCGTATTGAAGAAGATGATTGTTTGTATTTATGTTGATATTTTTATAAAACATTAAAAAATATCGTAATATGGTTTTTGGGTTTTGTAAACGGGCAAGCTAAGGTTATCCTAAAAAACTCCAGAACGATTTTTTTTCGCCAGACCATTTTAATTGTGTCCATGTTTCGGGTATTAAATCTGATGAATCGTGGTTGATTTTTTTCCCAAACCAGGGTGACGGAGCAATGACTGTTTTTTCCATGGATGGATTTAACCAGGCTCCCCACCAGGAAAAACTGGAGTTTGCAATAATATGATGAGTGCAGCGTGACATCACAAATAAATCCACAATATCAGGCTGATTTTCAACAAAAACACATCTGTTTTTATAGTCATTGAAGGCTGTTTTGCACCACTCTATATCATCACTGAAAATAAATAGTGTTGCTAACGAGTCGTAACGGGAAATAGCTTCCTGATAATACGAAAAAGGTAATATCGGATGCGTATCCTGGCGTGTGAGATAATTGTCTCGTCTAACATGCACACTGACGCTGTTTGAAAGCATGGATCCGTATTTGATGGAAATGGCTTTTATAATCGAGGAGTGAGGTGAAAAATGCGCTCTGATTACGTTGCTTTGTTCCTGAAAATATTTTTCTGATTGAAAATAGCCTTTAAGATTTAAATAGGGATGATAGGGGATAGGCGTAAAATGGAAATGGGGTTCTTCATAATCCTGAAACTGGCTGTGATCCAGAGTACTACTGATATGAGGAGGATTTGCAAAAAAGGGTGCGTAACTCCATTCCGAAAACACAGCGGTATCGTTAAATCGTGAGGCTATGCCAAGACAGGCGGCCATCACAAATAACTGGTTTCCAAGACGACCTGTAATCGCAGGATTATTAAGCTCTAAAGCGGTAATCATAATGGAGGTGGAGTATCAGGATAGGCGGTGATATTTTTGGAGCGGAGATGTGTGACATAAACACCCTCCAGATACCCTGAATTTTTTTTGAATTTTTTCATTTTATCATAGAGGAACCCGTCATCTGGATAATAGACTTTGCCCTCGGATTTTGGGTAAAATTCGTACTCCAAACAAGAAGACAGGATGTGGCCTGGCATTCCGATCATTCCACCCGCAATGTTACATAAAAACGGTTTTTTGAGCTTGTATTTCTTTTTGTCAGCACCTTTGTAGGTGTGTGCGGGAAACCATAAATTCCGTTCGGGATTACAGCTGTTTTTTGTGTATCGCGGGCTGATATAGCCAACATTTGGAATATAACGTATAGCATCACACAGTGTTTTAAAGTCGCTGGGGGTAAATATAATATCTGAATCTATGGAAAAAATAATATCTGGAAGTAGGCCGTTTTTAATCACGTTTCTGGCATATTGGTTAAAGGCATTTCCTTTTCCAATATTGGTTTCAAGAAAGTTTATGGTTAACCGTGGATGAGACAGTGATTTTAAAAAGGTAAGCGTTTCATCTTTAGAGCCATTATCTATAAACACCCATCTGAGTTCAGGTACAGCATCCAGGGTTTCCAAAACAGAGGCTGTAAAATAACGTAACGCTGTCAGTTGGTTATAGGTTGGGGTTAGTGCCAGTATGTCCATATTTTTTCTTTACCTTTTTTCTGCAAATGCGAGTTTGAATTTTAACATAACCCCGCATAAGCCTTTGCCGTTTGTAAAATACTGTATCGTGTCTGTATAGCCTGTCTGCCATGTTGTCCCAGCTGTTTTTTAAGATCAGGATTGGTGTATAGCTGTAAAATAGCTTGTTTTAGCGAGGTGCTGTCTCCTGGTTTAATCACAACGCCAGCTTTTTCTTCGGTTAAAATTCTGGCAATTTCGCAGTCTTCCGACATAATGGCCAGTAGTGGAAGGCCTGATGCCATCAATCCAAAACTTTTTGAAGGAACGGAAAATCCTGTTTGTTCAGGCAATAAGCTGACAAGGCCGGCATCAGCACTGCCAAGCATATCGGGCAGGTCTTCTCTGGGTACAAAATCAAAAAGGCTGCAGTTTGTAAGTTTTCTTAATGTGATTTGATGCTCAACCAGCGGTCGTTTGTGGCCGTCACCTACAAAAACGAAGGCAATTTGGGGGTGATCTTTGAGCTGCTCAGCGGCATCGAGGATGGTTTCCATATCATGAAAACGTCCCATATTTCCGGAATATAATAAGACAAATTTGTCCTGTAATCCCCATTTTTCCTTGTAGGTTAACGGTTTTGAGAAAGTTTGTATATTTTGATCATCACCCCACATTGGGATGAATTTTAATTTGTTTTTTGAGGATTTTGGCAGTTGTTTTTCAATGACGGTTTGCATACATCTGCCGATAACGACGATGTCTTTGGCCTGTTTGTAGCAGAGCCAGTTTCCCACTCTCCATAATGTTGAAATGAGGGATCTTTCCTTTAAAAAGCCAAAAGCGATGGCTGTTTCCGGGTACACATCAAACACAACATAAATCACCGGACGTCTTCTAATCCATGCTGCAACGGCACAGAAGGCTCCCAGCATGGGTGGATTGGTTAAAATCATCACCGGATGTTTTTGAGAATCCAGCAACAGCGACATAAAACAGGACACGGTAAAGCTAAGATGATTACACAATTTTCCAAAGAAATTCCCTTTAAAAAAATGCGTTCCCCAGATCCGTTTAATTCGGATTCCCTTGTAAATCATATTGTCCTCAACAACTGCGCTACCTTTTTTTAAAGAGGGTTGAGCGCACCGCACGTCAATTTGAACCCCGCATTCGGTTAAGGCCTCGGCCAGTTCGGTTAACGTCTGGCCGGTGGAAATAAGTTCAGGGTAAAACAGCTGGACGCAGATAAGAAGCTTTTTCCGGTTTTCATTGTCAGGCATTGTTGATGTTTACAACAACTCAGCTGCCAGAGACGCCAGGCTGGATCGTTCGCTTTTTGATAAAAACATATGCCCGGTAATGGCATGATTTTTAAAACGTTCTGCCGTATAGGACAACCCGTTGGAGTTCGCATCCAGGTAAGGATTATCAATTTGTTCAGGGTCTCCGGTGAGAATGATTTTTGTGCCTTCTCCTACACGGGAAATAATGGTTTTGACCTCGTGAGGAGTCAGGTTTTGCGCTTCGTCAATAATAATAATCTGATTAGGAATACTTCTGCCGCGGATATAGGTAATGGCTTCAATTTCGATGATGCCACTGTCTAACAGATAGTCGATTTTATCTTTGGATTTAGACCCGTTTTTATGATGGTCATCACTGTCTTTTTGCTCGCGGTTTTCCTTTACATCACGGTGTAAAATGAAGTTTAAATTATCAAAAACAGGTTGCATCCAGTAGTTTAATTTCTGATCTTTTGTACCTGGTAAATATCCGATATCTTTTCCAAGCGGCATAATCGGTCTTGCTACCAGCAGTTTTTCATAAACAGGGTTTTTTCCAATTACTTTTTGAAGGCCGCAGGCCAAAGCAATCAAGGTTTTTCCAGTTCCTGCAGGTCCGATTAATGTAACCAGAGGAATGTTGTCATTTAATAATAAATCGAAAGCAAAAATCTGTTCTCTGTTTACCGGTTTAATGCCCATGGCTTCGTAAAAGGGTTTAAGAGGCAGAATCGCTTTTTCAGAAGCCACGTAACGGCCTAAACCTCTGGCTTCGGCATCCGGGCTTTTGCTGCAGCGAAGTGACACATATTCGTTATCGCTGAACATGCCGCTTGCATGAACATCCAGTCGGCTGTTTTGAAAAAACGAGGCAAAATCCTCTTCGGGAAGATCAAGCTCTCTCCACCCTCTATATAACGAGCTGTATTCTACTTTTTGTTTTTCATAATCGTTGGCTTTGATTCCAAGTGCTAACGCTTTAATTCTGGCGTTAATATCTTTGGAAATAAAGAAAACCTGTTCACCTTTTTGCTGAAGCTCGAATGCAATACTAAGAATTTTATTGTCTTTTACCGTAACATCTAACGGAAGATTTGGTGCAGGAGGATGAACGCCAATACGAAGTCTGCCTCCGTTTTTTAGCTTGGCACCAGTAGCTTCCAAAGCTCCTTTTCTGGTGATGCTGTCAATTTCACGAAGCACCTGTCTGGCATGTTTGCCTTTTTTATCTGAAGAGGTTTTAAAGGTATCCAACTCTTCAATAACTGTTAACGGAATAATGACGGTGTTGTCTGAAAACGCATACAATGCAGCTGGATTATGAAGGAGAACGTTTGTATCTAAAATAAAATATTTTGCAGACATAGATAATCCTTTTTTGAGTTCGGTTAAGCTGTAAAAATTAAAAAGAGTAATATACTAGCTAAGAATATCCCCATTAGGGCTGCTAGGCAATACAATAGTTTTTTTCTATAGGATTTAAACTGGTTCTGATATTTGCTTAAAATGACTTCGGCCTGAAACTCGGTGATAACATGATCGCTGACCAGAATCGGGAGTTCTTTTCTCAGCCACAGCAAAATTGCTTTGCTTAGCATTATTTGGTGACGTTATGATGACGAATAATTTCTCCATCTACAGAATAAATCACATCTTCTGCAATGTTGGTGGCGTGGTCGCCAATCCGTTCCAGATGTCTGGAAATGGATAAAAATCGAATCATGCTTTCGGCGTGATCCGGGTTTTGTTTAATCCAGTCCATAATGTCTTTTTCCTGCTGATGTTTCAGCTCATCCACTTCCTTATCCAGCGAACACACTTCACGAGCAAGTTCTGTATCCATATTCACAAGGGCATCCAGGCTTTTTTTAAGCATCACAAGGGTTTTTTGAATAATCACAGAAAAGTGAAAATGTGTGTCCAGTTTTTGGGCCTGACATAAAAATAATGAGCATTTGGCAATGTTAACGGCCAAATCCCCAATACGCTCAAGATCGCTGTTGATTTTAAGTATGGTGATAATAAACCGAAGGTCGCTTGCAACCGGCTGATACAGAGCCAGCATCTTCAAACATTCTTCCTCAACCTTGATTTCCATATTGTCGATAGCATCGTCTCTGTCGATAACTGTTTTTGCGGCTTCCTTATCCATTTCCCTAAAGGCTTTTGTGGCCAGAACAACGTTTTCTTCAACCATTGTACTTAAGCTCATAAAGCTTTTTTTTAGATGTTCAACTTCACGCTGTAAATGTTTTTGCATGGTAAAACTCCTTTTAAGATGGTTTTGGTAAGGTCAGTGTAAAACTGGTGCCTTGTCCTGGCTGGCTTTGGACATCGATTTTTCCGTGATGTGCCAACACAATATGTTTGACAATGGAAAGCCCAAGTCCTGTTCCGCCGCTGTGTCGGTTTCTAACCGGATCTACCCGATAAAACCGTTCAAATAACCGTGGAAGATGTTCGGCACCGATACCTTTTCCATTGTCATATACGGTGATGATACAGTCTTTTTCCGTGAAGCTGTTTTCAATAATCAAGGTACTGGCTTCACTGTATTTTAGTGCATTTTGAATAAGATTAATAAGCGCCTGTTCCAGCAACGCTTTGTTTAATGAGATTTTTTCCTGAGCTTCTGCATGAATATGAATTGACATGTTGGCCTGATCCAAAAACGGCTGACAGGTGGCTATGGCTTTTTGAATGACGGGAAGCGGTTCTTCCAGGCAAAGATCGATGCTGTGACGACCTTGTTCCAATCGGGCCAGCATCAGCAAATCTTCGATAATTTGCCCCAACCGCTGAGCATGTGACAGGGCAATCTGAATAAACTGCTGTTGCTCTTCCACAGATAAATTGGGCGTATCCAGCGTTTCGAGGCTACCTTGAATCAGCGTAATAGGCGTTTTAAGTTCATGAGACACATTGGCTACAAAATCTTTGCGTACGGCATCCAGATGTTTAAGCGGCGATAAATCATGAAGCACAACCAGCGCACCAATATTGGATTCCTGAGACTGTTTAAGCGGAATGCCCTGAACCTGAAGATACCGGTTCTGCTGATCGGTAATTACGATGGTGCCTTCCTGTTTGTTATCCAGCACAAATAATTGTTGTACAAATCGCTGTAGTTCGGTGTGACGCACAGCTTCCTGAATCGAAAATCCAATTAATTTTTCTTCTGAAATACCCAGGTATTGAGAAGCTGCCTTGTTGGCTCCAATAATTTTTTCATGTAAATCGAAGGTAATAACCCCATCTTTCATGTTTTCCAAAATCCCTTTTTTCTGCTGGATTTCAGTAGAAAGACTGGCAATTTTTTTAGAGAGTGTTTCGTTGAGTTTATGAAGACTGGTCACAAGTTCCTTGATTTCAAACGATTCCGACCATGGGAATTGATGTTTAAAATCACCCTCAGACATCTGCTCCATAATGTCTTGAAGCCTGTCCAGCGGTGTTGTAATGCGTTTTGAAACAAAAACACTGACGCCGATAATTGCCGGAATCAGCAGAATCAGCAGCCATACCGAGAAAAATACGGAAGCCGCCACCAGCGCTATGAGGATGTAAGACAGGAGTAGTAATCGAAAAAGTGATTGATTTTTCATTCGGATTTAAACCTGTAGCCAACACCTCGAACGGTTTCGATAAGATGTCCGGCTTTTCCTAGTTTTTTTCTCAGTCCCACAATCAAGACGTCAACGGTTCTGTCGGTTACGATATAGTGTTCACCGTGAATGGCTTCAACAATCTGATACCGGCTGAAAACCCAGCCTGGCTTTTGCGTTAAAAATTCCAACGCCTTAAACTCTGAGGCCGATAATGTGATGACTTTTCCATTATAGCGCACCATCATGGAATTTGGGTCGATTTCGAGTCCATTTAATGCCGTGGCTGTTGATATTTTAGTGACATCCTGTGTTGCTGGTGCTGCGATTTCAGGTTCCTGTTTTTTTCGAAGCTGGGCTCTTACCCGGGCAATTAATACTTTGGGGCTGAATGGTTTTGGTAAATAATCATCGGCACCCAGTTCCAGTCCGGTAATAATGTCTGAATCTTCATTTTTGGCAGATAGCATGATGATAGGGATATGTTGCGTAGACGGCGATGCTTTTAAGGCTTTGCAGCAGTCATAGCCGTTTTGTCCGGGCAGCATCAAATCCAGAATAATCAGGCTGGGATGATGCTGATTGACTGTATCTACAATATTAAGGCCTGTTTGCAAGGACACAGGTTCAAAACCTTCACGTTTGAGGTGAAAGCTTACCAGTTCAACAATATCCAGTTCATCTTCAACAATCAGGATTTTTTGAGTCATTAGCCAAATTTTCCGGTTAAATATTCTTCCGTGCGTTTGTCTTTTGGAACCGTAAACATTTTTTCGGTTTGATCGTATTCAACCAGCTCGCCCAGATACAGGAATGCCGAGTAGTCTGAAATCCGTGACGCCTGTCCGATGTTGTGGGTAACCATGATTAATGTTACTTCTTTTTTAAGTTCAAATAACAGTTCTTCGATATGTGTGGTGGCGATAGGATCCAGTGCAGACGTGGGTTCATCGAGAAGTAGAATTTCCGGCTTCATAGCCAGCGCACGCGCGATACATAAACGCTGTTGTTGACCGCCCGATAAAAACGTTCCCTTACGGTGCAAATTGTCTTTTACTTCATTCCACAACGCCGCTTTGGTCAGAGAATCTTCAACCAGATGATCTTTTTCTTTAGACGATAACTTGATGCTGTTTAAGGTGTAGCCGGCAATCACGTTGTCGTAGATGCTCATGGTTGGGAAAGGGTTGGGGCGTTGGAAAACCATGCCCACTTTCCGCCTGACCAGAATCGGATTCATATCCAGAATATTTTCAGATTCCAGATGAATACTACCGGTAATACTGGCGTTCCCAAGCAGCTCGTGCATCCTGTTAATACTGCGAAGAAGCGTAGTTTTTCCACATCCAGAAGGTCCCATAATGGCTGTAACGGCATTTTTGTAAAACGTGACGGAAATCCCTTTAATAATCGGCTGACTTCCAATCGAAATATTTAGATCTTTTATTTTTAAAACCTCGTTGCTCATTTTCGTGTAACCGCCTTTGCAAGTAAACTTAGACATAGAATAAAGGTCATTAAAACCAGTGCTGTTCCCCAGGCCTGCATCTGCCAGTCGTCATAGGGACTAGTGGAATAATTAAACAAGGTAAGTGGGAGAGATTGCGCCGGTTTCAGCAATGAAAAACTGATAAACGGATTTCCAAAGGCTGTGAACAGTAACGGTGCTGTTTCGCCTGTGACTCTGGCAATTCCTAATAAAACGCCGGTTAGGATTCCATTAAAACCGGTAGGGACAATAACTTTTAAAACCGTTCGATAATACGGAACACCCAAAGCCAGCGAGGCTTCTTTAAGAGATTGAGGTATGAGTTTTAAGGTTTCTTCCGTACTTTTTACTACCAGCGGCAACATCATGATGGCCAGGGCTACACCACCTGAAAAAACCGAAAAATGTTTCATTGGCAATACAATCCAGGCATAAGCCACAATACCGATAACAATAGAGGGAATACCTTGCAGAAGATCCACACACAAGCGAACCGCATGAGTAAAACGGCTGGGCTTGGTTTCGCTGAGAAAAATCCCTACAAAAATCCCAAAAGGAATCGACAGCAGGCAGGCTAATCCAATTAAAATCCCGCTTCCAATTAAAGCGTTTACAATCCCTCCGCCGATTTCCCCCGCAGGTTTTGGCAGTGCCGTTAAAAATGTAATCGAAATAGCGGCCAGTCCATTTTTAACAATATAAAATAAAATTGCAGCCAGAGGTGCCATTAACAACGCTGTTAATAGAAAAATGATGGTTTTAAAGGCGTTATCCTTAAAAATTCTAAACCAGATCATACGGTTGTCCTTGTGATAATCCAGCGGCCAATAAAGTTGATAATAGCCGTGATGACAAGTAAATACAGTCCCATTTCAATCAAACTTGCGGTGTGTAGGGCTCCAGTAGCTTCGCTGAATTCGTTGGCAATGATACTGGCCATGGTATTTCCCGGTCCCAGTAAAGACGTAGGAATTTCGTTGGCGTTTCCAATCACCATGGTAACGGCCATGGTTTCCCCGATGGCTCTCCCAAGCGATAACAACGTCCCCGCAAAAAGACCAGATTTTGCATAAGGAATAATCACGGTTTTAACCACTTCCCATTGGGTAGCACCCAAAGAAAACGCGCCTTCTTTTAACTCTGTCGGGACCATTTTTATAACATCCCTGCTGATAGCGGCTGCGTAAGGAATAATCATCAACGCTAAAATTAAGGAGGCTGTAAAAATGCCGATGCCAAACGGTGTTAATCCAAATACCATTTCAATTTCTCTTACCCACGGAACCAGTACAAAAAGTCCCCATAATCCATAAACAACAGACGGGATTCCGGCTAATAAATCAATAACGGTTTTGAAAAACCAGGCCCAAAATCCCTGTTTTAAATATTCTCCCAGCAATAAAGCGATGGAAACTGAGAACGGGATTGATAAAGCCAGGGCAATAAATGCAGTTAGCAGTGTCCCTACAACAAACGGTTTGGCTCCGAATTGTTCGGTCATGGGATCCCAGGTGCTTTGGGTTATAAAATTCCATTTAAAAGCAATAAGTGCGGGAAGCGATTTGTAGGCCAGCGTAAAAAAAATGGCGGCCATCAGGGCTATCACGGCAAAACCGGATAGCCATAATTTTTTCTTAAAGACCGAATCCATCCATTCTTGATGACGCATAGCGCTACTATAAAGGGTGGATTACTTAATTTTCAAGGACTTTACAAGAACCTCAGCTTTTTTTACTGCAGCTGGAGGAAGTTTTGCGTAATCAAGACCTGTTGCCAGTGTTTGACCATCTTTTAAAATCCAGGCTAAAAAGCTTTGTAATTCTTTTGCTTTGTCTGGACCAAGAGCTGTTAAATCCTGATATACAAGAATCCAGGTAAAACTTGCAATTGGGTAACCGTCTGCAGCGGTAGTGTTTACCAAAGAAACACGGGTGTCATTTGGAATGGCTTCATCAACAGCTTTGGAAGTTGTTTCCAGGCTAGGTAAAATGAATTTTCCGGCTTTGTTCTGAATCGCAGCCACGGCCATTTTATTTTGTTTTGCATAAATATGTTCGATATATCCGATGCTTCCAGGAACCTGTTTAATCATCCCGGCAACACCAGCGTTACCTTTTCCACCAAGCCCTGTTGGCCAGTTTACTGATTTTCCAGCGCCAACCTTTGATTTCCATTCTGCATTGGTTTCAGCCACAAACTCGGTGAAGATAGCTGTAGTTCCACTTCCGTCTGAACGGTGAACAACTGCGATTGGCAGGTTTGGAAGTTTTGTTTTCGGATTTAGTTTTGCAATGGCAGGATCACTCCAGTTTTTAATTTTTCCAAGAAAAATCTGGCCAATAATCTCCCCATTTAATTGAAGATTTTTTACACCAGGAATGTTAAAGCTTAGTGCAACCGAACCTAAACAGGTCGGAATATGAATCACTTTTCCAGGCATTTCTTTTAATTCTTTATCACTTAAAAACGCATCGCTTGCACCAAAATCAACGGTTTTGTTTTTTAATTGTTGAATACCGCCGCCTGAACCAATCGATTGATAATTGATCTTAACGCCTGTTTTTTTGTGGTAGGTATCGGTAAGTTTTGCATAAAAAGGGTAGGGGAATGTAGCTCCTGCACCTAATAATTCAACAGCATGTAAGGATACAGATCCTAATAACAGGATGCCTGCCGCTGTAATCCATGTTTTTTTCAAAACATTTTGCATAAAATAGTCTCCTTGTGTGTCGGTTTACGCTCTAAAATAGAGATAATGTGTTTTATCATACATCAATGATAGGGTATGAAACCTGTTTATTGTAAGGGGTTAGTGTAAATGAATTGTTAGGGGAATGTTAAGGGAATGTTAGAGAAAACCGCAATTCTTATAAGTTTTACTCCGCTGGTGTAGCAACAGACTACCCCGTCAGCTCCGCTGCCACCCCTTCTGGGAAGGGGAATTAACAACCGTGATTACATTTGCAATGTTGTCATTCCAGCGGAAGCTGAAATCCAGTTCAAACAAAACAGCCTGTACCCCAGCGAAAGCTGGGGTACAATCAAAACTTAACAGTTATAAGAATCAACATAAAATCCCCTTCCCAGAAGGGGTGGCACGAAGTGACGGGGTAGTCTGCAGTTTTGACAGCGAGCTAAAGAACTAGTCTATAGCCAGCCTATAAATAGCCGTAGATATTCATATATGGCTATAGTGAAGGCGAGTATCCTGTTATGAGGCCACAAAGATGATGCTAGACGACGAGGGGTAGTCTGTAGCCTACTTCCCTACATACTTAAACCCGGGCCTGATAATCCGTTTCCCCGACAACATTTCCTCAATTCTATGGCTGGCCCAACCCACAACCCTTGCCATGGCAAACAGCGGTGTATAAATCTCCTTAGGAATCCCAAGACAGTCATATACAAACCCGGAAAAGAAATCCACGTTAGGAGCAATCACTTTTTCAGGGCCTTTTAACTTCTGAAAAACCACAGGACCTTCAGATGCAATATCCAAATATAGTTGATATTCAGGCAGGCGTTTTTTCTTTTTAGCTAACTCAATAGCCTGTTTTTGAAGTAAAAGGGCACGAGGGTCTGACTTTGTATACACAGCGTGTCCAAGTCCATAAATCTTTCCTGATTTGTCATAGGCTTTTTTCTCTAAAATATCTTTTAAATAGGCACGAAGTTTGGTTTTATCATCCCATTTTTTAAGATTGGATTTAACATCCTCCATCATTTTCATTACTTTACTGTTTGCAGCCCCATGAAGAGGGCCTTTTAAGCTGCCGATGGCCGCTGTTAACGATGAATACATATCAGATCCGCTTGATGTAACCACATAGGTTGCAAAGGCAGAATTATTTCCACCGCCGTGTTCAGCATGAAGAACCAGACACAAATCCAGAATATTGGCTTCCATTTTTGTGGGGTTTTTTCCTTCATATAACATATATAAAAAGCCTTCAGCCAACGACATGTCTGCCGGTGGTTTTACCAGTTTGGCTTTTGGCTTATAAGCTGATAGATAAGAATAGGCGATGATTGTTGGAAGTTTAGCTGTAATTAAAAGGGCTTTTAGGAAGTTTTCGTAAGCGTCGTTTGTATCAGGGTCTTTATCAAATCCATATAAGCTGCACACCGACGTTTGAACTTTGTTCATCACATCTTTGCTGGGCAGTCCTTTGATAACTGAATCGATGACTTCTTTGGGAAGATCACGGTTTTCGGCCATAAACGCTGTTAATAAATCCATATCTTTTTTAGTTGGTTTTTTACCGGTTAACAGTAAAAACGTGACATATTCAAAACGATGACGGCTGTTGTCATCAAATTGGGTCACGATATCTTCAATGGTTGTTCCTCTGTATTTCAAAATGCCTTCAACACGTTCTACCATACCGTCGATTTGTCTGGCACCGATAACCGATGAGATTTTTGTAAGTCCTGCAATAACACCGCTTCCGTCCTTGTTTCTTAACCCTCTTTTAACGTCAAAATCCGCATAAACAATCTCTTCGATCGTGTTGTTATCGATAATATCTTTTTTGAGATATGAAAAATCGATTTTAGCTGATTTTTTAGGGGTGGATTTTTTTGAAACGGTCTTAGCCATGACGGATCTCCTTTAGAAGTATGTTTTGGTAGGGCAGATTGCAAATTTTGTACCCGAATTATATCATAGGTTTCCCATGTCAGGTACCTCTCGAAACATCATTGCATCTAATAAAAAAGCTTTTCACGACTATGAGATTTTAGAAAAAATAGAAGTGGGCATGGTTTTAGTAGGATGTGAGGTCAAATCCATACGCGGCGGCGGCATTCATTTACGGGATTGTTACGCCAGGATTATGGATAACGAACTGTGGCTGATCGGCTGTCAGATCCAGCCTTACAGTTTTGGAAATATTGCCAATGTAGACCCGTTACGAAATCGAAAATTGCTGATTCATCGTCATCAGCTGGATAAATGGAAGAAAAAAGTGAATGAAAAAAGCCTGCTTTTGGTTCCGTTGTCTATCTATTTTGTAAATGGCAAAGTGAAGCTTGAAATCGGAATGGCCCGTCCTAAGAAAATGTTCGATAAACGTGAAACACTTAGGGAAAGAGATACCAAAAAACAGCTGGATAGAGTGATTAAAAACTTTAATCGTTAGAGGTTGTTTGAGATGTTTTACCGGTTGGAGGTTCCGATGTGGAAGTGGTTACAAACCCATCCAGGATGTCTTTAAATTTTTTTAAAAAAATGTTGGCATGTTCTCTCATGGTATCGTCTGCAAATCTGAATAAGGCACGAAGGTTCAGGTAATCACTTGCTAATCCCCGAAGTTGTTTTGTTGTTTTTTCGCCTGCAATATTGTTTTTAATGTGTTTTTGAGTCTTAAGGATAAGGTTTAGTGTGTCTGATGTCAGTTCTCTCGTATTTAAAATATGTGATAATTCCTTTAAAAAAAGACTGGTTAATTTTTGATTGATGAGTTTTAAGCTGTCAGGATCCCAGATTTTTTCTAAAATAGAGCTTAAAGCCTGCCAGTAGTCTGATTTTAAACTTGGTCCTGACCCCCATAATTGTGTGTTGAAAAGTTCCTCATGGGAAGCGTAATGTGTGCTACCAACGTGAAGGATATCCAATCCTCTTAACACATGAAGCGGGTGAGAACTTTCAAGCCAGCTTAAAAGCGTGCTTCTGAAATCAAACTGTGTAACTCTGTCTACAATTCCTGAAAATTCTGAAACCAGTTCCCTTGAAAACCGTTCTGCAATGTCTGTTTCGGATAACTCTCGTTTTTTAACATTGCCGTGACCGACATAGCGTTCCTTTAACGATAAGCTTTCATCTGATCTGTCGGGGGCTGTAATCTCTACGGCTCTAAATATGGTATGTCCTTCCGAGGTTGGAGCAAGGTACAGCCTGTAATGTTGTTGGGCATCTGTTGTGGATTGGGTTCTGACACAGGATTCCAAAAGAAACTCTACTGAAGGCTTTTTCCTGAGCGTTTCCCATAAATCCCTATCCCATATATGAATCTGATCGCCTCGTGATCCATTGGTTTCTTTTAACAAAACGATGGGATTTTCAGGTAATGGGGTTGTGCCGATATCGAGCCCGGATCGGGTAATAACAAGGTCGGGATTGAAGTGTTCTGGAAATAAAGCCCGCTGAGTTGCTTTAAAAGAAAGCAGCACGGAGTTTGGTGCAGATTCAAAACAGTCGATATAGACATGCGGTAAGGATAAGTTCTGCTGTAATGTTGCCCATAACTCTCTGTGGGCATCGGAATTTTCAGCAATATCTCCCACCCACACCCATATCTCTCCGCTTTTTTTGGATAGGATAGCCTGCAGTTTTTTCAAATAATCATCATCCCCGATAACTATTTTTTCTACAGGAGAAAATGTCCGTTTAGCCGAACGATAACGGGTATTAATATCGGAAATTCCCTGGGCTTCAAAAATAGATTGAGTTGCACGAACTCCCGTTTTATAGTCACAAATATAAACAATACAGGAGTCTGGATTTTTAAAAAAATGCTGAAGCCTGTCAACCATAAATTTATTTGGAAAATTAGAGCTTAACAACGACTGGATTTCAAAAATGATGGGTGTTCCATCGGTTGCTCTAAAGGCCATATCAATAGCCAGCCATGGTTTACTTCCCAGAATGACCTGCTCTTTTACGCTTAAGTCCTGGGTTTCTGACCCTGTAAAAAAATGAAGTGGGATATCACAGGCTCTAAGCCAGTGAGGATGTGTTTTTGGGATAGTAAACGAAAGAATTTTTTTCATAAGCAGCTTTAAAGGAGGATAAAGCTCCGCCCCTGTTGCTTATCGGAAAAAACAGTTTTTTATTGCAGATGTGTTTTTTTAGCCTAGTTTTTCTTAGACCACTGGCTGCCAATTAATGGCATCAGGCTTGGTGTTTCCAGAATTTTTCCGGTACCAATCGCTACACAGGATAACGGATCTTCTGCACGAATAACCTTAATTCCGGTTTCGGACATTAAAAACTTGTCCAGTCCGTGTAATAAGGACCCTCCGCCAGTCATTAAAATCCCATTGTCCATAATATCCGAAGACAACTCCGGCGGCGTTTTTTCCAACGTCATTCTTAGCGAATCCACAATCGATGTAATTGGCTCGGATAACGCATCCCGGATTTCATAGGACGAAATCGTAAAAGTCTTCGGCAGTCCGCTTAACAAATCACGGCCGCGAACAATCACGTCTTTTTCTTCTTCAAACGGATAGGCAGACCCAATGTCCATTTTTACCCGCTCGGCCATACGCTCACCAATCAGCAGGTTGTAGTTCTTTCTGCAGTGGGCAATAATCGCTTCGTCAAATTCGTCTCCGGCAATGCGGATGGATCTGCAGGTTACAATACCGCCAAGCGCAATAACAGCCACTTCGGTGGTTCCTCCGCCAATATCGATAATCATGCGGCCTTCGGCTTTCGTTACATCCACTCCCGCTCCGATAGCAGCGGCCATAGGTTCTTCAATCAAATAGGTTTCTTTAGCTCCAGCTTGAAATGAGGCATCTAAAACAGCCCGTTTTTCAACGTCCGTAATGCCCCATGGAACACCAATCAGAACCCGAGGTTTTGTAAATCCTCCCGTTTCCTTATTGGCTTTCAAAATAAATTCTCTCACCATTTTTTCGGTAATATCAAAATCAGCAATAACACCGTCTTTCATGGGACGAACGGCGATAATATTTCCAGGGGTTCTGCCCACCATGCTGTAGGCATCATTTCCGATGGCCATGGCTTCTTTTGATTGCTTGTTAATGGCAACAACAGACGGTTCTCTCACGACAATGCCAACACCTCTGACGAAAACAACCGTATTGGCTGTTCCCAAATCAATTCCCATATCTTTTACAAACCGTTTGGCAAAAAAGTCCCAAGCCGACATGATGTTAACCTTTCTGAATCGGGGTAATTCCCCAGTATGCGAGCAGTGTTTTTAATGGATATTCAGGTAAACCGATCACTGTTGTCAGTGACCCTGAAACGCTTTCTACAAAAGTTGATCCGATGTCTTGAATGCCATAGCTGCCTGCTTTGTCCAGAACTTGAAACTGTGTGCAATACAGATGGATATCTTGAGGAGAAAGTGGTTTAAATGTTACAACAGCAGATTGAACAAAGCTCCATGTTTTTTTATAGAAAGAATGATACAGAGAGACACTTGATAATACCAAGTACAGAATATTAGACTATGATGCCATTA